>DASQLG010000132.1:0-36861 GCA_035630115.1 Microbacterium sp. | reverse complement strand
CGTCGACTGCACGGACTTTCCGCGCCGCGAACCCGTCCACTCGGCGCGAAGCCGTGCACTCGACGAACCGTAGGCCGCGGTGAGCGCGACCACGGCGGTCGCGGCCGTCGACCTCGGCGCCACGAGCGGACGCGTCATGATCGGTCGTGTCGGCCCCGACACGCTCGAGGCGACGGCGGTCGCGCGTTTCCCGAACGATCCGGTGCAGACCGCGGATGGCCTGCACTGGAACATCCTCGGGCTGTACGGCGCTGCGGTGAACGGGCTGCGCGAGGCGTTCCGCGCCGAGCCCGGCATCCGGAGCATCGGCGTGGACTCGTGGGCCGTCGACTACGGGCTCCTGCGCAGCGTCGCCGAAGGGCACGGCCGCCTTCTCGGCGATCCGTTTCACTACCGTGATGCACGCACCGAGCGCGGCGTCGCCATCGTGCACGAGCGGATGCCGCACGCCGAGCTGTACGCCCGCAACGGGCTGCAGTTCCTCCCGTTCAACACGCTGTACCAGTTCGCCTCGGAACCGCCCGAGTTCCTCGGCTTCGCCGACAGCGCGCTGCTGATCCCCGATCTGTTCGGCTTCTGGCTCACCGGCCAGGCCCGCGCAGAGCTGACGAACGCCTCGACGACGGGCCTGCTCCGCGCCGGCGGCGGCTGGGACGACGAACTCATCGCCGCGCTCGGCCTGCCGCGCGGCATCCTGCCCCCTCTGATCGCGCCCGGCGACCGGCTCGGCGCCCTCCGGCCGGAGGTGGCGGCGTCGATCGGCGCGAACCCCGACGTCGCCGTCACCGCGGTCGGCTCGCACGACACCGCCTCGGCCGTCGTCGCGGTGCCCATGCGAGCGGATGCCGCGGCCTACATCTCGTGCGGCACGTGGGGGCTCGTGGGCGTCGAGGTCGACCGCCCGGTGCTGACCGCGGAGGCGCTCGCCGCGAACTTCACGAACGAGGGCGGCGTCGACGGCCGCGTCCGGCTGCTGCACAACATCATGGGCCTCTGGGTACTGAGCGAAGCCGTGCGCACGTGGGAGCGCGCCGGGCACCCGATCGATCTGCCGACCCTCCTGGACTCGGCGGGTGAGGTCACTGCGCCCGTTGCGGTCTTCGACGTGAACGACCGGCGATTCCTGCCACCGGGTGACATGCCGGCGCGCATCGACGCGTGGTGCGACGAGCACGGCATCGCGCCGCCGCGAACGCGCGCCGAGTATGCGCGCAGCATCGTGGAGTCGCTCGCCCAGGCGTTCGCGGATGCCGCGCACGACGCCGGCCGCATCGGCGCGGTCGACGTGCGCACGATCCACATCGTCGGCGGCGGATCGCTCAATGAACTGCTCTGCCAGCGCACTGCCGACCGGTCCGGGCTGCCTGTGCTGGGCGGCCCCGTCGAGGCAACCGCACTCGGCAACGTGCTGATCCAAGCGCGGGCGCTGGGCGCCGTCACCGGCTCGCTCGAGGCACTCCGCGACCTCGTGGCACGCACGCACGCTCCGCGCCGCTTCGAGCCGCGCGCCTGATACGGCACGGGCCGATGGTGCACGCTGCGCCCTACGTCGCCATCCGGCGTCCCGCAGGCCGCCCCTCTCCCTGACGTGCCTTGACCGTCTTCACCACGGCCCATACCGTCACAGCCCCCAGGCAGTACGCAATGTAGATCGCGACCCAGGCGACCAGGGGGCGCTCGATCGTGGCCCACGACGACGGCATCGGCATCAGGAGGACGAGGAAGGCGAACAGCGCGACGAAGTACACCGCACCCCACGTCGTCCGCCGCCATTGGAAGATGCTCGAGCCCGGCAGACCGCGCGCCGGGAAGAGAAGGATCGGCAGCGCCGCGATTCCGGCGATCGCGGTCGCCGCGAGCGTCTCGTGTGCGAAGAGGAGCGCGGGATTGCCGGGCTGATCGGGCAGGAGCGAATAGACCGCCCAAGCGGCGACGGCGACCGCGAAGCCGTAGCCAGAGCCGATCAGTTCGGTGTGGGCCTGCTGGGCGACCGACACGCGGGAGGAGAAGACGATGCCTGCGACGAGACCGAAGATGATCGCGGGGTGGAAGTCCGTGAGACGGGTCAGGACGACCGCGCCCACGACGATCAGAAGCGTCAGCGGCACGAATCGGAACGTGACCGCTTCGCCGGGACGAAGGCGTCGCACGAACCAGATTCGCGCCGACCATCCGATGAGCACGTCGATCGCGAGTGCGACCAGAATCGCGGCGACAGCACGCGCACTCATCTCATTGAGACCGAAGTGCGGATCGACGAACCCGGAGACGACGGCAGCCAGGGCCACGCCGAGGGCCGCCTTCCACCATCCGCCGAGGTGCCGGCCGGTGGCCGGCCGCGGCGTGCGCGGTGCCGTCGCACTTTCGATCGCAGAGTTGAGCAGGGCCGTGGGGAATGCCGCAAGAAGCACGAGGATGACGGCGAGGGCGGCCGCGACGCACACATCCTGCAGCGTCAGCGAGACGTCGGACACGGGGCTCAGGCCGCTGAGCACGGTCGGCGTGGCCCACGAGGGCGGCTCGAGGGGCGGTGTCGGGCCCCCGGCGCCAGGCGATGTCGTCTCCGACGGGCCGGGCGTCGACGACTCGGACGGGACGGGTGTGGCGGTCTCCGATGGCTCCGGCGGAGTCGGCTCGGTCACCTGGGGCGCCGGCGTGGTGGCTTCGCTCTGTTCGGGCTCAGGCGTCATCGGATCGGGCGACGGCGTATCGAGCGGGCATCCCGCTGAATCGAGAAGACAGGTATCGCCGGCGACGAAGGTCCCTGTCCACTCCTGCTCGACGCGGTAGGACAGCTCGCGAGCGACCCCAGCCGTGCGAGCGACCACAGCCGTGCGAGCGACCAGTCCCGCATCCGACGAGTCGACTCCTGCGGGCGCGATCTCGAGCACGATCCCGGGTGCGATCGCGGGCGGGACCGTCGGATCGGGTCCCGTGCCAGGTTCCGGCGGAGGCTCGGGAAGAGGCTCCTCGCGAACCTCTGCGCAGTCGACCGTCCAGGACACGACGATGTCGGCGGTCGAGGGGGTGACCACCAGCCGCCCTGAGAAGTTCGACCGGACCTGGTCGTCGCAGTGTTCGGTAACTGCCGTCTGGAAGAAGAAGTACTGTCCACCTCTCGGGGTCAGTGGGATGCCGTCGGCCGCGGATGATCGAAAACCCTCGGGCTCTGCTCCGAACAGAAAGCACCCGGTGTCGGAACAGCGGATGTCGAGAGGGCCGGCGGACACGGACTCTTCGACCTCCCCCGATGAGTCGCCGTCCTCGAAGAACACTGCGAGCCTCTCCGTGCCTCCCTCGTATCGCAGGAATCGTGCATCCTCGGCGAGGGTGGAAGTCACTGCGGCCAGCGCCGGGGACGCCCCTGCGGCGAAAATGGCCGCCGCGAGGATCCAGCGCAACGAACCGCGCGTTCTCATGTCGAGAAGAGCGTGCGAACCGGAGCCTGAATACACGGCGACGACGGAAAGCGCAGCGACCCGATGCCGAGGGAACCATCGCCGCAGACGCTGAGAACGATGCCCCGGTAGGGTGACGCGCATGAGCCTGGAACCACTGGATGCGAACCAGCCTCCGGAGCGCTTCTACCGCGGCGGGGCGAAGATCGATCGCTTCCGCGGCACCGCGAAGGGGCCGGACTTCCGGCCTGAGGACTGGGTCGGCTCGACCACGAAGCTCGCGGGCGAGCAACGACTGGGCCTGAGCCGCCTGCGAGACGGACGCCTGCTCGCCGATGCCGTCGCCGCCGACCCCGTGATGTGGCTGGGCACCGCACACATCGCCGCATACGGAACGTCGACCATGCTCCTGGTCAAGCTGCTGGATGCCGGACAGCGACTGCCGGTGCATGCCCATCCTGATGACGCGTTCAGCGGTGCATACCTGCACCGGCGGTTCGGGAAGGCCGAAGCCTGGTACATCGTCGACGGGGGGACCGTGCATCTGGGGCTGCGGCATGACGTCGACCGCCATTCCCTCGCGGACCTCGTCGCCTGGCAGGACACCACCGCCCTTGTCGGTCTGCTGCACGAGCGCGAAGTCGAGCCCGGCGACGTCGTCTACGTGCCACCCGGTGAGCTGCACGCGGTGGGCAGGCGCGTGTTCCTGCTCGAGCTGCAGCAGCCCGAGGACCTCTCCATCCTGCTCGAGTGGCACGGTTTCGCCCTCGACGGGCAGCGCGACGGGCATTTGGGCATCGGCTTCGACCTGGCGCTCCAGGCCGTGACGACGAAGGGGCGATCCACAGAGGACGTGGACCGCTGGATTCTTCCGGCGGGAGAGGGCGACAGCATCCTTCCGGCCGAGTCCGAGCCGTTCTTCCGACTCGAGAAGCGTGTCGTCGACGGGCGCATCGCCATCGAGCCGGGTTTCGCCGTGATCGTCGTCGAGGACGGAGAGCTGAAGCTCACGGCGGCATCGGGGAGCACGCTCCGCGCTCCGCGCGGCACCACGGTGACCGCCCCGCACGCTGACGGCGCGATCACCGTCTCCGGCGCAGGCACGATCCTCGTCTGCCGGCCGCCCCGCCCCTGACGCGTCACGCCCTCCCGGTGATCTTCGGCGCCCAGGCGACACCGAAGATCACCGGGAGGATCTGGTCAGCCCCTGCCGGGAGCGCGCCCGGACGGGTTGCCCGAGGTCTCGAGGCAGTTCGAGGCGCCGCCGGTGCCCGCGTGCGGTCCGGGGTTGCCACCCTCTGCGTGGTCGGCGACCTTCACGTGAACGGTGCCGAAATACGAGAAGCCCGGTGTCGTCCCTCCGCTGTCCACACAGTGCGCAGCGGATGCCGCCCCCGCCGAGCCGAGCATGATCGCCGCCGCGACCGCAGTCACTGCGATCCCGAACGAAAGTGTCTTCTTCATCGAATTGCTCCCATCATCAGTTCATCCCCTGATTGTTCGGAGCACTCTCGAAATCGGATTCGGGAAGGCTAGGCCTCTCTCGTGATGGTCACCTTGACATGGAGCTGGGACTTGAACGGCCCTGCGTACACTCCGCGCAGCGGCGGTACGTCGTTGTAGTCGCGGCCGCGACCGACGAGCACGTGCCGGTCGCCGATGTCGAGGTTGTTCGTCGGGTCGAAGCCCTGCCACTCGCCGGCGAACCACTCCACCCACGCGTGCGACTCACCGGTGACCGGCACGCCCACATCGGACTCCGCCCGCGGGTGCAGGTAGCCCGACACATAGCGTGCGGGGATGCCGACCTCGCGCAGTGCGCCGAGCGTGACGTGCGCGATGTCCTGGCAGACGCCCTTGCGCTCCTCCCACGCCTCGGCGGCAGTCGAATGCACCCCGGTGATCCCGTGCATGTACTCGACCGCGTTGCCGATCGCCATCGAGATCTCGTGCGCGGCCACCCCCGGTCGATCGTGCTGAGCGGCGATGGAGCGGGCGATCTCGGCGACTTCCGGGTGCGGGCGGGTGCGGCCGCTCTGACCCATCTGCTCGACCGTGTCGATCGATCTGGTGATCTCAGTGCGCAGCTGGTCCCACGTGATGTCGGTGTGGGCCATCGGGCGCGGCCGCACCTCGACGAGAGAACGCGCCGAGATCGTGAGCGACGCGTGCGGCGACAGCACGTCGAACGCCGCGACGCGCGTGCCGAAGTAATCGACGTACTGGTTGACCGACGTCGACGGCTCGATGTCGAGCGAGGAGCTGAGGACGAACTGGCTGTCGGTGGAGTTCGGCAGCATCCGCGCCTCGTTGTACGAGGCCGACACGTCGCCCTGGTACGAGAAGCCGGTGGTGTGCTCGATGCGCAGTCGTTTCACGAGATCTCTCCGATCCAGCTCGGCTCGGCCTGCGTGGGGAAGAAGCGGGCTTTGATCGCCTCGGATGCCTCCCGCGTGACCTTCTGCACGCGCTCCATGTGCTGCGGCAGCTCCCCCAGGATCTCGCTCACCGGGCGGTACTCGAGATCGTTGCGGATCTGGCCGAGCGCCCGCAGCACCGTGTTGGAGTGACCGACACGGTCTTCGCGGGGATCGATCGCGCTCATGCAGTCTTCCGCGCGGGAGATCGAGTAGATGATCGAGCGCGGGAACAGCCGGTCCAGCAGGAGGAACTCGGCCGCATTCTTCGCACTCGGCATTCCGCGGTACGTCCGCAGATACGCCTCGTAGGCGCCGCACGACCGGAGGATCGTCGTCCACGACGGACCGGACGCCTCGGTCAGCGACCGCGTCGCGAGCAGTCGCGCGGTCATGTCGGCACGTTCGATGCTGCGTCCGAGGGTGAAGAACTGCCAGGCCTCGTCGCGGCTCGTCGAGGAGTCGACGATCCCGACGGCGAGCGCGGAGCGCTCACGCACCCATTGGAAGAAGCCGTGCACCTTGTCGGTCTGGAGGCGCCGCGGCATCCGCGAGTTCGTGGTGTTGAGCGTCTCCCACAGCTCCGTCGAGACGATCTCGCGCGCCCTTCGCGCGTTCTCGCGCGCAGCGGTCAATGCGTAGGCGATGGATGCCGGATTCGTCCGGTCCACGGCGAGCTTGGAGAGCACGTCCTCTCGGCGGACGACCTCACCGGGCGCGGGCGGGAGAGAACCCATGACGAGGAGGAGCGAGCGGCACGCGGTGTCCTCGTCGATCCACGGATCCTCGAGCAGCAGCTGCAGATGCACGTCGAGAATGCGCGCGGTGCCGTCGGCACGCTCGATGTAGCGACCGATCCAGAAGAGACTTTCCGCGATGCGACTCAGCATGTCGCGTCGCCATGCATCGGGGTCCGGTCCCTGAGCCCTGAGCTCGTCGAAGGGTCGAAGGGTCGGAACGTCAAAGGCTGGAGCACCGCTTCACCCGACGGGGAGAGGGACTGCGCCTGCTGCTGCTGCTGCTCCTGCTGCTCATGGCGGTTGCGCGGCCGGTCCTGGGGGGAGTGGGTCGGTGCAGGCTGACCGTCGTAGATGATCGGGATCGCGGCGGTGATCGTCGCTGCCTGATCGGCCACCAGTCCGGCCAGTCCGCTGCCCTGCCCGTACTCGACGTGCGAGGGGGCCGAGCCTCCCACGATCCAGGTGTCCTTCGATCCGCCGCCCTGGCTCGAGTTGACCACGAGCTGGCCCGCAGGCAGGGCCACGCGCGTGAGTCCGCCCGGCAGCACCCAGACATCCTCGCCGTCGTTCACGGCGAAGGGTCGGAGGTCGGCGTGGCGTGGTCGCATCCCGTCCTCCACGAGGGTCGGGATGGTCGAGAGCATGACGACCGGCTGAGCGATCCAGCCGCGCGGATCGGCGAGAAGACGCTGCCTGAGCTGCTCGAGCTCGGCGGGCGAGGCATCCGGGCCCACGACGAGGCCCTTGCCCCCCGAGCCGTCGACGGGCTTGACCACGAGTTCGGGCAGCCGGTCGAGCACCTCCTCGAGCGCGCCCGGATCTTCGAGCCGCCACGTGTCGACGTTCTTGAGGATGGGCTCCTCCGCGAGGTAGTAGCGGATGAGGTCGGGCACATACGTGTACAGCAGCTTGTCGTCGGCGACGCCGTTGCCCACCGCGTTCGCGATGGTGACGTTGCCCAGCCGGGCGGCGAGCATGAGGCCCGGAGCTCCGAGCATCGAGTCGGCGCGGAACTGCAGCGGATCGAGGAACTCGTCGTCGACGCGGCGGTAGATCACGTCGACGCGCTTGGGGCCGCGAGTGGTGCGCATGAAGACCTTGCCGCCCACGCACAGCAGGTCGCGGCCCTCGACGAGCTCCACGCCCATGAGCCGTGCGAGCAGCGTGTGCTCGAAGTATGCGGAGTTGTAGACGCCCGGAGTGAGCACGACGACGTTCGGGTCTTCGATGCCGGCGGGAGCGGAGGCCCGCAGCGCCGCGAGCAGCTTGTTCGGATAGTCGCCGACCGGGCGCACCCGCATCGAGACGAACAGCTCGGGCAGGGTCTGGGCCATCACGCGCCGGTTCGAGATGACGTAGCTCACACCCGAGGGCACCCGCACGTTGTCTTCGAGCACGCGCATCTCGCCGTGCTCGTCGCGGATCAGGTCGATGCCCGACACCTGGATGCGCACGCCGTTGGCGCTGTGGATGCCGGCCGCCTGACGGTAGAAGTACAGTGACGAGGCGATCAGGCCCGCGGGAAGTACGCCGTCCCGCACGCAGTGCTGGCGGCCGTACGCGTCGTCGAGGAACGCCTCCAGCGCGCGGACCCGCTGCTTGACTCCCGACTCGACGCGCGACCACTCGTCGAACGTGATCACCCGGGGCACGGCATCCAGCGGGAAGGGTCTTTCCTCGCCGGCGAAATCGAACGTCACACCCTGCGCAAGGTAGGAACTCGCGAGCGACTCGGTGCGTCCGCGCAGCTCCTCCTGGGTCATCTGGGCGAGTGCCTGATAGAGCTCGCGATACGCCTCGCGGGACTCGGCCGCCTCGCCCGGAGAAGACGGACTGCCGAACATCTCGTCGAACGCGGGGATGCCGGACGCGGTCTTGCGAGGCGCCAGCGTGGAGCCGTAGCCGTCGAAGAGATCACCCATGCGACGACTCTAGTCCGGGGTGTGTTGCCCGCATGTTTCGGCATCCGCCTCGACCGATCCGCGCGAGCGTAGGCTCGAGCCGTGGCGCGCGCAAGGGGTCAACGCACAGCGGCGGCGGGGGCCGGCGGGGCCGCAGCCGTGCTCGGCGCCGGACTCGGCGAACTGACCGCCGCGATCGTCGCCCCGGGCGCGAGCCCGTTCGCCGTGATCGGAGCAGCGCTGATCGACCTCGCCCCGTCGTGGGCGAAGGATGCCGCGATCGCGCTGTTCGGAACGAATGACAAGCTCGCACTCCTCGTCGGGATCGGCATCGTGCTCGTCGGAGTCGCGGCCGTCGCCGGCCTGGTGGAGCTGAAGTGGCCACCGTTCGGACGGGCGATCATGGTCGCCTTCGGCGGAGTCGGCGTGCTCGCGGCCGTCACCCGCGCGAACGCCGGACCGCTCGACTGGGTTCCGTCGGTGGTGGCGGGCGTCACCGCGGCGATGGCGCTCGGGCTTCTGATGTCGCGCCTGCCGGGTCGGTCGCAGCGCGCGGTCGCCGACACATCGCCTCCGGATGCCGCGCCCTCCGCGCCGGAATCGCCGGCGCCGCCCGTGGAGAGGCGCACCTTCCTGCTGTGGGCGGCGGGCACGGCGGCGGTGGGGGTGCTCGCGGCGGTCGGGTCCTCGCTCGCGCGAGCGAGCAGCGCCGCGGTGAACGTCGTGCGCGATGCGCTGAATCTGCCGGCGCCGGCGACCCCTGCGGCCGCCGTGCCTGCGACGGCCGAGCTCGGCATCTCGGGCCTGGCGCCGGTGATCACGCCGAACGCGCAGTTCTACCGCATCGACACGGCGCTCATCGTGCCGCAGGTCGACCCGGCGGATTGGAGTCTGCGCATCCACGGGCTCGTGGAGAACGAGGTCACGATCACCTGGGACGAACTGCTCGCGCTTCCCCTGGAGGAGAGCATCACCACCCTCGCCTGCGTCTCGAACCCCGTGGGCGGTGACCTGATCGGCAACGCGCTGTGGCTCGGGTACCCGATCCGCGAACTGCTCGCCCGCGCCGCTCCGACCGCCGAGGCCGACATGGTGCTGTCGCGCTCCATCGACGGCTTCTCGGCGAGCTCGCCGATCGAGGTGCTCACCGACGAGCGCAACGCGATCCTCGCCGTCGGCATGAACGGGGAGCCCCTGCCGCCGGAGCACGGATTCCCGGTGCGGATGGTCGTCCCCGGCCTGTACGGCTACGTCTCGGCGACGAAGTGGGTCACCGAGCTCGAAGTCACCCGATTCGATCGGGCGACCGCCTACTGGACGACGCGCGGGTGGTCGGCGCGAGGACCCATCAAGCTCCAGTCCCGGATCGACGTGCCGCGCCGGGAGCAGGGGCTGAAGGCCGGCGAGTCGGTCATCGCCGGAGTGGCCTGGCAGCAGACCGTGGGCATCTCAGGCGTCGAGGTGCAGATCGACGAGGGTGGGTGGCGGCCTGCGACGCTCGCGACGGCGATCTCGGACGACACCTGGGTGCAGTGGAGCATGCCGTGGACCGCCACCGAGGGCGACCACCTGATCCGCTGCCGGGCGATCAGCACGACGGGCGAAGTGCAGACCGAGGAGGTCTCGCGCACCGATCCCGACGGAGCCACGGGCTGGCACGAGCGGTTCATCACGGTCTTCGCCTGACCGCAGCCCTCGCGACGAATCAGTCCGCGAGGACGAGCTTCAGCTGCTCGACGGCCCAGTCCAGCTCCGTCGCACGGATCACGAGCGGTGGCGCGATGCGGATCGTCTGGCCGTGCGTGTCCTTCACGAGCACGCCGCGCCCGATGAGCCGCTCGGCGATCTCGCGACCGGTGCCCTTCGCGGGGTCGATGTCGACGCCGGCCCAGAGCCCGGCGACGCGCACCGCGATGACGCCGTGGCCGACGAGCTCGTGGAGCTTCGCTTCGAGGTGCTCGCCGAGGGCTGCGGCGCGGCGCTGGAACTCGCCGGTCGAGAGCATCTCCACCACGCGGGTGCCGACGGCGGCGGCGAGCGGATTGCCGCCGAACGTCGAGCCGTGCTCGCCGGGGCGGATCACACCCAGCACGTCGCGGTCCGCCACGACAGCCGAGACGGGCAGGATGCCGCCGCCCAGCGCCTTGCCGAGGAGATAGACGTCGGGCACCACGCCTTCGCGGTCGCATGCGAACGTCTCACCCACCCGGCCGAGGCCGGTCTGGATCTCGTCGGCGATGAACAGGACGTTGTGGCGCGCGGTGATCTCACGGACGGCGCGCAGGTATCCGTCGGGTGGGATGACGACGCCGGCCTCACCCTGGATCGGCTCGAGGAGCACCGCGGCGGTGTTCTCGTCGATCGCGGCTTCGATGGCCGCGGCATCCCCGAACGGCACGGTGACGAATCCGGGCGCGTACGGTCCGAAGTCGTCACGTGCCTGCGGATCGTCGCTGAAGCCGACGATCGTCGTGGTGCGCCCATGGAAGTTGCCGCCCGCGACGATGACCGTCGCGCGATCGGGGGTGATGCCCTTGACGCGGTAGCCCCACGCGCGGGCGACCTTGATGCCGGTCTCGACCGCTTCGGCCCCGGTGTTCATCGGAAGCACGACGTCCTTGCCGCACAGTTCCGCCAGCGCCGCGGCGAAGACCCCGAGCCGGTCGTTGTGATAAGCCCGGCTCGTGAGCGTGAGGCGCCCGAGCTGCTCCTGTGCGGCGGCGAGGATCGCCGGGTGCCCGTGCCCGAAGTTCAGCGCGGAGTACGCGGCGAGCAGGTCGAGGTAGCGCTTGCCCTCCACGTCGGTCACCCACGCTCCCTCGCCCTTCGCGATCACGACGGGAAGCGGGTGGTAGTTGTGAGCGACGTGCTCATCCTCGGCGGAGATGATCGCCGATGTGCTCGCGGTCGCCGTTTCATGCACCATCTGCGGAGTCGTCATGGTCAGGCTCCGCGCAGCTCGAGCGTGCAGCACTTGATGCCGCCGCCGCCGAGCAGGAGCTCGGAGAGGTCGACGAGCAGGGGGTTGTAGCCGCGGTCGCGCAGCTGCTTCTCGAAGCCCTTCGCGCGCGGCGAGATGATGACGTTGTAGCCGTCGCTGGCCGAGTTGAGCCCGAAGACCGAGCCGTCCTCGTCGGAGACGTGGATCGCAGCGGGGAATCGCTCGGCGAGGATCGCCTGGCTGCGCGCGTCGAACGCCGACGGAAGGTAGGCGATGTTCGCCCGCTCCGGGCCGCCGTTGTGCACACCCTGCACCGGGTCGAGCACCGCGAGCGCCGTGTCGAGGTGGTAGAAGCGCGGGTCGGTCAGCGTGAGGGAGATGACCTCGCGCCCGAAGACCTCGCCGATCTCGCGGTGGCTGTCACCGGTCGAGCGGAATCCGGTGCCGGCGAGGATGACGTCGCCGACGAGCAGGAAGTCGCCCTCGCCCTCGTTCACCTCGACGGGCTCGCGCGTGTCGAAGCCGGCCGCCCGGAACCACTCGATGAACGGACCCGCCTCACCGGCGCGCTCCTGGAAGCGGAACTTCGGACCGTACGCGATGCCGTCGATCAGGAATCCGCCGTTGGCCGTGTAGACCATGTCGGGCAGGCCATCGATCGGGTCGATGAGCTCGATCTCGTGGCCGAGTGCGATGTAGGTGTCGTACAGGTGCTGCCACTGGCGCAGCGCCACGGCCGTGTCGGTCGGGTTGGCCGGCACCATCCACGGGTTGATCGTGTAGCTGACGGTGAAGTGCTCGGGCCGGCACATCAGGTACCGACGACGGTGGGCGGTGCGGGTCGGCGCACTCGTGGCTTCAGCGGCCGGCGCGGAGTTGCTCATGGACACTTGCTCCTCAGGAAAGGCGGCGGACGCTGTCCAGGGGCCCGGCGGCCCTTCTCCGCGCGATTCCTGAGCCTGTCGAAGGACACTCAGAAGCCGCAGGGGCGAAGGGGACGACTCGGGCACGCCGGCATCCATTCTCGCATGTCCGGCATGGGATCCCCTGAATCACACGACGACGACGATCTTTCCGACCGACTCGCACCGTGCCGGAACGGGCACGGCGACCCGGTCGGGCCCGACCGCCTCCGGCCCGCCGTAGCGGCTCTGACGCCACGCGTTCATCGTCGCGATGGCCGCGGCATCCGTCATGATTCCCCCTTCGGGTACTGGAAGACGTCGTCCAGGCCCAACCCGAACACCCGCGCGATCTGGAAGGCGAGCTCGAGAGTCGGTGAGTACTTCCCCTGCTCGATCGCGATCAGGGTCTGCCGGGTCACTCCGATGCGCTTCGCGAGCTCGACCTGGGTGAGCCCGGCGCCTTCGCGGAGGGTGCGGATCGAGTTGGTGACCTTCGTGGGCTTGACCATCACACCATTCCCCGGCGGTAGGCGATGACGCTGGCTATGCCGCCGAGGAACGCCGTGAGGAAGAACCCGAAGAACATCGTGTTCGCGATCCAGAACCAGTCGGCCTCGAACGCGCACAGCACGATGACGCCGAGACCGGCGATCACCATGAAGGCCTGACCGACCCGGCTGCCCATGCGGGCGATGTCGCGATCCCGCATGTCCGACTTCCCCACGCCGTCGGGGTCGCGCATTCCCGCGAGAATTCCCCACAGGATGCTGGCCACGATCGACGCGACGATGCTCAGCCCGATCGTCCAGAGCATGATGGGCCACCAGACCACATCGGTGAGGGGGCCGCCGCCGGCCTGCTGGAGGACGACGATCACGTAGACCGCCATCGCGACCAGGCTGACGATCAGCCCCACCCAGGTGTTGCGCTCTTCGTAGACCATTCCGCGCTCCGATGTCTAGAATGTTTGACACTTGGACGCTAGCCGGTGCGCCGGGTCTATGTCAAACATTCTTTACTTCGCCGTGGATCCGTGTGTTCCTGCCAGGCTGGGGTCATGGTTCGCCGCACCGCCGAAGAGACCCGCCGCCTCATCCTGGAGGCCGCCATCCAATTGCTGCTCGAGCGAGGGGCGACGGCGGGGGTGCAGCACATCCGGCTCCAGGAGGTGCTGCGCTCCGTCGGGCTCACCACCGGCGCGGCCTATCGGATCTGGGACGACCAGGACGAATTCCACCGCGACCTGGCCGTGGAAATGGTCGGACTGCGGTTCGCGCCGCCGGTGTCGAGCGCCGCGAGCGCGATCGAGGACGTCCTGGACTCGGGCGGATCGCTCGACGATGTCGCGCGAGTCGCCGCTCTCGACTTCGTCACCTACTCTTCGAAGTTCCATCTCGAACCGGAGTCGCGCGACTCGCACGCGTTCATCACCGCCCTCGCACTGCGCACGGCAGCGGGGCCATGGCCCGAGCTGCGGGTTGCCAGCGCGCAGCGGCACCGCGAATCGATCGACGCGTTCGTGCCGTTCTACGCCGCCCTGCTGCACCGCTTCGGGAGGCGCATCCGCAAGCCGCTGACGATCGTGGACTTCACCGAGGCCATGGCGGCACTGGGCGAGGGCTTCGCCGTCCGGGCTGCCCAGGGACTGGATCACCCGACCTACGACATCCCCGATGGCGCTGAGCTGCACACCGGTCGGTGGACGCTGTTCGGCATCGGTATCCAGGGTCTGGTGGCCGCATTCACGATCCCGATGTCGGACGCAGGAGCGGCCCCCGGCCGCGCGGTGTAGCCACCGGCGGCCGGGAGCGCTGAGCCCCCCCAGCAGAAGGACGCGGCGCCTGAACCCCCCAGTTCAGACAGCAGCGTCCTTTTTCCCCCTCAACCATCGTCATAGGTGATCGCGCGGAGGGCTAGAAAGATAACTTCTTTCTCTCCACTCTGCCGCGAGAGCGGCCCAGCAGTCGAGGCCTGCCGTCAGATGACGACCTCGCTCCACCCGTCGGGATTTCCGAAGCGATGGGCGGTGATCGTGATCGACTGCTCGTGAAGGAACGGCAGCAGCTCGATTCGCCCCGCGGTCGTGACCTCGTTCGCGTAGATCGCGAGGTCGGGGTCACCGCCCACCGCCGCCGCCAGCGCGCGGTGCAGCGCCGCCACCGACTCGGCCGGGCCGACCAGGCGCGCTCGCGGCGACCGGGGCGCCGACTCCTCCTCGCGCGCGACCATCCGGTCGAGCCACTGCTCCTCGGTCTCGACGAACACCGCGACGCCCTGATCGCTCAGCGACCGGCGCACCACGGCGGGCAGGCCGACCGGCGCGCTGACGGTGAAGTCCGACCCCGAGCGGATGCCGGCCACCACGACCCGCAGCAGCGCCTGCCAGGTGGCATCGCCGGTAGCGCGGATCGAGACGGAGACCGGCCGGTACCGGAACAGGTTGCGCTCGACCCCGAGGTGCGAGACGTCGCGCACCTGGCCGAACTCGCGGTCCCACGCGAGCGCGTCCGACAGGGCGCTGCGTCGCAGCCACTCGAACGCGTCGTACTCGAGCGACGGCTGGGCCGCCTCGATCACGCCGCTGATGCGCGAGTCGAGTCCGCGCAGGTGCAGCGTCGCCGACGTCGCAGCCCCGCTCGACGGCCGCCACGAGCCGAGGCCGATCAGGTAGTTGGGTCCGCCGGCCTTCGTGCCGCCCCCGACCGATGACCGCTTCCAGCCGCCGAAAGGCTGTCGCTGCACGATCGCCCCGGTGATGCCGCGGTTCACGTAGAGATTCCCGGCCTCGACGCCGTCCAGCCACGTGGCGAGGTCGTCGGGATTCTGCGTGTAGAGCCCGGCCGTCAAGCCGTACGCGACCGCGTTCTGCAGCTCGAGCGCATGGGCGAGGGAGTGCGCATGCATGACGCCGAGCACGGGCCCGAAGAACTCCTCGCGGTGGAAGCGCGAGCCCGGCTGAACGCCGGTGCGGATGCCGGGACTCCAGAGTCTGCCCTCGTACTCGGCCTCGTCCTGTCCCTGACGCTTCGACGAGCTCAGCGGGCGAAGGGTCGGCTCGACGAGCCACTTCTCGCCCTCATCGAGGGTGGTGAGCGCCCAGGCGAGCTTGCCCTGCGGCGGCTCGATCACGGGCCCGATCTCGGTCATCGGATCGCGCGGCGGCCCGACGCGCAGCGAGGTCGCGGCGTCGACGAGCTGCCGCGCGAAGCGCGCCGACCGGCCCACCGGACCGACCAGTATCGCGAGCGACGCCGCCGAGCACTTCTGGCCGGCGTGACCGAACGCGCTCTTGACGAGGTCGGATGCCGCCAGGTCGAGGTCGGCGGACGGCATGACGATCATGGCGTTCTTGCCGCTCGTCTCTGCCAGCAGGGGCAGCTCGGGTCGCCACGACCGGAACAGCGCCGCGGTCTCCCACGAGCCGGTGAGGATCACCCGGTCGACGTCGGGATGCGAGATGAGCCGCTGCCCGAGCTCGCCTTCGTCGATGTCGACGAGGGCGAGGACCTCCCGCGGGACGCCGGCATCCCACAGCGCTTCGGCGAGCACCGCCGCGCACCGCCGCGCCTGGGGGGCGGGCTTGAAGACGACGCCCGACCCGGCAGCGAGGGCGGCGAGGACCCCGCCCGCGGGGATGGCGATCGGGAAGTTCCACGGCGGGGTGACGACAGTGAGCTGAGACGGGACGAACACGGCGCCGCTGACGCGGTCGAGCTCGCGCGCGGTCGCGGCGTAGTAGTCGGCGAAGTCGACGGCCTCGCTCACCTCGACGTCCGCCTCGGCGAAGATCTTCCCGGTCTCGGAGGCGGCGACCTCGATGAGCTCGCCGCGCCGCGCCTCGAGCGCGCGCGCGGCCGCCTGCAGCACCGCGGAGCGGTCGGCCGCGGGCCGTGCCCCCCACTCCCGCGCAGCGTGCCGCACGCGGGCGACGGTCTCCTCGAGCGCCGCGGCGTCGGTGATCCGCGCGGCGGCGATCGTCGATTCCCCGGCGGTGGACGCGTCGATGCGATCGAGGATGCCGCGACTCCACTCCCGGTTCGCCGGAAGCGACGGGTCGGTGTCGGCGGCGTTGCGGAAGCCGGGTGCGCCGACGGCGCGGTCATCGGACTCGCGCGGCGCGAACACGGCCGTCTCGACGAAGGCGTCTCCGCCGAACATCCGCTCCGCGCCGACGGGCTCGAGCGGGGCGGTGTCACCGGCGGCCGCGGAGCCGCGGGCGATCCCGAGCACCGCCTGTGTCAAACCGCCGGGACCGATCGCGTTCGCGGCATCGTCTTCGGCCAGGATGCCCGCATCCGTCCCCGCGCTTTCACCGGAGTCGCGCAGGAGCCGCCGCGTGGGCGCCGCCTCGGCGGCCGGAATCGGACGCGTGCGGTCCTGATCGCGCTTCGGGCCCGTCGGCAGCGCCGGATCCGCGGCCCGCTCGATGGATGCGAGGAACCGGTCGCGCTCGCGATCGAACATCGCCGGGTCATCCGCCAGTTCGAACGCGGCGGAGAGGAAGTTCTCGCTCGACGCGTTCTCCTCGAGGCGGCGCACGAGATAGCTGATCGCGACGTCGAACTCGTCGGGACGCACGACCGGGACGTAGAGCAGCACGTGGCCGACCTCGCGCGCGACCGCCTCGACCTGGCCCTGCGCCATCCCGAGCAGCATCTCGAACTCGACCGCATCACGGGTGCCGAACTCGCCTGCCAGCAGCCACGCATACGCGATGTCGAACAGGTTGTGCCCCGCGACACCGACCCGCACTGCGGCGGTGTGCTCGGGCCGCACCGCGAAGTCGAGGCAGCGGAGGTAGTTCGCGTCGGAGTCGAGCTTGCTGTCATAGGTCGCGAGCGACCAGTCGTGCATCACGGCATCCACCTGCTCCATCGCGAGATTCGCACCCTTCACGAGGCGCACCTTGATGCGCGCGCCGCCCTCCTCCACCCGCGCCCGGGCCCAGGCGGTGAGCTGCTCGAGCGCAGGAAGAGCGTCGGGCAGGTACGCCTGCAGCACGATGCCGGCTTCCAGCCCCTTCAGCCGCGGGTCTTCGAGGATGCGCGTGAAGACCGCGATCGTGAGGTCGAGATCGCGGTACTCCTCCATGTCGAGGTTGATGAACGTCGCCGAGCGAAGCGAGGCGGCCTGCCCTGACCCGTCGACAGGCTCAGGATTCGGAGGGTCCGACGCGGCGGTGAGGAAGAGCGGGAGAAGACGCTCGACGACCCGTTCGACCACCTCATCGAACGCCCACATCGAGATGTGGCTCGCGATAGCGGAGACCTTCACCGAGACGTAGTCGACGTCGGGGCGGCGGATGAGCTCGTGGATGCCGTCGAGCCGTCGCAGCGCCTCCTTCTCGCCGAGCACTGCCTCGCCCAGGAGATTGAGGTTGAGCCTCGCGCCGGTCTCGCGGATCTTCGCGATCGCGGGGCCGAGCTTCTCGGGACGGGCGTCCACAACGAGGTGCCCGACCATCTCGCGCAGCACACGCCGCGCGATCGGCACCACCGGCGAGGGAAGGACCGGCGCGACGGCGCCACCGACCTGCACCGCGCCCCGCAGGTACCAGGGCAGGAACTTCGGCACGAGCGGGGCGACGCGACTCAGATTGGATGCCGCCGCCGACAGGCTCTCGGGACGCATGACGCCGTCCACGAATCCGATCGTGAAGGGCAGTCCGTCGGGGTCTTTCAGAACGCCCGCGAGTCGCGCAGCCGCAGGGTCGACATCGGCTTCGGCGCTCTCTTCCACCCAGCGCCGGGTCAACTCGATCGCCTGGTCGGCGAGAGTGTCGGCAGGCGCGGCGGGGGGCATCGGTGTCGACGGCATGACTCCAGCATGCGGCATCCGAACGTTCACGAAAAGCGACCATCTATGATCGATACCGATCAGCTCTTTCGATGATTGCTCCGAAGGAAGACCCGTGTTCGAATTGCGTCGGCTGCGACTGCTGCACGAGCTCGCGATGCGCGGAACACTGGCGGCGGTCGCGGAGGCCCTCTCGTACAGCCCCTCGACCATCTCGCAGCAACTGGCGCAGCTGGAGAAGGACGCCGGGGTTCCGCTGCTCATCGCGGACGGTCGGCGCGTGCGGCTCACCGAGCACGGCGTGGCCCTGGCAGCGCATGCGTCCCGTGCGCTCGAACTGGAGGAGCAGATCCGCGGCGAACTCGAATCGCTCCAGCCCGGCATCGCTCCCGTGCGCGTCGCGGTGCTCCAGACCGCCGCGCAGGCGATCCTGCCGAGGGCGCTGACGCTGCTCGCGGAGCGCGAGCCGACCCTGCGCGTGGAGATCGCGGAGGTTCCGCCCGAGGAGGGGCTGTTCGAGCTCTCGGCACGCGGATTCGACCTCGTGATCGCCGAACAGTACCCGGGCCACACCCGTGCCCATCGCCTCGGGCTCGAGCGGGAGACTCTCGGCAGCGACCCGATCCGGCTCGCGCTCCCCCCGGCCGATGGGGCGCGAGGGCTGACCGACCTGCGCGAGCGAGCGTGGGTCATGGAGCCGGCAGGCACCGCAGCGAGGCAGTGGGCGGTACAGCAGTGCCGTGCGGCCGGCTTCGAGCCGGACATCCGCTTCGAGATCGCCGACCTGACCGCTCAGGTCCGCCTGATCGCGGAGGGCCGGGCGGTGGGCGTGCTGCCCGACCTGGTCTGGGCCGACCTGGATCCCCCCGTGCGACTCCTCGAACTGCCCGGCGACCCGGTGCGCGAGATCTTCACGGCCGCGCGCGCCTCGTCCGTCGCTCGCAGCGGCATCCGTGAGGTGCGGGAAGCGCTGCGCGACGCATTCGCCGCGCGGTCGATGACCCGGACGCTGCGCTGACCCGCCCACCGCCCGCGGGGACTGCGGGCGGTGGGCGTTCGAGCCTCAGGAGCGGTCGGTCGGCGCCGGGCGAGTGTCGGTTCGAGCAGCGCCGGGCGCGTTGCCCGGGGCTTCGCGGTCGTCGCGGATGCCGTCGGCGTCACGGTCTGCCGAGGTGGCGGTGTCGGGACTGTCGCGCACGATGCGGCGGTCGTCGGCCGTATCGGTGCGCTCGCGCGTGCCCGGAGCGGGCGTGTAGCCGTCGGTGACGCGGTCGTCGCGAACCGGAGCACCGCCGGCTGCGGTCGTCACGGACGGATCGAGCTCATCGGCCTTGCGCAGCTTCTCGGCCTGCTCGGCCCGCAGCTCCTCGGCGCCGGACTGGTGGTCGTCGATCGTGGCGGCGGCGCGCTCCGCCTCGATGCTCGCCTGTGCGGCGCGGGCCTTCGCCTGCTCCGCCTCGGCTGCGGCGGACGCGGAGTCGGCGCGAGCCTGCGCGGCCTGTGCCTCCCGCTCGCGGGCCGCCATCTCCGTGCGCCGCGCGTCTTCGCGGATCTCCTGCGCCTTCGCGTGCTGGGCCTCGACCTTCTTCGCCGAGTTGCGGCGCGACATCATCACGGCGACGACGATGATGATCGCGACGATGATGATCGCGACGATGATCCAGATGAGTGTGGTTGTATCCACCAGCTCACTCCTTCGTTGATCGGATCGCCCCGGGGGCGGGCGGTCACGTTCCGAGGCAACCGCACCTCGCGGCGCCTCACAACGCCTTGCGCCGGAGCGTCGGGTGAGCTACGCGCACGTAGGGTGAAGAGGTGATGACGGCGGGCGAGAACGCGAATCCGCGCACCCGTCGCCGGTTCGGATGGCTGCGGGCGGCGTCCGATCGCGTGCCGACGCGGTGGTTCGCCGGAATCGGCACCGCGCTGTTCCTCTCCGCCACCGCCGCTTTCGGCGGCCTGGCGACGGCGGCGGAGCCGGCGATCACCGAGCTCGAAGTCGGCGCGACGCACCGGAACGATCAGCTCTCGATCGCGATCGAGCGCGCCGTGCTCGTGGACGAATTTCCGGAGGCCGGCGTCTTCGTCGACGACGGCGAGCGGGTACTCGCGGTCCTCGCCACCGTGGAGAACAGGTGGATCGAGCCTCTGGCCGCCTACGCCGACAGCAGTGTCACCGACTCCATCGAGCTCGCAGTGCTCGATGGATCGCCCGATTCGGTGGCGCGCTACGACGACGCGACCGTCAACCCCTGGCTGCAGCCCGGCGTGCCGGCTCAGGTCGTGCTCGCGTGGGCGGTCGAGGCCGACGCATTCGAAGACGCGGAGGAAGTGGAGATCACCCTCAACGACATGACGCTGCACACCGGCTCCTTCGTCGCGAACGGGCAGTGGTGGACCCAACCCGTGGCGGCGGCCACCGTGACGATCGCGGTCGAAGACCTCGGAGCAGGCGGATGACGCGGTGGGCGACGTGGGCGGTCGGGGCGGGTCTGGTCGCCGCCGCGTGGGGCGTCGCCGCCGTCACACCTGCCGACGACGCCGAGGAGGCTCCCTTCCCTGTCGTCGTCGAGCTGGGCGATCGCGGCGTCGGGCGCAATATCGCCGTGACCGTCACCGACGTGCGGCGCGTCGAGAGCGTCAGCGCGGGTGAGTGGAGCGCCGAGGGCAACTGGGTCGTCGTCGATCTGGATGCAGAGGCCGTCCAGTCGGAGTTCGGGACGCTTCTGACGCTCGCCACGCTCCAGGTCGACGGCCGCACGTTCCGCGCGAGCGAGCGGCCGGAGTCACTCCTGCGCGGCGGGCTCTCGGTCGGCATCCCCCTCTCCGGAAGCGTCGCCTTCGAACTGCCCGAGGGGCTCGACGGCGGCCATGCGATGCTCACGTTCGGTCTCGACACCGACCCGAGGCTGGATTCCCTCCTCGTTGCCGACATCGATCTCGGTGCGATCGAGCTCGACCGCGAGGCCGAGCTGCAGCCGACGGACTGGAGTACGCCTTGACCCGCGGCTGGTGGCGGCGCAACCGCATCCCGCTGGCGGCGATCGCGGTGCTGCTCCCCCTGACGGTCGGCGTCATCGCGATGAACGAGTGGTCGGAATGGGACCTCGGCCACGCGACGAAGCCGGTCGTCGTTCCTGCCGGCGAGACCGCGTCCTACGGCGGCGCGACGATCGGCCCGGCCACGGCGGAGTTCGGGGACGATCCGCTCGCGCCTCGGGGCACCCGTGTCGTCAGCACCATCGTCCTCATCACGCCCGGCGACAGCCCGATCAGCTGCGCGACCCCGCAGCTGCGCGAGGCGGGCGGAGCCGGCCGTCAGTGGGATGAGGCGTCGTTCGAACTCGAGCGCGACTTCGACGCCGACCGCACCACCTTCTGCGACTCCGAGGTGCCCATCAGGTACTCGCTGACCCTGGACTATCTGGTGCCCGACGACGCGACCGGACCCTTCGTGATCGAGCTGGAGTCGGGCGAAGAGCTGCCCGAGTTCGTGCGGCTCGTCGTCGAGCCTTGAGGCGCGGTCAGCGCGCAGGCGCCTCGTCGACGGCGACATCAGGGGCCGAGACGGTCGCCGGCGCAAGCCGGCCGATCACGGCGTCGTAGGCGCTGGCCACCAGCACCACCCTCAGCGGTTCGATCACGAGCGGCACGAAGAGGAAGATGAGCGGCGCGTTGACCATCCAGAACCCGCCCAGCTCCTGCGGGCCGATCACCCGGGTGATGCCGAGCTCGAGCACGGCACCCAGAGCGAGCACCACCGTGAACAGCAGGATGTACGATCCGATCAGCACCGGCCCCGCCCGCCACATCAGCAGCAGTGCGCGTCCGATGGGCTGGAAGCGCGACACGAGGTCAGACCAGATGTCGCGCAGGCGGGCGCGAAGGCGCGAGGGCAGCGTGTCGAAGCGGGCGCGGGCGCGGGCGGCGACGACTCCCCCGAGACGCGCGGTCTGCGGGGCGACGGCCTGGCCGTAGATCACGCCGGCGATCGTGAGCCACGCGATGGGCAGGAGGACGATTCCGCCGACCTCGCCCAGAGCCCACTCGACGGCACCCCACACCCATGCCACCGGGGCGAGCTGCGCGCCCACCCATTCGCGCACGTCGGCGAGCCACACCATCGCCTGCCGGTCCTGCACCCACTCGGTGACGATGCGCAATGCGTCGGCGATGAGCGTCACCGAGAGATAGACCCACAGCACCTCGAGATACACCGCCAGCGCCGCGAAGGCCTGGGGCAGCCGGCTGCGATACCTCTTCCACAGCCACCGCCCGGCGAACGCCGCGACGATGATCGCGATCGTGACCGGACCGAGGCTCAGCTCGCCGACTGCACCGTCACCGGCCCGCTCGGCGCCGCCCAGGATGTCCTCCGCGATCAGCCCCGTGTTCACTTCGAGCAGGCGGCTGAAGTATGCGGCGGCATCCTCCCTCAGGTACCCCCACGCCGCGTAGAACGCGACGAAGGGCAGGATGCCGGCCAGCAGAGCGTCGACGAACGCCCGGCGCCGCCCGGAGCGGTCGGCGGGAATCGGCGCGAGGACGCCGAGGCGCACCATGCCGTCCCGCAGCACGAGCAGCATGGCGACCAGCGCGACGAGCCGGGCAAGTATCGCGAGCGGGAACAGGAGCGCTCCGGCGATCGCGCTGTAGGCGCCGACGAAGCCCGCCACTTCGAGCGCCGCATAGCGTCCGAGCGTGCCCGCGAGGTAAAGAGCGAGCAGCGCCGGCCAGTGCCTCCACAGCAGCTGCCCGGCCACGCGGAGGACGGCGATCATCCGTCCACGCTAGCGGTCACATCCAGACGCTCGGTGCCGAGACTCTCGTGGAGGGAAGAGCGGATGCCGCTGCCCACTCGGTGACCCAGGGCGCCAGCTCGGGCAGGTTGTCGGGTCGGTGGAGGGCTTCGAAGAGCTCCTCGTGAGGCACGATGCCACCGGAGCGCCGGAGGAACCGGGCGCGCACGATCATCTCGGCGTACACCTCTCCGTCCACCACCGCGCGGTGCATGAGATAGGCGGACCTGTCGTCGTGACCGAGCAGGCGCGACTCGACGGTGAAACGCTGCCACAGCTCCAGCGACTTGCGGAACGTGATCGTCTCGCTCGCGACGACGGCGTACCAGCCGTTCTCGCGGAACACATCCCAAATGCCGGTGCGGATCAGCAGGTCGAACCGACCGAGGTCGAACAGCGAGCCGTAGCGGCCGTTGTTCATGTGGCCGAGCAGGTCGATGTCGGTCGGCAGCGTGCGCACGCGCACCCGGCCGATCGCGGTCGGCTCGAGCGTGCCCTTGCGGCGCAGCTGGGCCTTGGCGCGCCAGATCGTCAGGAGGGTTCGCCAGATCACGTTCACGAGGAGCGATCGTAGCCATCCGCGCTCGATTCGGCGATTCCGTTGTGGCTCACCCACAGCTTCGTTGCGCGGCATCCGTCGCCCTTCGGGCGGTCCGGTCGGGCCGCCGCGTCGATTTCCCTCCCCGCAGAGCCGAGCGTAGAGTCGGCCCCATGGAAGCCGAACTGCAGACCGACATCGTTGTCCGTCCGGTCCGAGACGTCGATGCCGAGGCACTCGGCCGCGTGCACGCGACCTGCTGGCACGAGACGTACGACCACCTGATCAGCAAGGCCGCGCTCGAGAAGATCTCACCGCGCCGCATGGCCGAGCTGTGGACCCACTGGGCCGTGCAGGGACCCGAGTTCAAGATGTTCGCCGCGCTCGTCGAGGGTGAGATCGTCGGCTTCGCCGGGTCGGGACCGGCGCGCGACAAAGACGCTCCGCGTTTCCGCGAGCTGTACTTCATCTACCTGCTGGACGCGTTCCACGGCACGGGCATCGGCCAGCGCCTCTTCGACTCGGTGATCCCTCCAGAGGAGCAGGTGTACCTCTGGGTCGCTGAGGACAACCCCCGCGCGCACCGCTTCTATGTGCGCAACGGCTTCGAACTCGACGGCGCCGCCCACACCGAGCCCTTCCTCGGAGAGACTCTCACCGAGGTGCGGTTCGTCCGCTGAGCCGGCCGCACCCATTCGCCGCCGACCCGAGGTGCTTCAGATCTGGGCCCCCGCGGGCATTCCCGAGGTGATTCCGGGCACCGACCTGGTGGCGGCGATCGCGGATGCGGTGGGAACGACGCTGGAAGATGGCGACATCCTGGTGGTGACGTCGAAGATCGTGTCCAAGGCCGAGGGGCGGATCGTCGCCGCCGACGACCGCGAAGACGCCATCACGGCCGAGACCGTCCGCGTCGTCGCGACGCGGCCCACGCCGAACGGCGGCCTGACCCGTATCGTGCAGAACCGCCTGGGGATCGTGTCGGCGGCTGCGGGAGTCGATGCGTCGAACACACCGCCCGGCACGGTTCTGCTGCTTCCGGTGGACCCCGATGCGTCGGCACGCGCGCTCGCGGCCGGGCTGCGTTCGCTGCTCGGCGTCGAAGTCGGCGTCATCGTGTCGGACACCCTCGGCCGCGCGTGGCGCGAGGGCCAGACCGACAGCGCCATCGGGGCCGGCGGCGTCCACGTGTTCGAGGATCTTCGCGGGCAGACGGATGCGGAGGGCCGGCCGCTCGTGGTCACGATGCCCTGCGTCGCCGACGAACTCGCGGCGGCCACCGACCTCGTGAAGGGAAAGGCGTCGCGGATGCCGGTGGCCGTCGTGCGCGGACGAGCAGACCTGGTCGGGTCCCTCGACCTCCCCGGAGCGCGCTCGATCGTGCGCGATCCGGAGCGTGACATGTTCCGGCTCGGGGCGGACGAGGCTTACGCGACGGGGTTCGCCGAAGGCGCCGCATCCGTTCACGAACGCGACGCGCACGCCTACGGCTCGGGACCCTAGGTCGGCGCGACCCGACCGGTCATGGTTCGACGTCGGCCAGGTACTCCAGCTGCGCCGATACCGACGCCTCCGCCGCGAAGCGGACGCCCGGGTCCACGTGCGGGTAGACCAGATCGGTGATCCGCGCGATCACGCCCTTGTCGCGCGAGGCCTCGAGACCGAGTTCGGCGAGCGCCGCGACGACCTGCGTCAGCCGCTGCTGCCGGTGCACGAGGTACTCCTCGGCGATGACGCGGACACTGGGCAGTCGTGGTCCGTGGGCCGGCAGGACCAGCCGCGCACCCGCGAGGTCTCGAAGCATCTCGAGTGAGCGCAGGTAGTCACGCACGGCGCCGACGGGTTGCGCGAGAATCGTCGTGCCACGGCCGAGGATCGTGTCGCCGGTGAGGATCGATCCGCTGCGCTCATCAGAGTCCGCGGGGCGGTCCTCCGGGAGGTGGAAGCAGACGGAATCGGCCGTGTGTCCGGGCGTTGCGACGACCACCAGGCGGGTCCCGGCAGCCTCGATCACCTCGCCGTCGCGCAGCGGCTCCGCGCCGATGGTGAGGCTCGGCTCGGCCGCCCGGACCGGGACTCCGGTCCTGGCCGCCAGCGTCGCAGCCGACTCCGCGTGGTCAGGGTGATGGTGGGTGAGAAGAATGAGCTCGACCGGTCCGTGGCTGTGGATGCGGTCGAGGTGCTCCGGAAGGTCCGGCCCGGGATCGACGACGACGGCCCCCCGCGAACCTGGTGCGCGCACCACGTACGTGTTCGTGCCGTCCAGCGACATGGGGCCGGGGTTGGGCGCCAGGATGCGCGTCGTCAGATGGCTCCAGCGATCACCCATGGTCGACGCCCCGTCCGCCGTGATCGGCGACCCCCCGCTCACGCTCGTCACCGACCGCTGACGGTGCCGAAGAGGCGGGCGATGGGCGCGAGGACGAGGGGGCGTGCGGCGACCCACGCGGCCGCGATCACGAGAAGGGATGCGGCGAAGAGCCAGAAGCCGAGCCAGTTGTCGGCGTATGCGTTCGGATCGGTCGATCCCTGCGACGCGTACATGTGGTTCAGGTTCCGCAGCGCTCCGGTCGCGAAGACCAGGAACACGTGGATCGCGATGAAGACCACGAAGTAGAGCATCACCGGGAAGTGGATCGCCCGTGCCCACTCCACCGGGTACGCCCTGCTCAGTGCGGTGGCGTTCTTGGGCCAGATCCCGCTCATCCGCACTCCGGTCGCGATCGCCAGCGGCGCCGCAATGAAGACGGTGGCGAAGTACGCCAGCTGCTGCAGCGAGTTGTAGTTCACCCAGCCGTTCTCGGTCGGCCAGTCCAGCGACACGTACTGCAACGCCGCCGACAGGGCGTTGGGGAACACCGCCCACGAGGTCGGCACGATCTTCATCCATTGCCCGGTGGCGAACAGCAGCACCACGAAGATGACGCCGTTGGTGACCCACAGCAGGTCGAGGGACTGGTGGAACCACAGGTTCAGGCTGATCTTGCGCTTGCCGTTGCTGCGGGGTGACCAGAACACGCTCGGCCGTTTCTCGGTCCGCACCTGCAGCCCCGACCGGATGATCAGCACGATCAGGAACACGTTGAAGAAGTGCTGCCAGCCCAACCACGGCGGGATCCCCACCGGCGCGCCCTCGGGCAGCGGGTACTCCCCCGGATACGCCGCGAGGAATTCCTGCATGGGCTCCATACTCAGCAGCCAGCGCACGGCCACGACGGCCATGCCGGCGGCGAACAGCAGCCCGGCGCCGCCGACGATCACCGCACCCGCCCACTGCAGCCGCGTGAACGGACCGATCCGCTGAGGTTCGGGGGTGACGATGCGCTCGCCGGAGAGCCGCTCCCGTTCGAACTCGACCGCCGCACGACCGGGGAACACCGTCCGGGTGAATGGGAGAGGGATAGAGAGGTCCGCGGAGGCTGGTGCGGCCGCGGGCCGCGTGGGTGTCAGCCCTTGCCGGATCCCAGGCTCGGGAACGGCAGAAACGGCCACCTCCGTCTCGGCGGGCGCGCGGGGGGCGGAGCCCGCGGCGGGCCAGGGCTCACCGCCCGCAACGCGGGGCAGGCCACGGCGCAGCGGGCGCCCGGATTCCGAGGTGACGCCGACGATCGCCGGTGCCGGCGTGACGGCCGCGCTGACGCGCTCCGCCGTCGTGGGCGCCTCCACCACCGCTTCATCCGTCACCGGTGCACGAGTTTCGGCCGGATCCGCGAGCACGGGTGACAGATGAACGGGAACGGATGCCGCCGACGGCCACGGCTCGCCCCCCGGCACCCGCGGCAGGCCCCGGCGGACCATGCGCACGCCGTCTCCCGCTGCGCGGGACGCCGGCGCTTCACGAGCTGTCACATCATCGATCCGCTCGGAGCCCACGACCGCGGGAGTCGCCCCGTCGACGGAAACGGCCGCAAGAGAGGAGACTTCGACGATCTGAGCGCTCGCCTCAGGGGGTTCCGCGCTCCCCGCATCGGGCTCAGCGCTCACTCTTACAAGCTCGGGCGCCTCGACACCGAGGGCGGCGAGCGCGACGTCCGCGGGCGGCCAGGGGTCGCCGCCGGGGCGCCGGGGCAGTCCGCGACGAACCGTCTGAGCGTAGGTCGCCATCCGGGCTAAGCCTTCCGCGCCTCGAGAGCGGCGATCAGCTGCGGCACGACCGTGAACACGTCGCCGACGACGCCGAAGTCGGCGATCTCGAAGATCGGCGCGTCGCCGTCTTTGTTGATCGCCACGATCGTCTTGGCCGTCTGCATGCCGGCCTTGTGCTGGATCGCGCCCGAGATGCCCAGTGCGATGTACAGCTGCGGCGCCACCGACACTCCGGTCTGGCCGACCTGGTACGACTGCGGCACGTACCCTGCGTCCACCGCCGCGCGCGACGCGCCGACGGCGGCGCCGAGAGCATCGGCGAGCTGATCGACGAGCGCGAACTTCTCCGCCGACCCCAGCCCCCGACCGCCGGAGACGACCTTCGCGGCTCCGCGCAGCTCCGGGCGGGAGGAGGTCACCACGACCGGGTCGACCTCTCCGATTGTCGCGGCCCTCCTTCCCGAGGGCCTCACCTCGAGCGTCTCCACGGACGGCGAGGCGACGGCATCCGCTCGCGCATCGATCGCGCCCTGGCGCACCGTGATGACCGGCGCACCCCATGTGACGGCCGCATCGACGTTGTATGCGCCGCCGTAGACCGAGTGATGCGCGACGACGCCTTCCGGGTCGCGGGAGACGCCCACCGCGTCCGCGCACAGGCCCGAGCGGGTGCGCGCGGCGTACCGCCCCGCGACGTCCCGCCCCTCGATCGAGTTCGAGATCAGGATCGCGTCCGGTCGCACCAGATCAGCCGCCGCCGCCAGCGCGTCCACGACCGGCACCGTCAGCTGGTCGCCGCCCGAAGGAGCGATCAGAACGGATGCCGCGCCCAGCGTGCCGGCGGCATCCGCCACGCCCTCGGCGTCCGACAGCACGAGAGCGACCGGCGACCCCACCGACGCTGCGGCGCCGAGCAGCCCCGCGGCACTCTTGGCCAGCTCACCGCTGGGCATCACGTCCAGCAGGACCAGGATCGAATCGTCAGCGAAAGTCACCGCATCCCCTCTCACACCAGCCGGTTCTGGACGAGAAACTCCGCGAGCTTCTGCCCCGCGTCGCCCTCGTCGACGATCTTGGTGCCCGCCGCACGCGGCGGCTTCTCCGACAGCGCAAGCACGATCGACCGCGACGCGTGCGGATCCTCCGGCTCGATGCCGAGGTCCTCCAGCGTCACCGTCTCGAACGGCTTCTTCTTGGCCGCCATGATGCCCTTGAAGTTGGGGAAGCGCGCATCGGGCAGAGCCTCGGTGATCGAGATCACCGCCGGCAGCTCGGCCGACACCTGCATGGTCGCGCCGTCGCTTGCGCGTTCACCGGCCACCGTCCCGTCGCCGATCTGCACCGAGGTCAGGGTCGTCAGGTTCGGCACGTCGAGGAGCTCGGCGACCATGGCCGCCATCACCCCGCCCGACCCGTCCGTCGACAGGTTGCCCGCGATCACCAGGTCGAAACCCGCATGCCGGATCGCCGCCGCCAGCACCTCCGCGGTCAAGCCCAGATCGGCGCCCACGAGACCCTCGTCCGCCACGTGCACCGCCGAAGTCGCACCCATCGCGAGGCCCTTGCGGACCGTGGCGGCCGAACCGGCCGGCGCCATCGAGAGCACAACCACCTCGGTGCCCGGAGTCTTGTCCGCGTAGCTCAGCGCGACCTCCAGCGCCCGCTCGCCGATCTCGTCGAGCACCGTCTCGCTCGCGGCGCGATCGGCCAGACCCGTCTCGAGACTGAGCTTGCGATCACCCCACGTGTCCGGGACCTCTTTGACCAAGACGACGATCTTCATTGCGCTCCGCTCCTTCGTCCCACCGAGTCTATGGCTCGACCCCACCCGCAACGGCGCGTGCGACCCCGCCGGGACGGCTCCGACCGGCTACCGTGGACAGCGCCGCAAGGGAGGTGGACGATGCCGAGGTCAGGACCACTTCCGGTCGACCCGATCGCCGAGGCGAAGCGCCAGTGGATGGTGCACGGGTGGACGGATGCCGCTCCCGGCATGTCTGCCGTCACGTCGATCATCCGCGCCCAGCAGCTGATGATGGCGCGGATCGACGCGGCCCTCAAACCGTTCCAGCTGTCATTCGCGCGATACGAGATGCTGCGACTGCTCGGCTTCACCCGAGCGGGGCGGATGCCGATGGCCAGCGCGATCGCGCGGCTGCAGGTGCACCCCACCAGCGTGACGAACACCGTCGACCGGCTGGTCCGCGACGGTCTGGTCGACCGCGAGCCGCACCCGGGCGACGGACGCGCGGCGATGCTCGTGTTGACGGCATCCGGTCGCGAGCTCGTCGAACGCGCCACGGCCGCGCTCAACACGGAGGTGTTCGCCGAGCCAGGCCTGTCGGACGACGACACGGTCGAGCTCGTACGGATCCTCGCGCGATTCCGCAAGGATGCCGGCGACTTCGCCGACCCGCGGCCGCTGCCCGAGCCCCTCTGAACCGCTCGGCTGGTCCGTGAGACTGCAACCGGTCGCCGAGACTGCGGGTAAACCCTGCAGTCTCGACCACCCCATGCAGTCTCGCGGACAGGGGCGAGGAGACGGGGCTCAGCGGTTCTGGAAGCCGGGAGTGCGCTTCTCACGGAACGCCGCCATCCCTTCCTTCTGGTCCGCGGTGTCGAACAGCGCCGCGAACGCGTGCTTCTCGAGCCGGAGCCCCTCGGCGAGCGAGGTCTCCAGTGCGGCATCCAGCACGGCTTTGGCCGCGTACACCGACGGCAGCGACTTCGACGCGATCGTGTCTGCGACTCGGCCGGCCTCTTCGAGCAGGTCCGCTGCGGGCACGACGCGAGAGACGAGCCCGGAGCGCTCGGCTTCCGCGGCATCCATCAGGCGCCCGGTCAGCACGAGTTCGGCAGCCTTGTAGTACCCCACCGCGTGCACGAGCCGCTGCGAGCCTCCCATGCCGGGAATGACGCCGAGGTTGACCTCCGGCTGACCGAACTTGGCGCTGTCGGCGGCCAGGATGATGTCGCACATCATCGCCAGTTCGCAGCCACCGCCGAGCGCATACCCCGACACCGCCGCGATCACGGGCGTTCGCACGGCGGCGAACTGCGCCCAGCCTCCGAAGTGGTCGTCCATGACCATGTCCAGGCCCGACTTGGACTCCATCTCCTTGATGTCGGCTCCCGCCGCGAACGCGCGCTCGGATCCGGTCACCACGATGGCGCCGATGCGCGGATCGGTGTCGAAGGCGGATGCCGCGGCGACGATGTCGTGCATGACCTGGGTGTTCAGCGCGTTGAGCGCCTCGGGGCGGTTCACCGTGATCCACCCCACGCGACCGCGCGTCTCGACCAGAATCGTCTCGTACTGGGTCATCGGGGGCTCCAAACGTCGGCGTCTCGTCTTGCTCGGGCGATAAGCGCGTGGGATGGCATCACGACCTCCCCACCCTGCATGACCTCACGTAGCGCAGTCTGCATCTCCTCATGAAGGGTCGCAAGAATCGCTTGCCGGGACTCACCATCGAGGTCTTGCAGTGCAGGGGTCTCCGCTGGGTCGACATCGATTTCCCACGCAAGGAACTCCGGCGGGTTCGAAGAGCGCGCCGTGATCGACAAGGGTTCGATCTCAACATCCTGAAACCCGGCTTCGGTCAGCAGCCTGCGCAGTTCGTCAGGATCGCCGAGGGAGAAGACTGCTCCCACACTCGATTTCCCGAGTCGTCGCGAACTCGCGTCATGCAGCGTCTGAGAGAAGGGATGCCGATCGAGACTCTGCCAGACACTCAGGACGACGCGCCCATCCGATTTCAAGACCCGGTGCATCTCCGAGAGAGCAGCAAGTCGGTCAGCGAAGAACATGAGTCCGAACTGGCACAGGACCAGGTCGAAGCTGTCATCCGGAAACGGCAGTCGTTCAGCGGGACCTGCATGCCATTCGATAGCGAGGCCTTCGGTTTCCGCCGCCGCGCGAGCCACATCGATCATGTCCTGGCTCAGATCAAGGCCGATGACGGATCCCTGCGACCCCACGCGTGGGGCGATGCTCCGGGCGACGATCCCTGTCCCGCACGCCACATCGAGAACGCGCTCACCGGGTTGCGGATTCGCGGACTCGATCACGTGAGATGCCCAGGGACCGAATAAGCCCGGCACCATGAGATCCTCATACAACCCTGCTGAGTAGCTCATGATCTCCGTCCGATCGCCGGTCGTTCGGCGACCGCTACGAGCGGACGCTCTCGTCGCGGATCGTGTTGATGATCCCCGAGAAGTCCTGCCCTGCTCCGGGTCCGTCCGAATAGGCCCGATAGATCTCGCGCGCCAGCATGCCCATCCTCGCCTCGACGCCGGTCGAGACGATCGCGTGCTCGGCGAGCCCGAGGTCCTTCGACATCAGTGCACCGGCGAATCCCGGCTGGTAGTCGCGGTTCGCAGGGCTCGTCGGCACCGGCCCCGGCACGGGACAGTTGGTCGTCAGCGCCCAGCATTGCCCCGACGCGTTGGAGGCCACATCGAACAGCGCCTGGTGACTCAGACCCAGCCGCTCCCCGAGCACGAAAGCCTCGGCGACCGCGATCTGCGAGACCGCGAGGATCATGTTGTTGCACACCTTGGCCGCCTGGCCGAGACCCGCGCCGCCGCAGTGGACGATCCGTCGGCCCATCGCCTCGAGAACCGGTCGCGCCGCCTCGAAGTCCTCTTCTGTCCCGCCGACCATGAAGGCCAGCGTCGCGTTCTCGGCGCCGACGACGCCGCCCGACACCGGCGCGTCCAGCGAGCGGTGACCGGATGCCTCAGCCAGTTCGTGTGCGACGCGGGCATCGTCGACCGCGATCGTGGACGAGTCGATGAACAGTGTGCCGGGCGCGGCCACCGCGAGCAGCCCGTCCGCGCCGTCGACTCCGCGATAGGCATCCAGCACCTGCGCGCCCGTCTGGAACATCGTGATCACGATGTCGGCGGATGCCGTCGTCACCGCCGCGGAGCCCGACTCGGCGACCGCGAGGCCACCGCCGGCCGCAGCATCCCTTGCGCCCTGGAAGACGTCGAAGCCGACCACGTCGTGGCCCGCCGCCGCCAGGTTGTTCGCCATCGGCAGCCCCATGTGGCCCAGGCCGAGAAACGCGATCCTCATCGGACCGACGCCAGCAGCTCACGGCCGATGATCACGCGCATGATCTCGTTCGTGCCCTCGAGGATCTGGTGCACGCGCAGGTCGCGCACGACCTTCTCGATGCCGTACTCGTGCAGGTACCCGTAGCCGCCGTGCAACTGCAGAGCCTCGTTCGCGATGCGGAATCCCGCGTCGGTGGCGAAGCGCTTGGCCATCGCGCACTGCAGCGCTGCATCCGGGGCCTTCTCGTCGATCGCACGCGCGGCGTCGCGCACGAGCGCGCGGGCGGCGCGCAGCTCGGTCGCCATGTCGGCCAGCGTGAAGACGACCGACTGCTTCTCGGCCAGCGGCTCGCCGAACGTGAAGCGCTCGTGCACATACTGCACGGCCCGGTCCAGCGCCCACTGCGCTCCGCCGAGGGAGCAGGCTGCAATGTTGATGCGGCCGCCGTTGAGGGCCGACATCGCGATCTTGAAGCCCTGACCGAGCGAACCCAGGACAGCGGATGCCGGCACCCTCACCTCGTCGAAGATCACCTGACGCGTGGGCTGCGCGTTCCAGCCCATCTTCTTCTCGTTCTGGCCGAACGATAGGCCGGGTGCGTCCCCCGGCACCAGGAATGCGGTGATCCCTCGGGCACCAGGGTCGCCGGTGCGGGCCATGACGACGTAGACGGAGGACTCGCCCCCGCCGGAGATGAACTGCTTGACCCCGGTCAGAACGTACTCATCCCCATCCGAGATGGCGCTGGTGGTGATGGCCGCGGCATCCGACCCCGCACCCGGCTCGGTGAGGCAGTAACTGCCGAAGTCGGTCATCGCGGTCAGACGCGGAAGCCACTCGTGGCGCTGCTCCTCGGATCCGTAGGAGTCGATCATCCAGGCCACCATGTTGTGGATCGTGATGTACGCGGCGATCGACGGATCCGCCTTCGCGAGCTCCTCGACGATCGTCACGGCGTCCGAGCGCGTGAGGGCCGAGCCGCCGACGTCGTCGCGGACATAGATGCCGCCGAGCCCCAGTTCGCCCGCCATGTGCAGCGTCTCGCGCGGGAAGTGCTTCTGCTCGTCCCACTCGAGGGCGTGCGGTGCGATCTCGGCCTGCGCGAAGTCGTGCACTGCTTCGAGGATCGCCGCCCGCTCGTCGGCCGTCATCGGATTCATGGACTCGCCGTCGGCGTGCTGTTCGCTCACCATGTACGCCGTGCTCTGCGACATTGTGCAGACTCCTCTCGTGCCGACATTGGCACGATGATCATTTTACCTGGACTTCCAAGTATATGCGAGGAATCCAAAGTCTGCGACCGGGTCTCGCCGCACGTATCACCCGGCCCGTTCACGGCTCGTCACCATGCGCCCACGGAAGGGAGGCGCACGTCCGCTCCCTTATCGCTGAGCGCTGCACTTCCCTGCGACCGCGCCGTCGCGCGACGCAGCGCTCGCACGGAACTGCCGCGCTCGCGAAGTGCAGCAGCGCTCGCCGACCTACAGCCGCTCGATGACCGTCGCGTTGGCCATGCCGCCGCCTTCGCACATGGTCTGCAGTCCGAAGCGACCGCCCGTCGCCTCGAGCGTGGCGAGCAGCGTTCCGAGCAGCCGGGTGCCGGAGGAGCCCACCGCGTGACCCAGCGCGATTGCACCGCCCCACTCGTTGAGCTTGGCCGGATCGGCTCGCAGATCGTGCGCCCACGCGAGGGGAACGGAGGCGAACGCCTCGTTGACCTCGTAGGCGTCGAGGTCGTCGATCGTGAGGCCGCTCCGCTCGAGGATGCGGCGCGTGACCGGGATCGGCCCGGTGAGCATGAACAGCGGATCGTCACCGACGACGGCGAACGCGTGGAACCGGGCGCGCGGTGTGAGGCCCAGTTCGGCTGCCTTCTCCTCGCTCATGATGAGCGCAGCGGAAGCCGCGTCGGTGAGCGGTGAGGAGTTGCCGGCCGTGATCCGCCAGTCCAGGTCGGGAAACCGTGCGGCCATCTCGTCGGTGCGGAATGCGGGTGCGAGTCCGCCGAGACCGGCGATGGTGGTGCCCGCCCGCACCGTCTCGTCGGTCTCTACAGCGACGCCGTCCACCGTCACGGGCAGCACCTGCGAGTCGAAGAGACCGCGGGATGCCGCATCCGCCGCCCGCAGGTGCGACTCGGCGGAGTACGCATCGAGCACCTCGCGGGACAGGCCCCACCTGTGCGCGATGAGTTCGGCAGACACCCCCTGGTTGACGAGGCCGTCGGGATAGCGCTCCTCCAGCAGCGGCGCGCGCGAGCCGCCCTCGCGTGACGATCCGAGCGGCACCCGGCTCATCGACTCGACGCCGCCGGCGATCACGATGTCGTACGCGCCGGCGATCACGCCCTGTGCCGCGAAGTGCGCCGCCTGCTGACTCGACCCGCACTGCCGGTCGATCGTCGTCGCCGGGACGGACTCGTCGAAGCCGGCGGCGAGCACCGCCTGCCGGGCGATGTTCATGGCCTGGTCGGCGACCTGGCTCACACACCCGAGCAGCACGTCATCGATCTGCCGCGACTCGAGTCCATTGCGCTCGAGCACCGACTGCAGGACGCCGGCGGCGAGGTCGACGGGATGCACCGCCGAGAGCGCTCCCCCGGGCTTGCCCCGGCCGGACGGGGTGCGTACGACGTCGACGATGACGGCGGTGCTCATGTCAGCTCCTCTGGGATCGGGTTCCGGCGCTCGGATCGGCCGGGTCGGCGCGTCGTACCTCGATGGTCGGCGGATGCCGGAGCGATTGCCCCACGACGCAGTACTTCTCGGTGGATGCCGCGAGACGGGCCAATGCGGCATCGTCCGCGTCGGTGTCCACGTGCGCCACGACGAGCACGTGCTGCACTCCCACCTCCACGGTCCGATCAAGGCCGAGGGTCCCCCGGGCGTCGAATTCGCCGTCCGCGACGACGGCCACCGAACGCAGGTCGAGCGCCATTGCGGTCGCCACGCTGCGCAGGGTCACGCCGGTGCACGCGACCAGCGCCTCCATCAGCAGGTCTGCGGAGCACGCGTCGGATCCGTCTCCGCCGGTAGCCCGGTGCAGGCCCGCGCGCACGGGTCCGCCCCATCCGACGACGGTCGCGGTGATTCCCGGGTCGGAGAAGTCCGCCGTGGCCCGCACCGGCGTGAGAGCGGCTGCCGGCTCCTGCCGGTACCGGTCCTTCAGTGGCGCCTGGGCGGCGCGCAGCTCGTCCCTCGAGGTGATGGCCATGGCGTCAGCCGGCGGCTTCCTCCGGCCGGTCGACGGTGGTGGCGAGGACGCGCGCGTAGCCGCCGACATGCCGTTCGTCGGGTCCGTTGTATGCCGACAACGGGCGGATGAGGGCGTTGGATGCCGCCTGCTCCATGATGTGCGCCGTCCAGCCGGTGATCCGCGCGGCGACGAACAGGGGCGTGAAGGTGAGCGTGTCGAAACCCATGAGGTTGTAGGCCGGACCCGACGGGTAGTCGAGATTCGGGTAGATGCCCTTGCGGGCGACGAACTCGGATTCGAGGGTGTCGTAGAGGGCGGCGAGGTCGCGCGCGCTCTCGCCTTCCGACGAGTAGTGCTCGACGAGAGTGTCGAGCGCGGCCTTCATGGTCGGCACGCGCGAGTCGCCATGCTTGTAGACGCGGTGGCCGAATCCCATGATCTTGCGCTTCTCGGCGAGCGCCGTATCGAGCCAGGGGCCGACGTTCTCGGCGGTGCCGATCTCGTCGAAGATGTGCATGACCGCCTCGTTCGCGCCTCCGTGCAGAGGTCCTTTCAGCGCGCCGATCGCCCCGACGACCGCGGAGTACAGGTCGGCCATCGTGCTCGTGATCACCCGCGCGGTGAAGGTCGAGGCGTTGAACGAGTGCTCGGCGTACAGGATCATCGAGACGTTGAAGGCGTGGGCGACGACCTCGTCGGGAACCTCGCCGAACGTCATCCACAGGAAGTTCTGCGCGTAGTCGAGGTCATCTCGCGGGTCGATGACCGCCAGGCCGTGACGCCTGCGCTGGTCGTACGCGACCATCGCCGGCAGCTTCGCGAACAGGCGACGGGACTTCGCGAGATCAGACTCGCGCGAGCTGTCGTACGCGGCCGGGTCCGACGCGCCGACCAGCGACACCGCGGTGCGGATCACGTCCATCGGGTGCGCGTCCAGCGGCACGAGGTCGATCGCCTGCCGCACGTTGTCGTCGAGGGTGCGACTGGCACGCTCCTCGGCGACGAACTCGGCCAGCTGCTCGTCGGTCGGCAGTTCGCCGTACCAGAGCAGGTAGGCCACGGCCTCGAACGGCTGCG
>DASQLG010000131.1:0-10080 GCA_035630115.1 Microbacterium sp. | reverse complement strand
CATCCTGCGCCAGACGCAGGGCAACCTCGATGCGTACGACGCCGACCTGCTCTCCGTTCGGGCCCACGAGGCGGACCTCGGGCACGCGGATGCGGTCATTGGTGCGGGGATCGCTGATGCGGAACTCCTCTTCGTGCGGGTGTCGGCCACCGCGAAGCGGGATGCATCGCGGGCGGAAGAGAGACTCGATTCCACCCGCACGACGCGTGAGCGCCGGCTTCTGCACCCGAAACCACGGAGCGGCTGCGTAGTGCCGCCTCGTGTCTACTCCGGCCGCAAGCGGACGGAGCGGAGTACGTGACCCGGTAGCCTGGAACGGCAAGCGCGGGTGGGATGTGATCCTCTTTCGTTCCGAAGCATGACGCTTCGGAGCCCGCGCAAGTCTAGCAGAGAGTGGCACGTGGACACGATTCGGCAACCCGACGACGACCTCCGAGCCGGGCGGATGGCGGTGGATGCCGAGCGCCAGGCGCGCTGGGAGGCGCAGGAGCGGGCCGCCTCCGCTGCGACCCGCGACATCGCGGACGTCCCGGCTGTCGAGGTCATCACGACCGCCGCGGTGCACCTGATGAGCGCCGCCGCAGTGAAGGTCGGACTCGCCGACGACCCGGCCGCCGAGACCGACCTCGACGAGGCGCGCGAGCTCATCAACGCCCTCGCGGGGCTCATCACGGCCGGCGCGCCGGAGATCAGCGACATGCACGCGAGGTCGCTCCGCGACGGTCTGCGGTCGCTGCAGCTCGCTTTCCGCGAGGCCTCTGTGATCCCCGACCCGATCGGCAAGGGCCCCGGGGAGAAGTGGACCGGCCCGGTCACCTGACCCGGACGACGGCCTAACCGCGGACGCCGACGGCCGACGCCCCCCGGGCGACGGCATCGACCGTGCGGCGCACGGCCTCCGCATCGGTGCCGAAGTTGCTCACCGCGAACCGCACCACAGCGCGTCCGCGCCACACCGAGGAAGACGCCCACACGGTGCCCTCCGCGCGCAGCCACTCCCCCAGAGCGATGGTGTGCGCGTCCTCACGCGCGGCGAGACACACCTGGGTGAAGACGACGTCGTTGAGCACCTCCAGGCCCGGGATGCCGCGGAACCCGGCGGCGAGGCCGGTGGCGGCATCCGCGAGCCCGTCGACGAGATCCATCACGCCGTTCCTGCCGAGCGAGCGCAGCGCCGCCCACACCGGCACCCCTCGCGCGCGCCGGGACATCTCCGGGACGCGGTCATAGGGATCGGAGACACTGTCGACGGCCGGGAGGTAGACCGCGTGGACGCCGAGCGCGGCGGTCATCGCCGCTTCGTCGCGGACGATCACCACCCCGCAGTCATAGGGCACGTTGAGGGTCTTGTGGGCATCCGTGGCCCAGGAGTCCGCGCGCCCGACTCCCTTCAGCAGGTGCCGCGTTCGCGGGGATGCGCCTGCCCACAGACCGAATGCTCCGTCGACGTGCACCCAGGCGCCGTGCAGGTGGGCGGCGTCGATCGCCGCGTCGAAGTCGTCGAACGCGCCGGAATGCACGTCGCCGGCCTGAAGCGACACGATGGTCGGGGCATCGCCCTCGGCCAGTGCGGCCGTCAGCCCTGACACATCGATCCGGCCCTGCTCGTCGGCTCCGACCGTGATCGGGGCGCCCAGACCGGCGAGGCGTCCGGAGAGCACCACCGACGCGTGGACCGCATCTCCGGCGAGGAACCGGATTCCCGGGCCGGACTGGATGCCGCGCGAAGCGTCGTGGCCGCGGTCGCGCAGGACGGCATCCCGCGCGACGATGAGTGCGGACAGATTCGCGGCGGTCCCGCCGGTGACGAAACCCACGCCGCTGTCGCCCGGGAGGCTCAGCAGGTCGAGCAGCCACCCCGCGGCGATCGACTCGACCGCGTCCGTCGAGGGAGTGAGCTGGCGAGAGCCGGAGTTCTGGTCCCATGCCGAGACGAGCCAGTCAGCGGCCATCGCGGCGGGGTAGACGCCCCCGATCACGAGACCGTAGAAGCGCGGCGAGCCCAGCGCGATGAGGCCAGGACCCGCCGCCTGGGCGAGCTCGTCGATCACGGCGGCCGGCGGAATCCCCGCTTCGGGCAGTCGTGAGTCCAGTCGGGCGAGGATGCCGTCGGCGTCCGTCTCCGGCCTGATCGGCCGGTCATCGCGCGAGTCCAGCCACTCCAGCGCGTGGCGACGCGCGGCATCCAGTGCCGGCCGGTAATGGTCCTCCGCAGCGCCGTGTGTCATGACGTCACCCCCGAGAGGCGATCATGCGCCCGCGCCGCGACGACCGCAAGGGTCGGGCGCACCGCGTCAGGCGCGGACGAGCTTGACCGTGAGCGAGTCGACGAGCACGGCGATGCGGTGATCGGCTGCCCATCGCCTCGCCAGGCGCGCCAGGACGGCGTCGAGCTCGGACTGGTCGAGACCGTGGATCAGCTCGAGCCGCACGATCAGCTCGGGGCCGCGGAGGCGGCCGGTGGTGTCTCCGGATTCGACGCCCAGATCGATCACGGCCAGTTCACCCCCGACGCTCTCCTGGAGGCCGGCGAACACCTCGGGCGACGCGAAGCTCGGCTCCCACCCGACGCCCTGGCCGATCGCCCACACCGCGGGGCGCCGGATCACGAACTCGGTGTCCGACCCGGGGTCGATCACGATCAGGTCGGTGTCGTCGGCGGATGCAGCGACCGCCGTGCGCACGCCGTCGGCCGGTACCGGGCGCGCGGCAGCATCCCATCGCCGCATCGCAGCCACCGATGTGAACACCGGGAGCACGCGTCTGCCGTCGGGCGCGGCGACGGCGACGATCGACAGTTCCTGGGTCTTGTCGACCGTCAGACCGTGGATGCCGACGCCCTCGTCGCCCTTCTCGGCGATGAGGGGGATGAGCAGGCGCGCAGCACGGTACGCCTCGATCACAGCGATCTGGTCGCCTCGCCCGTCGTGGAAGGCGGTCAGCGCCGCGAGCAGGTCCGGATCGGCCGAGCCGTCGTCATCCGAGTGCCGGTTGGATTCGAAGCGGCGCCGCTCCCACGGCACGCCGGCGGAGTCGCCGGCGAGATGGTGATCGCGCGGGTCAGTGTCCGGCGACATCCAGCGCCTCGGCGAGCGTGAAGGCGCCCGCGTAGAGGGCCTTGCCGACGATCGCGCCTTCGACGCCGAGCGGAACGAGGTCGCGCAGCGCGATGATGTCGTCCAGGCTCGAGACTCCGCCCGAGGCGACGACAGGCTTCGTCGTGCGCGACGTGACCTCTCGCAGCAGTTCGAGGTTCGGGCCCCTCAGGGTTCCGTCCTTCGTGACGTCCGTGACGACGTAGCGGCTGCAACCGGCGGACTCGAGGCGCGCCAGCACCGTCCACAGGTCGCCGCCCTCCTGCGTCCAGCCGCGGGCCGCGAGGGTAGTGCCGCGCACGTCGAGCCCGACTGCGATCACGTCGCCGTAGCGGCCGATCACATCGGCCGCCCACTCGGGGTTCTCCAGGGCCGCCGTCCCCAGATTGATGCGTGCGGCGCCGCTCTCGAGCGCGGCCTCGAGACTGCTGTCGTCGCGGATGCCGCCGGAGACTTCGACCTGCACGCCACGTACCTGCTTGATCACCTTGCGGATGACGGACGCGTTGCTGCCCCGCCCGAAGGCGGCGTCGAGGTCGACCAGGTGGATCCAGTCGGCACCCTGCTTCGCCCATTCGAGGGCGGCGTCGACCGGGTCGCCGTAGTTGGTCTCCGTACCCGCTTCACCCTGCGTCAGGCGGACGGCCTTGCCGCCTGCGACATCGACGGCGGGCAGCAGGATCAGCTCAGGCGTAGACGCGAAATCGTTCATAGCTCCTCGTGCAGGGACGACGCGAGGGCGATGCGCTCTCGCAGATGGCACGAGTTCAGAGGGTAGCCCCGCCGAGCCCGTCGATCCAATTGGCGAGAAGGCGGATGCCGGCATCCCCCGATTTCTCCGGATGGAACTGCGTCGCCGACAGGGGTCCGTTCTCCACCGCGGCCAGGAACGGCCGACCGTATGTGCACCACGTCAGAACGGGCGGAGGGAAGGGCGGCTGCACGTCGAGAAGCCACTGCTGCGCCGCGAACGAATGGACGAAGTAGAAGCGCTCCTGCTCGATGCCGCGGAACAGCCGCGAGCCCTCGCCGGCGTCCACGGTGTTCCAGCCCATGTGCGGCAGCACCGGCGCGTCGAGCTCGGTGATCACCCCCGGCCACTCCCCAAGGCCCTCCGTGTCGATTCCCCGCTCGACTCCGCGATCGAACAGCACCTGCATGCCGACGCAGATGCCCAGAACGGCTCGCCCGCCCGCGAGGCGACGATCGATGATCTCGTCGCCCCGGCTGGCGCGCAGCGCCTCCATCACCGCTCGGAAAGCCCCGACCCCGGGAACCACGAGCCCGGCGGCGTCGTCGATGAGCCCACGATCTGCGGTGAGCCGGGCATCGGCGCCCGCGGCGTCGAGGGCCTTCACCGCGGAGTGGACGTTGCCCGACCCGTAGTCCAGCACCGCGACGAGCGGCCTGTCCGCCTGCGAGGGTCCCGTCACGGCGTCCCTTTCGTGCCCTTCGGTCACAGCATCCGTTTCGTGCCCTTCGGTCACAGGGCGCCCTTGGTGCTCGGAACGCCCTCGACCAGCGGGTCGAGGGCCTTGGCCTGTCGGAACGCGCGCGCGAACGCCTTGTACTCCGCCTCGGCGATGTGGTGGGGATCGCGACCGGCCAGAACCGTCACGTGGACGGTGAGTCCGGCGTGGAACGCGATCGCCTCGAAAGTGTGCCGCACGAGAGAGCCGGTGAAGTGCCCGCCGATCAGGTGGAGTTCGAATCCCGCCGGCTCACCCGAGTGGACCAGGTACGGGCGACCGCTGATGTCGACCACGGCCTGGGCCAGGGCCTCGTCGAGCGGGACGAGGGCGTCGCCGTACCGGGATATCCCGGACTTGTCGCCCAGTGCCTCCCGGATCGCCTGACCGAGCACGATCGCGACGTCCTCCACGGTGTGGTGCGCATCGATGTCGGTGTCGCCCGACGCACGGACGGTCAGATCGGTCAGCGAGTGCTTGGCGAACGCCGTGAGCAGGTGATCGAAGAACGGCACAGTCGTGTCGATGTGACTGCGACCCGATCCGTCCAGGTCGAGCTCCAGCTCGACGGTGGACTCGCTCGTCGCGCGGCGCAGAGATGTCGTGCGGGCGGCTCCGGGGCGGGTCATGAGCCCGAGTCTAGCGACGCGAGTGCGTCCAGGAACGCGGTGGTCTCCTGCTCGGTCCCGGCCGTCACGCGAAGGTGATGGGGGATGCCGACGTCGCGGATGAGCACGCCGCGATCGTAGAGACCCTGCCAGGTGCCGGGGGCATCCTCGACGCCGCCGAACAGCACGAAGTTCGTCCACGACTCGTATGCGTCGAAGCCGAGCGCCTCGAGCGTCGCGGAGATGCGGTCGCGCTGCAAGACGATCTCGTCCACCATCTGCAGCATCGTCTGGGCGTGGCGGAGCGCGGCACTCGCGGCCGCCTGCGTCAGCGAGCTCAGGTGGTAGGGCAGGCGCACGAGCCGCAGCGCGTCCACGAACGCGGCATCGGCGGCGAGGTAGCCCACCCGGGCGCCGGCGAAGGCGAAGGCCTTGCTCATGGTGCGCGACACGACGAGCCGCTCGCGACCGGGAAGCAGCGCGAGCGCCGAGCCCTCCTCGCGTGGGGCGAACTCCTGGTAGGCCTCGTCGACGACGACGACCCCCGCGGTGGCTTCGTACACCGCCTCGATCACATCGAGTCGCATCGGCGTGCCGGTGGGATTGTTCGGCGCGCAGAGGAAGACGACGTCCGGGCGGGCGTCCGCGACCTGCGACGCCGCGCTCTGCGCATCGATCGTGAAGTCGTCGCCGCGGGTTCCGGCGATCCAATCCGCCCCGGTGGCGCGCGTCAGAAGCGGATACATCGAATACGTCGGTGCGAAGCCGAACGCGCTGCGCCCCGGGCCGCCGAAGGCCTGCAGCACGTGCTGCAGCACCTCGTTGGATCCGTTCGCCGCCCAGATCTGCTCCCGCGTCAGTCCGTAGCCGAGATAGTCGGCGAAACCCTCGCGCAGGTCGGTGAACTCGCGGTCGGGATACCGGTTCACATCTCGCAGTGCGAGGGCGACGGCGTCGAGGATGTCGTCGGCGACCTCTTCGGGGACCGGATGCGTGTTCTCGTTCACGTTCAGCGCCACGGGCAGTGCCGCTTGCGGCGCACCGTAGGGGGTCAGGCCGCGAAGGTTGTCACGAAGAGGGAGGTCGTCGAGGCGAATGCTCACCTCTCCCATCGTAGAGGCCCGACGCGGAGGGGATCGGTCGGCGACGCGGCGCTACGGTGCGGACGCGTACTCCGCGGGGATCGCGATCTGCTGCCCGGCCGACACCGTTCCGCCATCGAGCGAGTTGAGGCGCACGATCGCGTCGACGACGTCGCGCGGATCGGCACCCGGGGCGAGCCGCTCGGCGATGGACCAGAGCGACTCGCCGGCGGCAACGGTCCGCATCGTGAACGACTCGGCAGGCGCCCCGGCATCGAGCGAAGCGAGGGCGCTCCCCCCGCTCAGCACCGCGACGCTGAGGGCGACGACCGCCGGCAGGGCCGCCAGGGTCGCGACGATCCGACGGCCACGCGTCGTGAGGCGCAGGCGTGTTGCTCGGGGTGCCGAGATGCTGATCGCTGTCATGTCATCCTCCTGTGAAAGGGAAGAGGTTCGCATCCACGGCTCGGCCGGGAGCCGGGGATGCGAATCTCTCTTCCGAATGTATCTTCGATGCTCTACGATGTCAACTGCCGGTGGAAGCTCCGATCTTTCGAACGCGACACGCGGGAGCGCTGCGGGAAGGACCAGCCGATACCGGATACGGTTTCGATAAGAACACCCCACCACGGGCCTCCGACATTCGAAGACCGCTGCCCCCGGGTGAGACAGGAGCTGGAACCATGACCGATGCGAACGGACGCGAAAAGCCGCAGACGCGCCGGCGCAAGAGCCTGAGCGACAAGCAGCTCGCCATCCTCGAGGTCATCCAGCGCTCGATCGCCCGCCACGGGTATCCGCCGAGCATGCGCGAGATCGGCGATGCCGTCGGACTCAAGTCCCTCTCGAGCGTGACCCACCAGCTCAACCAGCTCGAGCTGAGCGGCTACCTCCGGCGGGATGCCGGCAAGACGCGGGCGATGGAGGTGCTCATCGACCTGCCGGGCATGTCGACCGAGAATCCGGCCGACAGCGCGCCCAGCGTGGGCGACGCCGCCATGGTGCCGCTCGTCGGGCGCATCGCGGCGGGGATTCCCATCACCGCCGAGCAACAGGTGGAGGAGATCTTCCCTCTGCCCCGTCAGCTCGTCGGCAAGGGCGACCTGTTCATGCTCAAAGTCTCGGGCGACTCCATGATCGATGCCGCGATCTGCGACGGCGACTGGGTCGTCGTGCGCCAGCAGCAGACGGCGGAGAACGGCGACATCGTCGCGGCGATGCTGAACGAGGAGGCGACGGTGAAGACGTTCCGTCAGCGCGACGGCCACACGTGGCTGCTCCCGCGGAATTCGGCCTTCGAACCAATCCTCGGCGACGACGCTGTGGTGCTGGGCAAGATCGTGGCGGTCCTGCGCGCCGTGTGACCCTGACGCCGGTTCGACAGCGATTCGGAGATCACCCGATCTGGGTGTGATGCGCGCGGGGCGACTAAGCCACAATAAGGGCATCCGCATCGAGGAGGCCTCATGCCCGCTGTAGCTGAAGACGACCTGCAGGCGCAGCTGGCGCTGCTGCGCGCCGAGAACGACCGACTGCGTGCGCAGGCGCCCGGAGCCGCCGACGAAACACCACCCCCGACCCGCCGCGCCGGCCGGTGGCGCGCGCCCGTGTCGGCGATCTGCATCGTGATCGCCGCGATCCTCGTGCCCGTCTCGATCGTGGGGGCCTGGGCGCGGGTCCAGCTCGTGGAGGAGGATGCGTTCGTCAACACGCTCGCGCCGCTGGTCGACGACCCCGCCGTGCAGGCGCTGATCATCGACGAGACGATGGACGGGATCACCGCGCAGGTGGACTTCGCGCAGCTCACCGGGAACGTCTTCGACGGGATCGCCGATCTGGGCCTGCCGCCTCGCGCCGTGCAGGCGCTCGGCCTGCTGCAGGCCCCCGCTGCCGACGGACTCGAGAATCTCGTCACCCAGACCGTGACCCGCGTCGTGGAGTCGGACGCGTTCGCCGACGTCTGGGCCACCGCCACGCGTGCCGCACACCGCGCGCTGACGACGGCGGCAACCTCGGACGGCGGGGGGCTGGTGGTCAGAACCGACGACGGCGTCGGCATCCAGCTCGGCGCGGTCGTCGACCGGGTCAAGCAGAACCTCGTCGACCGCGGGCTCGGCGTCGCGGAGCTCATCCCGGCCGTGGACCGGGTCGTGATCATCGGCGAGGGCGACAACCTCAATGCGATCCGCACCGCCTATGCGATCGCGGCGACCATGGGGTGGTGGCTGCCCGTCGTCACCTTGGGGCTGTTCGGACTCGGCATCCTGATCGCCCGCCGGCGCAGCACAGCCATCCTCGGAACCGGCCTCGGACTGGCCATCGGAAGCGCCACCCTCGCCGCGAGCCTGTCCATCGGCTCGACCGCGGTGGGAATCGCGGCCGGAGAGCTCGACCTCTCCCCCTCCGCCCTCGACGTGATCTACAGCCAGCTCGTCGGGGCGATGACCCAGACCGCACTGGTGACCATGCTGCTGGGCGTTCTGGTCGCCGTGATCGGCTGGCTGCTGGGCGGCTCTCGCCCCGCAGTCGGCGTGCGCACGGCCACGGGTGGCCTGAACAGGTCGGCGCGATCACAGCTCGCCGCACGGGGTCTCGACACGGGCGGCTTCGGCGCGTGGCTGGGGCGCCATCGCGTGCTGGTGCGCACCGGCATCGCCGTGCTCGCCGTGCTCTGGCTCTTCGCGATGCGACCGTTGTCGCTGGGCGACATCCTGCTCGTGCTGGTCGTCGCGCTCCTGGTCGGGTGGATCCTGGAGCTGCTGCAGCGGCGCGACGAGGAGACTCCGACGGCCGCGGACGCCGACACGCTCGTCATCGCGGAGCCCGAGGCCGTCGTGGTCGAGGGCGACGCCGTCCTCGTGGGTGCTGACGCCACCGAAACAGCCGTGCTCGAGGATGCCGCGCCCGCAGCGCCGGTGGCATCCCCGCCGTCCAAGAAGGGGCCTAGACGCTGACCTCCGACCGGTCGCGCACGACGCGGGCGGCTTCGACGAGGTTCTGCAGCGCGATCGCCGTCTCGGCGTAACCGCGCGTCTTCAACCCGCAGTCGGGGTTGACCCAGATCTGGCGCAGTGGCAGTTGGTCGACGGCGCGTTCGAGCAGGTGCACGATCTCGGCCACCGACGGCACGCGGGGCGAATGGATGTCATACGCACCGGGACCGACGCCGTGGGAGAAGCCCGACCGCGCGATGTCGTCGATCACCTCGCCACGGCTGCGGGCCGCCTCGATGGAGGTCACGTCCGCATCGAGAGCGGCGATCGCGTCGATCACGACGTCGAACTCGGAGTAGCAGAGGTGCGTGTGCACCTGCGTCGCATCCGCGGCGCCCGCGGTCGCGAGCCGGAACGAGTTCACCGACCATTCCAGATATGCGGGCTGGGCCGCCTTCTTCAGGGGAAGGAGCTCTCGGAGCGCCGGCTCGTCGACCTGGATGATGCGGATGCCGCCATCCTCGAGATCAGCGATCTCTTCGCGGAGCGCGAGCGCGACCTGGTTCGCGGTATCGCCGAGCGGCTGATCGTCGCGGACGAAGGACCACGCGAGGATCGTCACCGGTCCGGTCAGCATCCCCTTCATCGGCTTCTCCGTCAGCGACTGCGCGAACCTCGACCAGCCGACGGTGATCGGCTCGGGCCGGGCGACATCACCCCACAGGATCGACGGCCGGGTCGCGCGCGATCCGTAGGACTGCACCCAGCCGTTGCGGGTGACCGCGAAGCCCTCCAGGTTCTCAGCGAAGTACTGCACCATGTCGTTGCGCTCAGGCTCGCCGTGCACCAGCACATCGAGATCGAGCTCCTCCTGGAGTCCCACGACCGCGGTG
>DASQLG010000130.1:0-4089 GCA_035630115.1 Microbacterium sp. | reverse complement strand
CCGAGCTCGGCGAGCTGGGGAGCGTTCGCCGAGGCGAGGAACTCGAGCACGCGCGGGTCATCGGTGAAGTGGCCGACCATAGGCTTGTCGTGCGACGCGAGACCGCGGATCGTGGGTGCGAGGGCGGCGGCCTTCGAACGGCGCTCATCGGCCTCGAGGGCGGCGAACTTCTTGCGCGGCTTGCCGAACGGCTCCTTCTTGCCGTTCGCGTCGATGTAGGCCTGCGCGGTCTCGATGATCCAGAGCGAGTTGGCTTCGGCCTCGTCGGACGTGTCCCCCCACGCGGTGATGCCGTGTCCGCCGAGGATGCAGCCGATCGCCTCGGGGTTCTTCGCCTTGATCGCGGCGATGTCCAGGCCCAGCTGGAAGCCGGGGCGGCGCCACGGCACCCAGACGACCTTCGAACCGAAGATCTTTCCCGTGAGCTTCTCGCCGTCCTTCGACGTCGCGATCGCGATGCCGGAGTCGGGATGCAGGTGGTCGACGTGCGCGGCATCCACGAGTCCGTGCATCGCGGTGTCGATCGACGGAGCCGCTCCGCCCTTGCCGTGCAGGCAGTAGTCGAACGCCGCGACCATCTCGTCTTCGCGATCGAGTCCCGGGTACACGTCCACGAGCGCCCGCATGCGGTCGAGGCGCAGCACGGCAAGACCGGACTCGGTCAACGTGCCCAGGTCGCCGCCGGAGCCCTTGACCCACAGCAGCTCGACGGGCTCACCGGTGACCGGGTCGGTCTCGGTGCCCTTGGCGGAGGTGTTGCCGCCGGCGTAGTTCGTGTTCTTCGGGTCGGACCCGAGGCGGTTGGAGCGCGCGACCAGATCGGCGGCTGCGGGGTTGGTCATGAGAATGATCCTTCGGTGATGGGGGTTCGGGGTCGGTTTCGTCCGTCGCCTGTGCACGGATTCCGGCGGTGCGAGCGTACGTTCACGACGGATGAATGGCGGTCGGAGCGGGAGGGAGGGCGGCGAGTCGGGCGACGATGCGATCGATGGATGCCGCAGCCGCGGGCTCTTCGGGACGGTTGAGGTGCCCGTGACGGGTGCCGGGCTCGGTGACCGCGACGATGTCACGGCCGGCGGCGGCCAGAGTGCCGGCGAAGTGCTCGCCCGAGATGCGGAGTTCGTCGACCTCGCCGTTGATCATCAGCGTCGGCGGGAAGTGGGCAAGGTCTTCGGCGGTCGCGAGGCCGGGGATCGCGGATATCGGCGCGCCGTCGACCGGCCGACCGAGGTAGTTCTCGTACATCCCGAGCACGGCGTCGGGTCCGAACGTGTCCGCCTCGGGGTCGGCGTCGAGCGCGGCGCGGAGCGCGGCATCCGGTTCGGGCTGCACGGCCAGCAGCGTCGGGTAGGCGAGCACGACGAGCGAAGGTGCCAGGCTGCCGTCGGCCAGCAGTCGCAGGGTGGCGCCGGTGGCCAGGTTGGCGCCGGCGCTCGCGCCCCCGAGCGCCCACGGTCCGGGGCAGAGCTCCGAGTCGAAGGCCCAGCGGAACGCGGCGACGACGTCGTCGGAAGCCGCCGGGTGGTGCACGCCGTCCTTCCTCGATGCGCCGATCGCCGCGGCCGACGCGGGCGGCGTCGGGGCCAGCGCATAGTCAACCGACACCACGGTGACTCCGCGGGCGGCGAGTGCGCGCGCGACCCCGTCGGCCTCGGGCATGTCGAGGTCGCCGCCGGCGAAGCCGCCGCCGTGCGCCCAGACCAGGCCCGCGCCGTTCGCGATCATGCCGGGCGGGGACGTCGGCGGGTACACCCGCACGAGTCCCCCTGCTGCGGAGTAGGGCTCGGTCATAGGCGCCCGCCTCCGCCCCCGACGTGGTGTCGGCGACAAACCACTTTCACGGCGAGACGCCCCGCCGCGCGTGGTTTCTCAACCCGAAAGTGGTTTGTCGGCACTGCGGTCACGCGCCCCAGCCCGCTTGGGTACCGCCGACGCGCTCGGCCTCGATCTTGTCCTGGTAGCCGGATGCCGCGAATGCGGCCATCGGGTCGGCGGGCAGGCCGCGCGACTCGCGCCACTCGGCGAGGGCCGGTCGCACGTCGGTGTAGAAGGCGTCCATGAATACCGCCTGGGCGGCGAGCACGTCGTTGGCCGACTGCGCTGCGGCGAGCGCCGACTGGTCGATGAGCAGCGCGCGAGCAGTCATCTCCTGCACGTTCAGCACCGAGCGGATCTGGCCCGGGATCTTCGCCTCGATGTTGTGGCACTGGTCGAGCATGAACGCCACGTCGGGGTTGTTCAGGCCGCCGCCGCGGATGACCTCGACGATGATGCGGAACAGCTGGAACGGGTCGGCCGCGCCGACGATCAGGTCGTCGTCGGCGTAGAAGCGCGAGTTGAAGTCGAACGACCCGAGCTTTCCGAGGCGAAGCAGCTGCATCACGATGAACTCGATGTTCGTGCCAGGGGCGTGGTGGCCGGTGTCGAGGCAGACCATGGCGCGGTCGCCGAGGGTCGCCACCTGCGCGTACGAGGTGCCCCAGTCGGGGACGTCGGTGTGGTAGAACGACGGCTCGAAGAACTTGTACTCGAGCACCAGGCGCTGCTCGCCGGTGAGGCGCTCGTAGATCGCGCGCAGCGAGTCGTTCAGGCGATCCTGGCGGGCGCGCATGTCGGTCTGGCCGGGGTAGTTCGAGCCCTCCGCGAGCCAGATCTTGAGGTCGCGAGAGCCCGTCGCGTCCATCACATCGATGCACTCGATGTGGTGATCGATCGCCTTGCGGCGGATGCGCTCGTCTTCGTGGGTCAGGGCGCCGAACTTGTAGTCCTCGTCCTGGAACGTGTTGGAGTTGATCGTGCCCAGCGAGACGCCCAGGTCTTCGGCGTGCCGGCGCAGCACGTCGTAGTCCTCGACCTTGTCCCACGGAATGTGCAGTGCCACGCTCGGTGCGAGGCCGGTCACGCGGTTGACCTCAGCGGCATCCGCGATCTTCTCGAACGGATCGCGCGGGGTGCCTCCGGTGGTCCATACGCGGAAGCGCGTGCCGGAGTTGCCGAACGCCCACGAGGGCAGCTCGATGGCCTGCTTCTCGAGCGTCTGCTGGATGTCGAGGGAGAGGATGCTCACGATGCGTCGCTTTCTTCGGTGATGGATGCCACGTTGCCGGATGCTTCAGCCAGCTGGTCTTCGAGGTGGAAGACCTCGGTCAAGAGGGTCGCCACCTGATCGGGTCGCCCCTCGAGTCCGACGAAGAACCGCGCCATCTCGGCTTCCCACCTGGTCGCGACCGGCGACGCGGCGAGGTACGCCTGCGCGGCCTCGTCGTCGTCGGTCTCGTAGTAGCCGATGAGTCGTCCTCCGTCGGCGAGGTAGAGCGAGTAGTTGCGCCGCCCGGATGCGGCGATCTCGGCGATCATCTCGGGCCACACAGGATTGTGGCGCTCGATGTACTCGGCGAGCAGCTCAGGCTTCACCTGAAGCAGGAAGCAGATGCGTGAAGGGGATGTCATCGGTGCTCTTCGTTGAGGATCTTGAGGAATTAGTGAATCGATTCAATTCACTTTACGGCACCATGTCCGCGCCGTCAAGATGAGGACGGCGCGGACGGGTCACGTCTAGGCGAGCGCGACCAGGACCGCTGTGTCGCGGTGATGGGTCCCGTGCGGAATGATCTCGGCGGGCAGGCCGGGCAGCTCCAGAACCCCGGTGGCCCCGACCGGAACGTGGACGGCCACGACGAGCCGGTCCTCCTCGACGCGCCATGAGATCGACGCCTCGCCGTACGGCGTGCGGTGTCGAGCGGATGCTGAGGTGAGGCCACCGCCGGGCCGGGGCGCGAAGCTCACGACGCGGTAGCCCGGCGCGCCCGGCGCAGGGCCTCCCCTCGTCGAGAACTCACGGCGCACGAGTGAGGGGCGGCGGTCGTCGGACTCGCCGTCCTCCGGCCAGGCTGCGCCCACGGGTCGCGCGCTCCAGTCGTCGGGGCTGAGGAGTCCCGCCTCCGTCACGGTCGCGGGGCTCCATTGCGACCACACGTCGTCGTGGCCTGCCACGCGCACGCGAACATGCGCCCGTTCGCGAGATGCCAGCGGGGCGACGGGCCAGTCCACGAGGACCTGATCGGGGGATGCCGTCACCACCGTCTCGGC
>DASQLG010000129.1:0-10420 GCA_035630115.1 Microbacterium sp. | reverse complement strand
GCAGACCCTCGCGAACCTCTACCTGGCGCTGGAGAACGATCTGCACATCATCCCGGTGCTCAACAAGATCGATCTGCCCGCGGCCGACCCCGAGAAGTACGCGAAGGAGCTCGCCAGCCTCATCGGCGGCAAGCCCGAGGACGTGCTCCGGGTCAGCGGCAAGACGGGCATCGGCGTCGAGGAGCTGCTTCAGCAGGTCGTCCAGCAGATCCCCCCGCCGCAGGGTGACCCGAACGCGCCGTCGCGGGCGATGATCTTCGACTCTGTGTATGACTCCTACCGCGGCGTCATCACCTACGTCCGCATGATCGACGGCGCGCTCAGCCCCCGGGAGCGCATCCAGATGATGTCGACCCGCGCCATCCACGAGCTGCTCGAGATCGGCGTCTCCTCACCCGAGCCGACCCCCACGAAGGGGCTTGGCGTGGGTGAGGTGGGCTACCTCATCACCGGTGTGAAGGACGTGCGGCAGTCGAAGGTCGGCGACACCGTCACCAGCGCCGCGAAGCCGTCGAAGGAGGCCCTCCCCGGGTACACCGACCCGAAGCCGATGGTCTTCTCCGGCCTGTACCCGATCGACGGCAGTGACTATCCGGTGCTGCGCGAGGCGCTGGACAAGCTGAAGCTCTCGGACGCGTCGCTCAATTACGAGCCCGAGACCTCCGTCGCGCTCGGATTCGGCTTCCGCTGCGGATTCCTCGGGCTGCTCCACCTCGAGATCGTTTCGGAGCGCCTCGAACGCGAATTCGGCCTCGACCTCATCTCTACGGCCCCGTCCGTGACGTACGAGGTGACCACCGACGACAGGAAGACGTTCACCGTCACCAACCCCAGCGAGTTCCCTTCCGGCACGAAGATCGCCAGCGTCACGGAGCCGATGGTGAAGGCGGCGATCCTCGCCCCGAAGGACTACGTCGGCACGATCATGGAGCTGTGCCAATCGCGCCGCGGCACCCTGCTCGGCATGGAGTACCTCGGCGAGGACCGCGTCGAGATCCGCTACACGATGCCGCTCGGCGAGATCGTGTTCGACTTCTTCGACCACCTCAAGTCCAAGACCGCCGGCTACGCCTCGCTCGACTACGAGCCCAGCGGCGATCAGGAGGCCGATCTGGTGAAGGTCGACATCCTGCTGCAGGGCGAACCGGTCGATGCGTTCAGTGCCATCGTGCATCGCGACAAGGCGTACGCGTACGGCGTCCTGATGACCGAACGGCTGAAGAAGCTGATCCCGCGCCAGCAGTTCGAGGTTCCCATCCAGGCCGCGATCGGGGCCCGGATCATCGCCCGGGAGTCGATCCGCGCGATGCGCAAGGACGTTCTCGCGAAGTGCTACGGCGGCGACATCACCCGCAAGCGCAAGCTCCTCGAGAAGCAGAAGGAGGGCAAGAAGCGCATGAAGATGGTCGGACGCGTCGAGGTCCCCCAGGAGGCGTTCATCGCCGCGCTGTCGGGCGACACCGAGGGCAAAGACAAGAAGTAGTTCCCCAGGGCGCTGATGGCGCCATCAGGAACCCGAAGTAGGCTGGAATCCATGCGGCGCGGGACGTTCAGAGACGAGACGGTCGACTACGCGGCCGTCGGGGCGACCCAGGCGGCAGACCTGATGCATTATCCGCCGGAGCGCAGCATCCCGGCCGAGGAGTCATGGCGCATCGGCAGCGGGCAGGCGCGCTTCGAGTCCGCAGGCGACGCGCTGCTGTCGTGGGCGGCGCAGCGGGGAGCGGGACTGCAGCTCAGCGACGTGCGGCCGGCGGCCGGACCGATGTACTCCGGAGTGAGCTTCGACGCGGAGGGAAACCCGCTCGCGCCGAGCAAGCTGGAGGCGGACCAGCGCTTCGACAGCGACGGCACTCCGTATGTCGGGGCGGGAACGACCGTGCGCGTCGACGGCCGGGTCGGGGGCATGCGCGCCGACGGTGAGCTGCGCGTGATCTTCTCGATCGAGGAGCCGCGTCGAGTGGGCTTCGCGCTCGGCACCGTCGGCGGGTCGGTGGTCAGCGGCGAGGAGTCCTTCGTGCTCCAGTGGTACGACAACGACGAGGTGTGGTTCACCGTCCGCGCGTTCGATGCCCCCGCCGCGCTGCTGTACCGGATGTTCCCCGCGCTGATCCGCCGGCGTCGTCGTGAGCTGTTCACGCGATACCTGCGGGCGATCTCGCCGCTGTACGCGACACCGGCCTGATGGGAGCCGCGCTCCCTCTCGGAGAGCCTGCACCCCGCGACGGGTCGCTGCCGGTCGCGACCGACGATTCCACACCTTTCGGGGTCTACCTGCACGTGCCGTTCTGCCGGGTGCGCTGCGGATACTGCGACTTCAACACGTACACGGCCGGCGAGCTGCGCGGCGCGCGTCAGGACGAGTACGCCGACACCCTGCTGCGCGAGGTCGAGCTGGCGCGCGGCGTCCTCGGCCGGGTCGGTGCGGTGCGGCCGGCATCCACCGTCTTCTTCGGCGGCGGCACGCCCACCCTCCTCCCGGCCGGTGATCTCGGCCGGATGCTCCAGGGAGTGCGGGAGTCCTTCGGCATCGAGCACGGCGCGGAGATCACCGTCGAGGCCAATCCCGACACCGTGACGGATGCCGTCGCCGAAGAGCTGGCTGCATCCGGGGTCACCCGCCTGTCGATCGGCATGCAGTCCGCCGTCCCGCACGTGCTCGCCGTCCTCGATCGCACCCACGAGCCGGCGAACGTCCGCACCGCCGTCGATGCGGCCCGACGTGCCGGCCTGGATGTGAGCATCGACCTGATCTACGGCGCGCCGGGCGAATCGCTGCACGACTGGCGCGCGTCCCTTCAGACGGCCACCGCGCTCGAGCCCGACCACGTCTCCGCGTACGCCCTCATCGTCGAGGACGGCACCAAGCTCGCGCGGCAGATCAAACGCGGGGAGGTCCCGACGCCGGACGACGACCTGCAGGCCGACATGTACGAGCTCGCCGACACTCTGCTGGGCGGCGCCGGGTACGACTGGTACGAGGTCTCCAACTGGTCGCGCGGCGAGGCCCATCGCTCGCGCCACAACCTCGCGTACTGGCTGGGCGCCGACTGGTGGGGGTTCGGTCCCGGCGCGCACAGCCACGTCGCCGGTGTGCGCTTCTGGAACGTCAAGCATCCCGCCGCGTACGCGCAGCGGCTGGCGGCCGGCGAGTCGCCGGCCGCGGGACGCGAGCGGCCGGATGCCGCATCCCGGGCGCTGGAGAGCGTGCTGCTCCGCACTCGCATCCGGGAGGGCATGCCGATCTCGGAGCTCCTCGGAGAGGGCCGGCAGTCGGTCGCCGCGCTCATCGCCGACGGGCTCATCGACGGCGCGTCCGCCGTGCGCGGACGCATCGTGCTGACGCGGCGCGGACGGCTGCTCGCGGATGCGGTCGTGCGGGCGCTCACGGACTGAACCGCCTCCCGCTCCGCGCGGATCCGATCCGGTAGAATTGGCACTCAGAACAGGTGAGTGCCAGAGCGGCCGAGCACGGGTGAGGGGGCGAGATGGTCACCGATCGAGGACTGCAGGTGCTGCGGGCGATCGTGCAGGACTTCGTCGACACCCGTGAGCCCGTGGGCAGCAAGGCGATCGTCGAGCGTCACGCGTTCGGCGTATCCGCTGCGACGATCCGCAACGACATGGCCCTGCTGGAGGACGAGGAGCTCATCGCCGCGCCGCATACGTCGTCGGGGCGGGTCCCGACCGACAAGGGCTACCGCGTGTTCGTGGACCATCTCGCCGAGGTGCGGCCGCTCTCGCCGGCGCAGCGCACCGCGATCTCGGCCTTCCTCGACGGGCCGGGAGATCTCGACGACGTGCTGGTCCGCACGGTCCGCGCGCTCACGCAGCTCACCGGCCAGGTCGCGATCGTCCAATACCCGTCCTTCGCCCGGGCGACTGTCTCGCACGTCGAGCTCGTCCAGCTCGGCGGCGGCCGGATGCTGGTGATCCTCGTCACCGACACCGGTCGGGTCTCGCAGCGCCTCGCGTTCGTCCATGACGAGTTCGACGAAAACGATCTCGCCCGCGTCCGCGGCGACGTCTCGGTGCTGCTGGTCGGCCGGCCGGTGCGTGAGGGTGCGCAGCGCGTCGAGGAGCGGCTCGCGCAGCCGGACGCGTCGCCCTCCCCCCGAGAGGCCGCGATCGTGGCGATCATCCGCGTCGTCGCCGAGGAGCTCGAGGAGTTCCGGCAGGATCGCCTGGTGATGGCCGGAGCCGCCACGCTGGCGCGCAGCGAATCCGACTTCCGTGGAAGCATCTATCCGCTGCTCGAGGCGATCGAGGAGCAGGTGACGCTCATGAAGCTGATGAGCGAGATGGTGGCCGACGACCACGGCCTGGCCGCCAGCATCGGCCGCGAGAACGAGCCGTTCGGCCTGGGCGAGGCATCCGTGGTGGCCAGCGAATACGACGCGACCGGGGCGCGGGCGCGCGTCGGCGTCCTGGGCCCGATGCGGATGGACTATCCGACGAATTTCGCGGCGGTCCGTGCCGTCGCGCGTTATCTCACCCGGATGCTCGACGAAGACGAAACTGCCCGCTGACGCGGCATCCGTGACCAGACGATCCCGCGCAGCGCGCGGGCGGGAAGGCGATTGTGGCTGACCACTACGAGGTGCTCGGTGTCGCGCGCGACGCGACACCGGACGAGATCAAGAAGGCGTACCGGCGCCTGGCGCGGGAGCTGCACCCCGACGTGAACCCCGGCGAGGACGCCTCCGAGCGGTTCAAGCTCGTGACGCACGCCTACGACGTGCTGAGCGACCCCGATCAGCGTGCCCGCTACGATCTCGGCGGCAGCGACTCCCCGTTCGGCGCTGCGCAGGGCGGCTTCGGCGGCTTCGGCGACATCTTCGAGACATTCTTCGGATCGGCCGGAGGTCAGCGGGCGGGGCGCCCGCGCTCCCGCCGAGAACGCGGTCAGGACGCACTCGTCCGCGTGACGCTCGACCTCAAGGACGTCGTCTTCGGCGTGCATCGCGACATCGAGGTCGACACCGCAGTGCTCTGCGACACGTGCCAGGGGTCGTGCTGCCGGCCGGGCACCAACCCGGTCACGTGCGACATCTGCCACGGCTCCGGCCACGTGCAGCGGACGGTGCGCAGCCTCCTGGGCAACGTCGTCACGAGTCAGCCGTGCGGATCGTGTCAGGGCTACGGCACGACGATCCCGTACCCCTGTGCGACCTGCCAGGGTCAGGGCAGAGTGCGCGCACGGCGCACCGTGTCGATCGACATCCCCGCAGGAGTGGAGACCGGCCTGCGACTGCAGCTGCCGGGCTCGGGAGAAGTCGGTCCGGCCGGCGGTCCGAACGGCGACCTCTACCTCGAGGTGACGGTCTCCCCGCACGAGGAGTTCAGCCGCGACGGGGACGACCTGCTCGCGACCCTCGAAGTCTCCATGCCCGACGCGATCCTCGGCACCACGACGACCATCGAATCGCTCGACGGTCCGGTCGACCTCGAACTGCGCCCCGGCGTGCAGGGCGGCGACGTGCTCACCATCAAGGGACGCGGAATCACCCCGTTGCGCGGAACACAGCGCGGCGATCTCCGCGTCGGCGTGCACGTGGTGACCCCCACCCGGCTCGATGCCAAGGAGCGCGCTCTCATCGAGGAGTTCGCGAAGCGCTCGAAGGCGCCCGCCCCCCGGCTGGCCGAGTTTCACCAGGGGCTGTTCGCGAAACTGCGCGATCGGTTCCGGAACGGCTGAGCGGTGGCCCTGCACTTCCTCCTCCCTGACGAGTCGTCGGCTCTCCCCGGCGACGCGGTCGCACTCACGGGGGCGGAGGCCCACCACGCGGCTGCGGTGCGGCGGGTGCGCGTCGGAGAAGAGGTGACCGTCGGCGACGGGCGCGGCACGTGGCTCACCGGCGAATGCGAGGCGGTCACTCCGCGGGAGGTCGTCGTGCGCGTCACGGCGCGCACGGATGTTCCCGCGGCGAGCCCGCGGATCCTCCTCGCCCAGGCGCTGGCGAAGGGGGATCGAGACGAACTGGCCGTGCAGGCGGCCACCGAGCTCGGCGTGGACGAGATCATCCCCTGGCAGTCCGCGCGGAGCGTGTCGCGATGGAACGCCGCGAAAGCCGAGAAGGGTCGCGCGCGGTGGGCGAGCATCGTGCGCGAAGCCGCGAAGCAGGCGCACCGCGCGTGGATACCCGACGTCGCCACGCTGGAGACCACGAGTACGCTCGCGGCGCGGGCGTCGGCATCCCGTGTCATCGTCCTCGAGCCGACCGCCGAACTCCGCCTCACCGCCCTGACCATCGACGGCACGCGCGACGTCGTGCTCGTGGTCGGCCCCGAAGGCGGCATCGCCCCGGACGAACTCGAGGCGCTCCGAAACGCCGGCGCGGAGCCGGCCCGACTGGGCGGGACGGTCCTCCGCACGTCCACGGCGGGACCGGCCGCCCTCGCGGTGGTCAGCGCGGCGATGCACCGGTGGTGACCACCCACCGGGCACGGGAGGCCGCCGATAGACTGGGCTCATGAGCGAGCCGTCGATCTTCACGCGCATCCTGACAGGCGAGATTCCCGCCGAGATCATCGCCGAGACCGAAAACGCCTTCGCGATCCGCGACATCGCTCCGAAGGCCCCTGTGCACCTCCTGGTGATCCCCAAGTCCGAGGAGTACCGCAACGTGGTCGAGCTCGCCGCCGGCGACCCCGACCTGCTGTGCGAACTCGTCGGACTCGCGAACTCGGTCGCCGCGGAGCAGTCGGACGGTGACTTCCGCCTCGTGTTCAATACGGGCGCCGGTGCCGGGCAGACCGTGTTCCACGTGCACGCGCACGTCCTGGCCGGAGCCCTGGACGAATCGAGCCTCGGTGGCTGACGCGCCTGACGAGCCCATCGTCGAGCGCGTGTACGCCGATGGCGTCGCGATGGTCCAGCTTCTGGGGCCGCAGGATCGACTGCTGCGCGTGGTCGAGCGCGAGCACCCGGACGTCGATGTGCACGTGCGCGGGAACGAGATCACTCTGACCGGGGATGCCGCGGCCGTCGCCGCCGCGCGCGGACTGGTCGATGAGCTCCTGGCCATGACGAAGGCGGGGCACGCGCTCGGTCCGGCCGATGTGTCCTCGTCCAACCGCATCCTCAAGTCCGAGGGAAGACCACGTCCTTCCGAAGTGCTCGGCGAGGCGATCCTGTCCTCGCGCGGCCGCACGATCCGTCCGAAGACGCTCGGCCAGAAGGCCTACGTCGACGCGATCGAGGAGAACACGATCGTGTTCGGGATCGGGCCCGCCGGAACCGGCAAGACCTACCTTGCGATGGCCAAAGCGGTCCAGGCTCTGCAACGCAAGGAGGTCAGCCGGATCATCCTGACCCGGCCCGCGGTCGAAGCGGGGGAGCGGCTCGGATTCCTGCCCGGCACGCTGAACGACAAGATCGACCCGTACCTCAGGCCGCTGTATGACGCGCTGAACGAGATGATGGACCCCGAGCTCCTGCCCAAGCTGATGGCAAGTGGAACGATCGAGGTCGCACCGCTCGCGTACATGCGCGGCCGCACGCTGAACGACTCGTTCGTCGTGCTCGACGAGGCGCAGAACACCACGCCCGAGCAGATGAAGATGTTCCTCACCCGCCTGGGCTTCGGCACCCGCATGGTCGTCACCGGCGACATCACCCAGATCGATCTGCCGCAGGGCGCATCCGGCCTGCGGCTGGTCACCCGGGTGCTGAACAGCATCGAGGACATCCACTTCGCCTACCTGACCAGCGACGACGTGGTGCGTCACACCCTCGTCGGCCGGATCGTCGATGCGTACACCGAGTTTGACGAACGGCGCCTCGCGGGCCGGCGCGAGCGGGACGAGGCATCCGAGTTCGCCAACCGGGCGGAACGGCGCACGGGCGCCGGGCGACCGGCCGGGCCGCGCGATCACCTCCCGAAGCGAGGCCGCTCATGACGATCGAGATCAGCAACGAATCCGGGTTCGCCGTGGATGAGACCGTGCTGCTGCGCCTCATGGAGCACGACCTCGCCGAACTGCACGTGAGCCCGGACGCCGACGTCGCGATCCTCCTCGTCGACGAGGGCGCGATGGAGGCCCTCCACGTGCAGTGGATGGACGAGCCCGGTCCCACCGATGTGCTGAGCTTCCCCATGGACGAGCTTCGCCCCGGCACCGAGGACGTGCCGACCCCGGCGGGTCTCCTCGGCGACATCGTGCTGTGCCCACAGGTCGCCGAGACCCAGGCCGCGGCCGCCAAGCACTCGACCGTGGACGAGCTGATCCTCCTCACCACCCACGGGCTGCTGCACCTCCTCGGCTTCGACCACGCGGAGCCGGAGGACAAGCGCGAGATGTTCGGTCTGCAGAACGACCTCATCATGAGCTTCCACGTCGCCGAGCGACGACGACACCGCGCATGACCGCTGCGCTGCTGCTGGTCGCCGCGGTTCTGCTGATCGCCTTCGGCGGGTTGATGGCGGCGATCGACGCCGCTCTCGGCGTGACCTCTCGCGCAGATCTGGCCGATCTCGGGGCCGGCGGGCGCAACGCGGCGTCGCTGAGAAAGATCTCGATCGATCCCGAGGCCCATGCGAACGCCGTCGTGTTCATCCGCATCCTCTCCGAGACCGCCGCCGCGGTCCTGGTCACGGTCGCATTCACGATCCTGTTCGACAGCATCTGGTGGGCGATGCTCGCCGCGGCCGTCCTGATGACCGGCATCTCGTTCGTGGTCGTCGGCGCCAGCCCGCGCACGGTCGGACGCCAGCACGCCAAGGCCCTCCTGCGCAGCGCCGCCCCCGTCGTCCGCGGAGTCCGCATCCTCCTGGGTCCGCTCGCGCACGGACTGGTCGCCCTGGGAAACCGGGTGACACCGGGTGCCGCACGCGGGTCGTCCTTCGCCTCCGAGGAGCAGCTGCTCAGCATCATCGACGAGGCCGCGGAGAACGAGCTGATCGAGGAGGACGACCGCGAGCTGATCCACTCCGTCTTCGACTTCACCGACACCTTCGTGCGGGCCGTCATGGTGCCGCGCACCGACATGGTGACCGTCGACGGGTCGGCCTCGACCCGCGAGGCCATGGGCATCTTCCTCGAGAAGGGCGTCTCGCGCATCCCGATCGTCGATGACGACGCCGACGATGTCGTGGGCGTGCTCTATCTGAAGGACCTCGTGCAGTTCGGCTTCCGCGACGAGGCCGGATGGCGTGACGCCCCGATCGGCCGGATCGCGCGACCCGCGGTCTTCGTGCCGGAATCGATGAAGGCGGAGAGCCTGCTGCAGCAGATGAAACGCGACGCCGTGCACGTCTGCCTCGTCGTCGACGAGTATGGCGGCGTGTCGGGACTGGTGACGCTGGAAGACCTCATCGAGGAGCTCGTCGGCGAGATCGCCGATGAATACGACCCGCGCGGCGACGAGGTGGTCGAACTCGAGCCCGGCAGATACCGCGTGAGCGCCCGACTCGGTCTCGACGAGGTCGGCGACCTGTTCGGCATCGAGCTCGAGGACGAGGACGTCGACTCCGTCGGCGGCCTGCTCGGAAAGGCCCTGGGCCGCGTGCCGCAGCCGGGAGCCACCGCCGAGTACGCAGGACTCCTCATGACGGGGGGCGCATCGCGCGGCCGCGGCCGCGGACTTGCCACCGTGTTCGTCGAACGCGGCGCCGCTGCCGATGCGAGCGATGAATCGGTCGGGCGCCATACGCGCACCGGCGAGATCGGTGTCGCTCGCAGCGGCGCCAAGAGAGGCGAATGATGCCCACCGAGCCCGCCTTCCGATCCGGATTCGTCACCTTCGTCGGCCGCCCGAACGTGGGCAAGTCGACGTTGACGAACGCGCTGGTCGGCGAGAAGGTCGCGATCACCAGCGACAAGCCCCAGACCACGCGGCGCGCGATCCGCGGCATCCTCAATCGCACCGACGGGCAGCTCGTGATCGTCGACACCCCCGGCATCCACCGCCCGCGCACGCTCCTGGGCGAACGGCTGAACCACCTGGTGGAGCAGGTGCTCGGCGATGTGGACGTGATCGGGTTCTGCGTGCCCGCGACCGAGAAGGTGGGCCCGGGAGACCGCCGGATCGCGGAATCGCTCGACGGCTACCGGCGCGCGAAGAAGATCGCGATCGTCACGAAGACGGATGCCGCCTCCCGCGACCAGATCGCTGAGCGGCTCCTGGAGGTCGACGCGTTGCGCGAGGACTGGGCCGCCGTGATCCCGCTGTCTGCGGTCGCGGCCGAACAGCTCGACGTGCTCACCGACGAGCTGCTCGCACTCATGCCTGTCGGTCCGCAGCTCTACCCCGATGGCGTCGTGACGGACGAGTCGCTCGAGGACCGGATCGCCGAGATCATCCGGGAGGCCGCGCTCGAGGGCGTGCGCGACGAGCTGCCCCACTCGATCGCCGTGACGATCGAGGACATCGCGAAGCGCGAGACCGGCTCGATGACCGACATCCATGCGAATGTCA
>DASQLG010000128.1:0-15037 GCA_035630115.1 Microbacterium sp. | reverse complement strand
CGCGGCCATGTCGTTTTGGAAGGACACATCCGTGCCCACGAAGTCCCAGGACCGCCGCAAGGTCCGTCTCTCCCGCGCGCTCGGCATCCCGCTGACGCCGAAGGCCGCCAAGTACCTCGAGAAGCGTCCGTACGCTCCGGGCGAGCACGGCCGCACCAAGCGCAAGCAGGACAGCGACTACGCCGTCCGACTCCGCGAGAAGCAGCGCCTGCGCGAGCAGTACGGCATCCGCGAGAAGCAGATGCGCAACACGTTCAACGAGGCCCGCCGCACCCAGGGCCTGACCGGTGAGAACCTGGTCGAGCTCCTCGAGATGCGTCTGGACGCCCTCGTGCTGCGTGCCGGCTTCGCCCGCACCACCGCGCAGGCCCGCCAGCTGGTCGTGCACCGCCACATCCTCGTCGACGGCCAGACCGTCGACCGCCCGTCGTTCCGCGTGAAGCCGGGCCAGCTCATCCACGTCAAGGCCAAGAGCGAGGGCACCGAGCCGTTCCAGGTCGCAGCCGCCGGCGGTCACGCCGACGTCCTGCCCCCGGTTCCGGGCTACCTCGAGGTCGAGCTCGACAAGCTGCACGCGCGTCTCCTGCGTCGCCCGAAGCGCGCGGAGGTCCCCGTCACCGGTGACGTCCAGCTCGTCGTCGAGTACTACGCCGCGCGCTAGCGTTTCGTCTCGCTCCGCTCGCTCAACGAGCGGAGAGGAAGGGCGTCGGGGTCACCCCGGCGCCCTTTCGCGTTCGCGACTACGATGGGGATGCCGCGCCCCGCGGATGAGGAAGTGGTGACATGAGAAACCTGCTGTGGTTCCTGCTCGGCGTGATCGGTGGTTTCGTCGCCGCACACCAGATGAACAAGGACCCCCGCGGCCACGAGGTGCTCGCTGACGTCGACGCGCGCATCACCGAGTTCACCGATCGTATCGGCGACGCGTACCGCGAGCAGGAAGCCCGCTTCTCGGGCATCGTCGAGGGCGTGAAGGATGCCGCGAACGACGCGTACGGCACGGCCAAGACCACGGCGGATGACGCGGTGGACGCCGCGAAGGCGACGGCCGGCGGTGTGCTGGAGACCGCGGCGGATGCCGCGTCCGACGCCGCCGACGCGGCCAAGAGCGCCGCCAAGAAGCTCACCGACTGACCCATCCGTCAGGCGGTGTCCGCAGGACACCGCCGCTTTCGAGGACTCCCCATGCAGACCGCCGAGCTGGCCGACCGATTCCTGCGCTATTTCGAGAAGCGTGACCACACCATCGTCCCGTCAGCCTCGCTGGTGACCGACGACCCGGCGCTGCTGTTCACCGTCGCGGGGATGGTGCCGTTCATCCCGTACCTGAGCGGGGACGTGCCGGCGCCCTATCGACGCGCGGCCGACGTGCAGAAGTGCATCCGCACGAACGACATCGAAGAGGTCGGCAAGACGCCCCGCCACGGGACGTTCTTCCAGATGCTCGGCAACTGGTCATTCGGCGACTACTTCAAAGAGGGCGCGATCTCGTACGCCTGGGAGCTGCTGACGACCTCGGAGGCCGACGGCGGCCTGGGGTTCGACCCGAAGGACCTCTGGGTCACCGTCTACAAGGACGACGACGAAGCCGCGGGGCTCTGGCGGACGATCGCCGGTCTTCCCGAGGAGCGCATCCAGCGGCTCGACAAGGACACGAACTACTGGAGCACCGGACTTCCGGGCCCAGCCGGCCCCTGCTCCGAGATCTTCTTCGATCAGGGCCCCGCGTACGGTGTCGACGGCGGCCCCGCCACCGACGATGACCGCTACGTGGAGATCTGGAACCTCGTCTTCATGCAGTACGCGATCGACGACGTCACCTCGAAGTACGACTTCCGCATCGTCGGCGAGCTCCCGCAGAAGAACATCGACACCGGCATGGGCCTGGAACGCATCGCCTTCATCAAGCAGGGCGTGCAGAACATGTACGAGACCGACCAGGTGCGCCCGGTGCTGGATCTCGCGGCTGAGCTCAGCGGTCGTCGGTACGGAGCCGACCACGGCGACGACGTGCGCATGAGGATCATCGCCGATCACATCCGCTCGTCGCTCATGCTCCTCTCCGACGGCGTGACGCCGTCCAATGAGGGCCGCGGCTACATCCTGCGCCGTCTCATGCGTCGCGGCATCCGCTCGATGCGTCTGCTGGGTGTCGAAGGACCCACCTTCCCCGAGCTGTTCGCCGCGTCGCGCGACGCGATGAAGGCGGTGTACCCGGAATTGGGGACCGAATACCCCCGGCTGTCGGCGTACGCGTTCGCCGAGGAGGAGACGTTCCTGCGCACCCTCGCGGCGGGCACCACCACGCTCGACCTGTCCGTGGCGCAGACCAAGCAGGCGGGCGGTACGACGATCGCCGGCTCCGAGGCGTTCCTGCTGCACGACACCTACGGATTCCCCATCGACCTCACCCTCGAGATCGCCGAAGAGGCCGGGCTGGCCGTGGACCGCGCGGCGTTCGACGAGCTCATGCTCGAGCAGCGCACTCGCGCGAAAGCCGATGCCCGCTCACGCAAGCGCGCGCTGGCGGACACGAGCGTGTACCGCGACTTCCGTGCGCGCGGCGAGACGGTCTTCACCGGCTACACCGACCTCGAGACCGAGTCGACGGTTCTGGGACTGCTCGTCGACGGCGTCGCGGTCGACCGCGCCACCACCGGCCAGATCGCCGAGGTCATCCTCGCCGACACGGCCCTGTATGCCGAGTCGGGCGGCCAGGTCGCCGACAAGGGCATCATCGTCGGTCCGGGTTACGAACTCGAGGTGCTGGACGTGCAGAAGCCCGTCGCGGGCCTCATCAGCCACACGGTGGAAGTGACCTCCGGCGAGGTCGGCGTCGACCAGCCGGCGACCTCGGTGGTGGATGCCGTGAATCGGCGCGCGGCCCGCCAGGCGCACTCGGCGACCCACCTGGTGCACGCGGCGCTGCGCGACACCCTCGGCAAGAGCGCGACGCAGGCCGGCTCGCTCAATCGCGCGGGCTACATGCGCCTGGACTTCACGTGGGGGCAGGCTCTCTCGCCCGAGACGCGCACCGAGATCGAGGAGATCGCCAACAACGCCGTCCGCGACAACCTGGAGGTCACCACCCGGGTGATGTCACTCGACGAGGCGAAGTCACTCGGCGCGATGGCGCTGTTCGGCGAGAAGTACGGCGATACGGTGCGCATGGTAGACATCGGCGGGCCCTGGTCGCGGGAACTGTGCGCAGGAACACACGTCGCCTCCAGCGCCGAGATCGGACTCGTGAACCTCGTCGGCGAGTCGTCGGTGGGTGCGTCGAACCGCCGCGTGGAGGCCCTCGTCGGCCTGGATGCGTTCCGCGATCTTGCGTCCGAGCGCGCCATCGTCTCGCAGCTCACCACGACGCTGAAGACACCGCGCGACCAGCTGCCGGCCCGCATCGCCGAGCTCGCCGCCAATCTCAAGGCCGCCGAGAAGAAGATCGCGGCCTTCGAGGCCCGCGCCTTGACCGACCGCATCCCGGCGCTCGCCGCCAACGCGGTCGCGGTCGGCCCGCACCGGGTCGTCGCGGAGTCGCTCGGATCGGCGGCCTCGGCGGACGACGTGCGTTCGCTCGCTCTCGGCGTGCGGGATCGACTCGGATCGGATGCCGGTGTCGTCGCGATCGGCGCCGAGATCGGCGGTCGGCCGGTCGTCGTCGTCGCGACGAACGACGCTGCCCGCGCCGCCGGTGCGCGCGCGGGCGCGCTGGCCAAGGTCGCCGCGACGACCCTGGGCGGCGGCGGCGGCGGACGTGACGATGTCGCGCAGGGCGGCGGCACGGATGCCTCGGCTCTCCCGGCCGCGCTCAGCGCCGTGAAGGATGCGCTCGGATCGCGGTGACCGGATTCCGCAGGGGTGTGCGCCTGGGCGTCGACGTCGGCAAGGCGCGCGTCGGGGTGGCGCGCTGCGACCCGGATGGAATGCTCGCGACGCCGGTCGAGACCGTGGCGCGCGATGAAGCCTCGATCGACCGCATCGTCGCCCTCGCCCGTGAGTACGACGCGAGCGAACTGCTGGTCGGGCTTCCGCTGAACATGCGCGGCGAGGACACCGCCTCCACCACCGACGCCAGGGAGTTCGCGGCCGCGCTGGCGGCGGCATCCGCACGGCCCGTGAGGCTGGTCGACGAGCGACTCAGTACGGTCTCCGCGCACGCGGCGCTGCGGGACTCGGGCAGAACCCAGCGTAAATCTCGTAGCATTGTTGACCAGGTCGCGGCCGTCGTTCTGCTCCAGCACGCACTCGATGTCGAGAAGAGCACCGGACGGCCCGCCGGATCACCCGTTCCCCCGGCCCAGGAGCCCGCCTGACATGCCCGATGCCCCGTCGCCGTTCGACGATCCGTTCGCGGATCTGTTCGGCAAGCTCCCCGATCCGCGAGGGCGTCGATCCGCGGGCGAGGACTCCCCGCACGGCACCGTCGCGTCGGCCGCGCCGGCCGAGGGCGAGTCGCCGGTGACCCGGAGCGGACCGATGTCCCGCCGCGAGGCCCGCGAAGCAGCCGCGCGCCGGGCCTCGAGCGCGAACGCTGCGGCCGCCTCATCGACCGCGACGGGAGCGGCACACTCAGCGGCCTCGACCGTCGACGCTGCTCCCGCACCGTCGTACGCCCGGGGCGGCGAGGACGTCTCCGCCCGCCCCGCGGCGACGGCGACCCTGGAGGATCTCTTCACCGGCGCCGAGACGACCGACAGCCTCGGCGACGTGCCTCCGCCCCCGGACAAGCGCAAGCGCCGGATCGGCGGCTGGATCGCGCTGGGCGTCGTCCTGCTGCTGCTCGGGGGGATCGCCGCCGGCGGGTTCTACGTCTGGAACACCTACGAGGACCGGATCCGTGAGGTGATGGGCTGGGAGGAGCCCAAGGACTACGAGGCCGGGATGGCCACGGGTGAGACGTTCGTCACGATCGCCTCAGGTGACACGGGGGGCCCGATCTCGCAGAGCCTCTACGAGGCGGGGGTGACCAAGACGCCCGAGGCCTTCTACGACTACCTCATCGACACCGGGCAGAATCCTCCTTTCGTTCCCGGCCTCTTCAAGATGCAGCTGCAGATGACCTCGGAAGCAGCGCTGGCGGCGCTCCTGGACCCGGCGAACAAGATCGAGAACAGCGCTCAGCTGCGCGAGGGGCTGACGGTGGAGCAGTCGCTCCCGCTCCTGGCCGAGGGCATCGGACTGCCGATCGAGGACTTCCAGGCCGCGGTGGCCACGCCCGCCGACTACGGCGTCGCCGCCGACAGCCTCGAAGGCTGGCTGTTCCCGGCGACCTACACTTTCGAGCCCGGTGTGACGGCAAGCGAGGTCATCGCGACGCTCGTGAACCGCACCGTGGAGTCGCTCGACACTGCCGGGGTTCCGGTGGAGGATCGCCAGCGCGTCCTCACGGTCGCCTCGATCATCCAGCGCGAAGCGCGGTTCGAAGCGGACTTCTACAAGGTGTCGCGCGTCATCGAGAACCGACTGAACCCTGACAACCAGGAGACCTTCGGACTCCTGCAGATGGACTCGACGGCGCAGTACGGCTTCAAGGAGGACGACGGGACGGTGAGCACGTCCGAGGCGGCGCTCACGGACGACAATCCGTGGAACACGTACGTGCACCCCGGCCTCCCGGTCGGCCCGATCGCGAACCCCGGCGATGTCGCCATCGACGCGGCGATGCACCCCGCCGAAGGCGACTGGCTGTACTTCGTCACGGTCAACCTCAACACCGGCGAGACGGTGTTCACGAACAACATCGACGATCACAACCGCGCGGTCTCGCAGTGGCAGGCGTGGTGCACCGATAACCCCGACGCGGGATGCTGACGCCCGACGGCACGCGACTGGAAGTCTGGGGCGACCCGATCGCGCACAGCCGCTCGCCGCAGCTGCACGCAGCGGCGTACGCCGCGCTCGGCCTGGACTGGACGTATCGGCGCCGACGCGTGCCTGAGGCTGCGCTCGTCGCCGAGCTCGCCGCGCTGACGCCCGCGTGGCGCGGACTGTCGCTGACGATGCCGCTCAAGGGCGCGGCGCACCGGGCCGCGGCGTGGCGGGATCAGCCGGCCGAGCTCACCGGCGCAGTGAACACGCTGCTGCTCGCCGCGGGCGGGCCGAAGGGCTTCAACACCGACATCGGCGGGATCGTCCGTGCGCTCCAGGAGCGGCATATCGACGGTGTCACGCGAGGGCGGATCGTCGGCGCGGGCGCGACAGCCCTGTCGGCGCTGGTGGCGCTCGGAGAGCTCGGCGCCGATCGGGTGGAGGTCGTCGCCCGGCGGGAGGCAGCCGTGCGGCCTCTGGCCGACCTGGGTGCGTCCCTGGGGATCGATGTGCGGGCGGTCTCGTTCGACCGGGTCGAGCACCCCGCCGTTCCCGTCACGATCGCGACGCTGCCGGGTGACGCCGCGGTGCCGGATGCCGCCGCCGACGCACTCGCGGCGAATGGAGGACTGCTGCTCGATGTGGTCTATGGTCACTGGCCGACCGCTCTGGCGCAGGCGTGGGTGCGCGCAGACAGGACGACGGTGTCAGGCTTCGGGATGCTGCTGCATCAGGCCCTGCTGCAGGTGAGGATCTTCGTGACGGGGGAACCCGACGCGGCCGTGGACGGCGAGACCGCCGTGCTCGCGGCGATGCGCCTGGCGCTCATGGGAGACTAGACGAATGCTCCGCGTGCTCACGGCCGGCGAATCCCACGGCCCCGAACTGGTCGCCATCATGGAGGGCCTGCCCGCCGGCGTCCCCGTGTCGCGCGCCGCGATCCAGGCCGATCTCGCCCGCCGGAAGCTCGGCTATGGCCGCGGCTCGCGCATGAAGTTCGAAGAGGACGAACTGACGATCTCGGGCGGTGTGCGTCACGGTCTGAGCCTGGGCAGCCCGATCGCGCTGCGCATCGGCAACACGGAATGGCCGAAGTGGGTCGAGGTGATGAGCCCCGAGCCCGTCGATCTGACCGACATGTCCCGAGGTCGCGGTGCCGCCCTCACCCGGCCGCGGCCGGGCCACGCCGACCTGGTGGGCATGCAGAAGTACGGCTTCGACGAGGCGCGCCCCATCCTGGAGCGCGCGAGCGCCCGCGAGACCGCCGCCCGTGTCGCGCTCGGTGCGATCGCGCGCGGCTTCCTCTCGGAGCTCGGCATCCGCCTGGTCAGCCACACCCTGTCGGTCGGTCCGGTCCGGGTGCCCGAAGACGCCGCGCTGCCGACTCCCGACGACGTCGATGCCCTCGATCTCGATCCGCTGCGCTGCTTCGACGCCGCCACGTCGGCTCTCATGGTCGAAGAGGTCGACGACGCCCGAAAGGAGGGCGACACGCTCGGCGGGATCGTCGAGGTGCTCGCCTACGGCCTGCCCCCGGGGCTGGGCTCCCACGTGCATTGGGATCGGCGCCTCGATGCCAAGCTCGCGCACGCGATCATGAGCATCCAGGCCATCAAGGGCGTCGAGGTCGGCGACGGGTTCCTGACGACCACGCGTCGCGGCTCCGCGGCGCATGACGAGCTCTTCGCGACCGACGGCGGCATCACCCGCTCCAGCGATCGCGCGGGCGGCACGGAGGGCGGCATGTCGACCGGCACGGTGCTGCGCGTGCGCGCGGGAATGAAGCCCATCGCGACGATTCCCCACTCGCTGCGCACGATCGACGTCGCCACGGGCGAGACGGCATCCGCCCATCACCAGCGCTCCGATGTCTGCGCCGTCCCGGCGGCCGGCGTCGTGGCCGAGGCGATGGTCGCCGTCGTCCTGGCCGAGGTCGTGCTGGAGAAGTTCGGCGGTGACAGCGTGGCCGAGACCCGCCGCAACGTCGCGGGCTACCTGGCTGCGATCCCCGAGACACTGCGAACGACGACCACCAGCGACGCCGCCCTCGCATGAGCGCACCCGAACGCGCCCTGGTCCTGATCGGGCCGATGGGCGCCGGCAAGACGAGCATCGGGCGACGCGTCGCGCGCGCGCTTCACCGCCCCTTCTTCGACACGGACATCGCCGTGGTGCGCGCGCACGGACCGATCGAGCAGATCTTCGCCGAGCACGGTGAGCCGCACTTCCGCGCACTCGAGCGCGACGCGGTGGCCCGTGGGCTCGCGACGGGGGGCGTCGTGTCGCTCGGCGGGGGCGCGGTCATGGATCCGGCCACGCGCGCCGACCTCGCCGCGCACCGCGTGATCCTGCTCACGGTCGAGCCCCGGGTCGTGGCAGGACGGATCCGCGACACGGCACGGCCGCTCCTGCAGGAGGCCGACGCCCTCGGGCGGTGGGAGCAGATCATGAGCGCGCGCCGTCCTCTGTACGACGAGGTTGCCCACGCGACATTCGACACGTCGAGCGGTCCGCTGCAGGCAGTCGTGGATGCGATCGTCGAATGGGCGGGGACGGAACAGACATGAGCGAGACGACCATGATCCGGGTCTCGGGTGACGCGAGTTACGACATCACCGTCGGCCGCGGGATCCTCGGGGAGCTCGGGGCGGCGCTGCCGCCCGCGGCTCGCAAGGTGCTGATCATCCACCCGCCCACGCTCGGCGCGCAGGCCGAGCAGCTGCGTGCGGCGCTCACCGCCGACCGGGAGGTGCTGCTGGCCGAGATCCCCGACGCCGAGCAGGGCAAGCGCATCGAGGTCGCTGCCTTCTGCTGGCAGGTGATGGGCAAGGCGGACTTCACCCGCACCGACGCCGTGATCGGGTTCGGCGGGGGAGCGGTGACCGATCTCGCCGGATTCGTGGCGGCCACGTGGCTGCGCGGCGTCGAGGTCGTGCAGGTGCCCACGACCGTGCTGGGCATGGTGGATGCCGCTGTCGGCGGCAAGACCGGTGTCAACACCGCCGAGGGCAAGAACCTCGTCGGCGCCTTCTGGGCGCCGCGCGCCGTGCTGTGCGACCTGGACACTCTCGGCTCCCTGTCGGCGAACGAGCGGGTCGCCGGGTTCGCCGAGGTCGTGAAGGCGGGCTTCATCTGGCACCCCGAGATCCTCGACCTGATCGAAGCCGACCCGCAGAGCGTGATCGATCCCGGATCTGCCTCCTTCCGCCGCAGCATCGAGCTGGCGATCGAGATGAAGGCCCGCGTCGTCGGAGAGGACCTGCGCGAGGCCGGGCTGCGCGAAGTGCTCAACTACGGGCACACGCTCGGCCACGCGATCGAGCACGCCGAGCGGTACCGGTGGCGGCACGGCGCGGCGATATCGGTGGGCATGATGTTCGCCGCCGAGCTGTCGCGGCTCGCCGGACGACTGCCGGATGCCGCCGCGCAGCGCCACCGCGACGTTCTCACCCTCCTCGGCCTGCCGACCACCTACCGCGCCGGCGCGTGGCCGCAGCTGCTGGCGACGATGCAGCGCGACAAGAAGAGCCGGGGTGGGATGCTGCGATTCATCGTCCTGGACGACATCGCCCGACCCACCGTGCTCCGGGCGCCCGATGAGTCGCTCCTGTTCGCCGCCTACCAGGAAGTCGCCGGTTAGGGTGAGTGCGTGACCGCCCCCCGCCGCATCCTGCTCGTCAACGGGCCGAACCTGAACCTGCTGGGCACACGCGAGCCCGGCATCTACGGCGGTCAGACGCTGATCGACGTGGAGGCCCTCGTGGCGGCGACCGCGGCCGCACGCGGATTCGATGTCGATGCGGTCCAGAGCAACCACGAGGGCGTCCTGATCGACGCGATCCACGATGCGCGCGAGACCTGCTCGGGCATCGTGATCAATCCCGCCGGCCTGACGCACACGTCGGTCGTCCTGCGTGATGCCCTGGCGGGCGTGCACCTTCCGGTCGCCGAGGTGCACATCAGCAACGTCTACGAGCGCGAGGAGTTCCGCCACCGCTCGTACGTCTCCGACGTGGCGGTGGTGCACGTGATCGGGGAAGGCGTCGACGGATACGCCACCGCCGTCGACCGTTTGATCGACGTCATCGTCGGCCGGGCCGATGGCTGAGATCAGGGCGTGAGCCGGGGCATCCCGTAGAATCGAACGTCGGGCCCGCGATCTGCCCGCAGCTTTCCTCACGAAACGGACTTCTAGAGCCATGGCATCCACCGCAGACATCCGCAACGGCGTCGTCCTCAGCATCGACGGACAGCTCTGGAACGTCATCGAGTTCCAGCACGTCAAGCCCGGCAAGGGCGGGGCGTTCGTGCGCACCAAGCTCAAGAACGTCGTCTCGGGCAAGACCGTCGACCGCACGTACAACGCCGGAGCGAAGATCGACATCGAGAACGTCGACCGCCGCGATTTCACCTACCTGTACAACGACGGCGAAGCCTTCGTGTTCATGGACGTCGCCGACTACGACCAGCTGACCGTGCCCGCCACCGTCGTGGGCGACGCCGCCAACTTCCTGCTGGAGAACCAGCAGGTGCAGATCGCGCTGAACAACGGCAATCCCCTGTACGTCGAGCTGCCGGCATCCGTGGTCCTCGAGATCACCTACACCGAGCCGGGCCTCCAGGGCGACCGCTCGTCGGCGGGCACCAAGCCCGCGACGGTCGAGACCGGCTACGAGATCCAGGTGCCGCTGTTCCTGGAGACCGGAACCAGAGTCAAGGTCGACACCCGCACGGGCGACTACCTCGGCCGCGTCAACTGACGCGAAGGTGCTGACCACGACGACGGCGCCTCCCCGATGAGCGCCAGAACGAAGGCACGCAAGCGCGCCCTCGACATCCTGTTCCAGTCCGACATCCGCGGCGACGACCTCTCGGTCACGCTCGCCTCGGAAGCCAAGCGGGCCGCCAATGAGCCGTCGCGGGAAGCCTCGTGGCTCTACGCACGGGAGATCGTGGACGGCGTGATCGACAACCAGGACGAGATCGACGAGCAGATCACGACGTTCGCGAAGGACTGGTCGCTGGCACGGATGCCGGCTGTCGACCGCGCCCTGCTGCGCATGGCCGTCTGGGAGATCCTCTACAACGAAGAGGTGCCCACCGCCGTGGCGATCGACGAAGCGGTGGATCTGGCCAAGGAGTTCTCGACCGACGACTCCGGCGCGTTCGTCCACGGGGTGCTCGCGCGTATCGCGCGCTCGTCCTGACGAGCGCTCTCGGAGGTCGGCCTTCCCGGCCGGTCCCCGACGACACGAGACGACCCCGCCGTAGACTCGAGGGGTTCACAAGACGACGGCATCTGAGGGGAGCGTCATGAGGATCACCGGCCTCGGCCACGCGGGCATGTTCATCGAGACGCGGGGCGGCAGCATCCTGTGCGACCCGTGGGTGAAGCCCGCGTTCTTCGGCTCGTGGTTCCCGTTCCCCGACAACCGCGCCCTCGACTGGGAGAGATACGGCAGGGCCGACTTCCTCTACGTCAGCCACCGTCACCGCGACCACTTCGACCCGTGGCTGCTCGAGCGGTACGTGCCGAAGGACATCGAGGTGCTGCTGCCGGACTACCCGACCGACGAGCTCGAGCAGGACCTCCGCGGACTCGGGTACGAGAACATCGTCTACACGCACGCGGGAGAGATCATCGAGCGCGGACCGCTGCGGATGATGGTCAATCCGCTGCGCGCGCCCAGCGACGGTCCCATCGGGGATTCGAGCCTGTCGGTCGACGACGGCACCGCCTCGATCCTCAATCAGAACGACTCCCACCCGCTGGACATGGACAGGCTGTTCGCCTTCTCCCGGCCGGAGGCGTACTTCACCCAGGTCTCCGGCGCGATCTGGTGGCCGATGGTGTACGACCTGCCCGCCGAAGCCAAGCGCAACTTCGCCCACCTCAAGCGCGAAGCGCAGCACAAGCGGGCGATGCACTACGTCGAGCGCGTCGACGCGCCGCACGTGTTCCCCATGGCCGGACCCCCGATGTTCCTGCGCGACGAGCTCTTCCGCTACAACTGGGAGGGCGCCGAGGGTGACGCGATCTTCACCAGCCAGACGCAGTTCATCGAGCGCATGCAGCAGGAATCGCCCGGCCACACGGGTCACCTTTTCGTCTCCGGGACCGTGGTCGAGCTCGACGGCGGTCGACTGAACGTCGAGCAGACCCTCTACTCGGAGGCCGAGCTCGAGCGCATGTTCGGACCGGACCGCTGGGAGTACTTCGCCGAGCAGCAGGCCCGCCGGCGGGCCGAGATCGCCGAGGAGGAGGCCTCCCGCGCCGCGATCCTGCCGCCGGACGAGATGCTCGCCGCGCTGAAAGAATGGTGGGAGCCCCTGCTGCGCCGCGGACGCATCTTCCGCGAGGGCGTCGGCGGACCGGTGCGCTACACGATCGGCGAGCTCGACATGGTGGTGGACTTCCCGAAGGCGAAGGTCCGGGAGTATGCGGGGGAGGACACCGGCTACTGGTTCACGATCCCCGCCGACCTGGTGTCGACCAACATCCGCGACCACGAGATCGACTGGTCCAACTCGATCTTCCTGTCGATGCAGTTCCAGGCCGGGCGCGTCGGCAAGTTCAACGAATTCATCTACACGTTCATGAAGTGCCTGTCGCGCGACCGCATCGAGTACGTGGAGAACTGGTACGCGGAGCAGTCGGACGTGTCGGAGGACGTACAGCTCGGCGACTGGGTGGTGCAGCGTCGCTGTCCGCACCTTCGCGCCGATCTGTCCAAGACGGGCAAGATCGAGGACGGCGTGCTCACCTGCAGTCTCCACGACTGGAAGTGGGATCTGGCGAGCGGAAAGTGCCTGTCGACGCACGGCCATCCGATCCGCTCGCACGCGGTCGACGGCGCCGTCTCGCAGGAGGCGAACGCCCCCGCGGCGGTGTGAGCCCGAGCGCGGCGGGAACGCAAACCGCCGCCGGTGTATCAACCGGCGTCGAACACTCTCTTGATCGAAGAACCGCACAAGCGGAAATCCACTTCGAACAAGGAGCCTCGCATGACTACCGTTCCTCTCGGTCGCGGCGCTGCCGGCGTCGTCCCGTCGCCGCATACGTCGCCGATCCGGCGCGCACTCGACCTCGAAGCGCGTGCAGAGGCCGCACTGAAGGTCTTCCTGCAGCGCTGGAGCATCCCCGCGCTGCGTGTCGCGCTCGGCGGCATCTTCGTCGTCTTCGGCGCCCTCAAGTTCGTGCCGGGCATGAGCCCGCTCGAGCTTCTCGTCCAGTCCACGTGGGAGCGCCTCACCTTCGGCATGGTCAGCGGGCAGACCGCCATGGTGCTCACCGCGATCATGGAGGTCAGTGCGGGTGCCCTGCTCATCGCGGGCGGTGTCTTCGCCCGTGCCGGACTCGTCGTCCTGGCGATCGCCTACGTGGGGATCCTCTCTCCGATCGTGCTGCTGCCCGGTGAGGTCTTCGGCGCCGCCGGCCCGACGCTGACCGGCCAGTACATCTTCAAGAACGCGGTGCTGATCGCCGCAGCCCTGGTCGTGGCGTCCCGAGTCCTCAAGGGACCCGAGCGCAGGAGCTGACCCGTTTCGCGAACGGGGTCGGCCGAGCAGGCCGACCCCGTTCGCACGCTAGACTGGCGGCATCACAGCAACCTTTAACCCCGTCCCGTGAGGCGGAGAAGGGAGCGGCGGATGAGCACGCGAACCGTGCTGCATGAGGCCGACATCGCCCGGGCCCTGACTCGGATCTCCCACGAGATCCTGGAGTCCAATCGTGGGACCGACGGCCTGGTCCTTCTCGGCATCCCCACGCGTGGCGTCGCGCTGGCGCGCCGCATCGCTGCGCTCATCGCGGATTTCAGCGGGGTGTCGATCCCTGTCGGCGCGCTCGACGTCACGATGTACCGCGACGATCTGCATCGCAATCCCACCCGGGTACCGCAGCCCACGTCGATTCCCGCGGGAGGGATCGACGGCAAGGTGGTCGTGCTCGTGGACGACGTGCTGTTCTCGGGGCGCAGCATCCGCTCGGCCCTCGACGCCCTCCAGGACATCGGGCGTCCCGCCGCGGTGCGCCTCGCGACGCTCGTCGACCGCGGCCACCGCGAACTGCCGATCCGGCCCGACTTCGTGGGCAAGAACCTCCCCAGCGCCTCCGACGAGCGCGTGAACGTGCGGCTGGCGGAGGTCGACGGCGAAGAGTCCGTGACGATCGAGGGAGCCGCATCATGAGGCACCTGCTCGATACGAAGGCCCTGTCGCGGGCCGATGCCCTCGAGATCCTCGACGTGGCCGAGGACATGGCCGACACGCAGCAGCGCGAGGTCAAGAAGCTTCCGACCCTGCGCGGCAAGACGGTCGTGAACCTGTTCTTCGAGGACTCGACTCGCACGCGCATCTCTTTCGAAGCGGCAGCGAAGCGCCTGAGCGCGGACGTCATTAACTTCTCCGCGAAGGGCTCGAGCGTCTCCAAGGGCGAGTCGCTGCAGGACACCGCCCAGACCCTGCAGGCGATCGGGGCGGATGCCGTCGTCATCCGTCACGGCGCCTCCGGTGCTCCGCGGACGCTGGCCACGAGCGGCTGGATCACCGCGGGGGTGGTCAACGCCGGCGACGGCACGCATGAGCACCCGACTCAGGCGCTGCTGGACGCCTTCACCATCCGCAAGCGGCGCTTCGGCACCGGCAGTCGCGGGCAAGACCTGTCGGGGGTGAAGGTGACCATCGTCGGCGACATCCTGCACTCGCGCGTCGCCCGCTCGAACGTGTGGCTGCTGCACACGCTCGGCGCCGAGGTCACGCTCGTCGCGCCGCCCACGCTCGTGCCGCAGGATGTGTCGGCCTGGCCCGCGCGCATTCTGTTCGACCTCGACGACGCGATCGCCGCGAAGCCGGACGCCCTGATGATGCTCCGGATCCAGCTGGAGCGCATGAACGCCGCGTATTTCCCCACTGAACGGGAGTATTCCCGTCGCTGGGGGTTGGATGCGCGGAGGTTCGCGGTGCTCGGCACCGGTAGCATGGTGATGCATCCGGGCCCGATGAACCGTGGCCTGGAGATCTCCACCGAAGCCGCCGATTCTGCCCGGTCGACCGTGCTCGATCAGGTGACGAACGGCGTCTGCGTGCGGATGGCGGTGCTCTACCTGCTGCTGGCGGGAGTGCGCGACGCGCGACACGCGAGCAATCAGAGGGAGGACGCGAAATGACCGAGGTCCTTCTGATCCGCGGCGCGAAGCTCGAGGGCGGGGGAGCGGCGGACCTCATC
>DASQLG010000127.1:0-10296 GCA_035630115.1 Microbacterium sp. | reverse complement strand
GACACCGAACCGGTCGGGACAATTACCTGACGAGGCCTCGGAACGCCATTGGCGGCCCATAGCGGTCGCATAGCCTCAACCGCTCGAATAGACGTCATGAGCGAAGAATCACGCTGGATCGACCAGAACGGCAACCCGATCGACGAGGACCACCGCGGCCTCGTCTACGACGTCCAGACCCTCATCGACCGACGCCGCGCGCTGGGGATCTTCGGCGGTCTCACCCTCACCTCGCTGCTGGCCGCCTGTGGCGTACAGACGACGGATGCCACGGCCTCGCCGTCGGCGACCGCCTCGGCAACCACGACTCCGACGCCGTCGGCGACGGCCGCGGCGTCCCAGCCCGTCGCCGAGGTTCCCGACGAGACCGGCGGACCATACCCGGGCGACGGATCTAACGGGGTGAACGTGCTGGATGACTCCGGCATCGTGCGCAGCGAAATCCGCTCGAGCTTCGGCGCGTCGACGACGGTCGCGGAGGGCGTGACCCTCACGATCGCGCTGACGGTGCGGGATGCCGCCACCGGGGCCGCCCTCGCCGGCAAGGGCGTCTACCTCTGGCACTGCGACCGCGAGGGGCGGTACTCGCTGTACAGCGGAGGCGTGGAGAACGAGAACTATCTGCGCGGCGTGCAGGAGACCGACTCCACCGGCACCGTGACCTTCACGTCGATCTACCCCGCGTGTTACACCGGTCGCTGGCCGCACATCCACTTCGAGGTGTACGACGACGTCGCGACCGCCGTCGCGTCGGGCCCGATCGTCAAGACGAGCCAGATCGCCCTCCCCGACGAGGCGAACGCAGCGGTGTACGCGACCAGCGGCTATGAGCAGAGCGTGCGCAACGCGTCGCAGGTCTCGCTGCAGAGCGACAACGTGTTCGGCGGTGACGGCGGCATCCACCAGATCGCGACGATGGCGGGCTCCGTCGCGGCCGGCTACACGGCGTCCCTGACGATCGGCGTGTGAGACCGCGTCAGGCGATGCGGCGCAGCAGCTCCAGCACGGCCAGCGCGTACGCATCTGACGGCTCGGGGTGCTCGAACACGAACCGCTTCTCGCCGATCACGATCTCGACCTCGTGCGTGTCGGCCAGGCGCCGCAGCGAGCGGAACGCCCCGCGCAGGAGCTCCCGGAGCTGGCTCTCGTGCGGCAGCCAGAGGGCGTCCTCGAGGGCGACGGAGTCCAGCGCCCACTCGGTGGTGCCGTTGAACGCGAGGATGCGGCCGGTCGGGTATTCCCTCGGCTCGATCGTCATCTCGCTGACGGTGAAGACGTCGGCCTCGAACTCCGGCTCATTGAGCTGGAACCGGTCGCCCGAGCGCGGATGCCACACCAGGCCCGCGTCGCGCAGGGCGACTGCCGATTCCGTCGAGATCATGCCAACAATCATGACCCGCGCGGAGGCGCCTTCGGGCCGCTCATAAGCTGTTGCCATGCCCGCATCCCTGCCTGCACCGCTCACGCTGCCCCGTCTGTCGTGGGGCGATCCGTCGGCCGAGCGTCGCGCGCTCCTGGTGCATGGTCTCGGCTCCAATGGCGCGCTGATGTGGCGCTACGGGGTCGCCCTCGCCGACGCCGGGTGGCACGCGGATGCCGTGGACCTGCGCGGCCACGGGGCCGCGCCGCGCGCCCTTGACTACTCGATTGACGCGTACGCGGCCGATCTGCGCATCACCCGCCCGCGTGAGCACCCCGGATGGGATCTCGTCGTGGCTCACTCGCTGGGCGGCGCGGCCGCGACCGTGGTGGCGGCATCCGATCCCGGCTGGACCCGCCGACTCGTTCTGGTCGATCCGGCGATCCATCTCGCTCCTCGTGACCGCGACATCGTGCGGGCCAGCCAGGAGCGCTCGTTCGCCGACCCGACCATGGCCGCGGTCCGCGCCGAGCACCCGCACTGGCACGAGCACGATGTCGAGCTCAAGGCGCTCTCGGCCCAGCAGGCCAGCCGGTGGGCCGTCGAGCAGACCAGTGTGCAGAACAGCGCGTGGGATGTGCGGGATGCCGCGGCCCGTCTCACCGTGCCGACGCGCGTCATCGGCTCCGACCCGGAGGTCTACTCGATCTTCAGCGGCCCGCTCGCCGACGAGGTGCTCGGCAACCCCGCCGTGGCGATGTCGGTGGTGCCCGGAGCCGGGCACTCTCCGCACCGCGACAAGCCGGAGGCGACGATCGCGGCGTTCCTGAGCGTGCTCGAGCCCTGAGTCGCCCCGGCGCGTGCGGCCCTGGCCGCATCCGGTCGGCGTGAGAATGGCAGGGTGAGCGACTTCGACCCGACCGGCATCCTTCCTGATGACCTGCTCGCGCGCGTCCGGGAGCGGGCGGTCATCCACGATCGCGACAACACCTTCCCCGATGAGGATCTGGCGGAGCTGAAGGACGCCGGTTACCTCTCGATCCTGGTGCCCACCGAGCTCGGTGGGGCGGGGCTCGGACTGGCGGAGGCATCGGTGCTGCAGCAGCGGCTCGCCGGCGCGGCGCCGGCGACGGCTCTGGCGATCAACATGCATCTGGTCTGGACCGGCGTCGCGAAGGTGCTCGCCGATCGCGGGATCGACGACCTGCGCTTCGTGCTCGAGGGCGCGGCGGCCGGCGACGTGTTCGCCTTCGGCATCAGCGAGGCCGGCAACGACCTGGTGCTGTTCGGCAGCGATACGGATGCCGCCCCTCAGCCCGACGGCTCGTACGCGTTCACCGGAACCAAGATCTTCACCTCGCTCTCCCCCGTCTGGACGCAGCTCGGACTGCACGGCCTGGACTCGAGCTCGCCCGATGCCCCCAAGATGGTCTACGCGTTCGTGCCGCGAACGGAGGAGGCGGAGGGGCGCCTCGCCGTGAAGGACGACTGGGACACCCTGGGCATGCGGGGCACCCAGTCGCGCACGACCCGCCTGCGGGGCGCGATCGCTCCGGCTGACCGAGTCGTGCGACGCATCGACCCACGACCCGACCCGGATCCGCTGGTGTTCGGCATCTTCAGCGTGTTCGAGGTGCTGCTCGCGTCCGTATACACGGGAATCGCTCGGCGTGCCCTCGACCTCGCGGTCGGGACCGCCGGCACACGGCGGTCGAAGAAGACGGGGCTCACCTACAGTCAGGACCCCGACATCCGCTGGCGTATCGCCGATATGGCGATCGCCTATGACGCACTGCCCCCGCAGCTCGAGGAGATCTGCCGCGACATCGACGACCAGGTCGATCACGGCAAGCGGTGGTTCTCGCTGCTGGCCGGCGTGAAGCACCGCGCGGTGTCCATGGCCAAGAGCGTCGTGGACGACGCGATCCTCGTCTCCGGCGGCTCGTCGTACTTCTCCGGCAACGAGCTCAGCAGGCTGTATCGCGATGTGATCGCAGGCATGTTCCATCCTTCCGACCCGGAGTCGGCGCACACCACGGTCGCAACCGCCTGGTTGGGGCCTCTCGAACGCTGAAGGCGCCCGCGGCGGCTCAGCCGCGGATCGTGCGCAGCAGCCGACGTAGGAGGGTGATCTGCACGCGGAAGCTGCGGATCATCTCGCGCGTGGAGTGGAAGTTCATCGAAATGTGGATGCCGAGCTCGGGCACCGCGAACGCATGAGCTGCGGTGACGCCGAGGTGACCGACGGGCTGGGGCATCCCCCGCAGGAACGGTGAGAAGCCGTCGTAGTGGAGGCGCATCAGGCCGGACCCGTACCGGATGCCCGGGCGGAATCGATGTGTCGCGGCGCCCATCCGGGCCCGCGACTCCTCGCCGACGAGGGCACCCGTCGACCACGCCGACGTGAAGCGGACGAGGTCATCGAGGGTCGTCACCACGCCGCCGCCTCCCCAGTCGCAACTGAGGCTGCGCGCCCGGCTGAACTCGTGGCGCCCGAGCCAGAGCGGCGCGATGTCCAGCTGCGCCGCGGGGTCCGCTGACGTGGACGCCCCACCGCCGGGGACGGTGTGGAACATCAGGCACGAGTCGCTCATCCCCGCGGGTCCGAACACGCCTTCATGCAGCTGCTGACCGAGCGGAGCCTCTCCCACCTCTTCGATGATGCGACCGAGGAGGACGAAGCCGGTGTCGGAGTACGAGAATCGGCGCCCAGGCGCGGCGACGGGGTGCTGGTGCTCGCGGCTGTAGGCGAGCAGGTCGGTCGGAGTCCAGGTGCGGTCGGGCTCGGCCCGGAGCAGCTGAGCGAACCGAGGTGCGCCCGCCGCGCGACCCTCGAAGTAGTCGGCCACGCCGCTCGTGTGCGTCAGAAGCTGCGCGGGCGTGACTTCACCGGCGTGGTCGAGGCCGCTGCGGACGAACAATCCCCGCAGGTCCGCCCGGGGAAGGAGGCCCGTGACCGGCGCGTCGAGGTCGAGGCGGCCCGTCTCGGCGAGCTGATAGGCGCGCGTCGCCGTCATGGCTTTGCCGACACTGGCCGCGTGGAACCGGCGTCGGCGGTCACCCGAGGCGAACTCCAAGCCCGGCGCGCGAACGAGCACCTGCCCTGCAGGAAGGTGCGGCTCGCGGGCGCGATCAGCCGTGGCCATCGTGCCGGTCATGGCGGCGATGAGCCGCTCGCGCGTGCGAAGATCGACCGCAACATCACTCACAGATATACCCCTTAGTTATCTCTCCTAGGTATATCGGAACGCGAGGCGCCATGCAATACGTCATCCTCGGGCTGCTGATGCTGCACGGCCCCCTGTCGCTGTACGCCGTGCAGCGGCAGTTCACTCAGGGCGTCTCGCTCTTCTACAGCGCCAGCTTCGGGAGCATCCAGCGGGCGCTCCGCCAGCTTCTCGAGCGAGGACTCGTCACCGTCGATGAGGCGACGGCCGATGGCCGCGGTCGAAAGCCCTATACCGTCACGGATGCCGGGATCACGGCGTGGCGGGCGTGGATGCACGAACCCGTGGTCGGAGGCGACCTCGAGACGACGGCGCTGTCGAAGACCTTCTTCCTCGGCCTGCTCGAGGACGAAGCTTCGCGCAGAGATGTGATCGACGGCATCCGTGCCCGCATCGACGCCGACCTCGGCGAACTGCAGGCCGTCGAGCGGGCGCTGGATGCCACCGACGTACCGTCGGAGTACGCCGAGGTCTTCCGCTTCCAGCGCGCGACGCTGGAGTACGGCCTGCGCTCGCACGAGCACGCACGCGACTGGTTCGACGCATTGTCAACCGGGCTCGGCGACGCCGCGTCCGTGCGAGGATGACGGGCATGGCGCGCACTCCCACCGCTCTGCTGAGCCCCGCCGACCAGGAGCGCCGCCACGGCCTGCGCGTCATGAAGGGCGTGGCGCTGGGCGCGCTGGTGTTCATGGCGGTGCTGTTCGTCTTCGCGTTCGCCTTCCAGGAGCAGTACCCCGCCCTCGCCTACGTCCGCGCGTTCGCGGAGGGCGGCATGGTCGGTGCGCTGGCCGACTGGTTCGCGGTGACGGCCCTGTTCCGGCATCCGCTCGGCATCCCCATCCCGCACACCGCGATCATCCCGACCCGCAAGGACGAGATCGGCCAGAACCTCGGCGAGTTCGTCGAGACCGAGTTCCTCCGCGGTGATGTCGTGCGCACGAAGCTCGAGGAGACCGCGATCGCCGCGAAGCTCGGCGAGTGGCTGCGTGTGCCCGCACACGCGGAGCGCGTGGGCGCGGAGGCATCGCTCATGGCCGCCGGAGTGCTGCGCGCTCTGAGCGACGACGACGTCAACGATGTCATCGAGGACCTCGCCCGCAAGCACCTCATCGAGCCCGAGTGGGGTCCGCCGCTCGGCGGGTGGCTGGGCCGGATCGTCGATTCAGGAGCCCACCACGGCACGGTCGAGCTCGCCATCGACACCATCGGCGCGTGGCTGGCGAGCAATCAGCCGTCCTTCTCGGGCCTGGTGTCGCGACGCCTTCCGGCGTGGGTACCCTCAGTCGCCTCCCGCCTGGTCGACGACACGGTCTACAACGAGGCCGTGAAGTTCGTCGCCGCCGTGCGCGCCGACCCGCAGCATCCGGCTCGCCGTGCGATCGACGGCTATCTGCATCGCCTGGCCGAGAACCTGCAGCACGACCCGGCGACCATGGCGCGCCTCGAAGAGACCAAGGCCACGCTGTTCGACAGCCCGCGCGTGCGGGAGCTCGCCGCCGAAGCCTGGAACACCGCGAAGGCCGGGCTGCTGGAGTCCCTCGCCGACCCGGAGAGCGGCCTGCGACGTCAAGCCGCGCAGGCGCTGAGCGAGGTCGGCGCACGCCTGACGACGGATGCCGCCCTGCAGAGCCGCGTCGACGGCTGGGTGACCGATGGCGCCGTCTTCCTCGTAGACCGGTACCGGCACGACATCGCCTCGATCATCACCGACACGGTCGAGCGGTGGGACGCCGAGGAGACCACCGAGAAGATCGAGCTCATGGTGGGCCGCGACCTGCAGTACATCCGGCTCAACGGCACGATCGTCGGAGCCCTGGCGGGCCTTCTGATCTACACGATCGCCCACGCGCTGCTCGGCTGAGAGGCCCACATTTCCGGCATGTGAACACTTGGACGCAGTGTGACGGACTCCTCGGTCGCGGCGGGCCCCGGCGGTAGCCTGAGTGCGTGGCCGACAGCCCCGACCAGCTGCTCTTCAGCTATGGCACCCTCCAGAACCCCGAAGTGCAACTCGACACCTTCGGGCGCCTCGTCGCGGACGAAGACGACGCCCTTCCCGGCTTCACCGTCGACTACGCGGAAATCGACGATCCGCGCGTGGTCGACCTGTCGGGCCACTCCGTGCACCCGATCGTGCGCTCGACGGGCAACACGCTCGACAAGGTCACCGGAAAGGTGCTCTGGGTGACCGAGAACGAGCTCGACGCCGCAGACGAATACGAGGTCGAGCTCTACCGTCGCGTCGAGGTGAGCCTGCAAAGCGGCCGCGCCGCATGGGTGTACGTCTCGGTCTGAACCGGGGTCCATCGGAGTAGCGTCGGGGTGTGGCTCTCTCACACGACGACCTCTGGCCCCGAGCGGGCGACTGGCCCGCGCTCGAGTCCCTCGAGGGAGAGGTCGATCTGTGCCTGCTCGGGGTGCCGGCATGGCGCACCTCGCTCTCGCCCACCGGCGCGCACGAGACGCCCGCCGCCGTGCGCGATGCCCTCCGCCGCTACAGTCCGGCGATCATGGCGGGCACCGTCGACCTGGGGGCGCTGCGGATTGCGGATGCCGGTGACGTGGCCGAGCCGGATGGGCCCGATGGCGAGGCCGCGGTGCGGGAGCGGGCGGCTCGGGCGGCGGCGCGATCGCGTCTGCTCGTCGCCCTCGGCGGAGACAACAGCGCCACCTACGGGGTCGCCCAGGGGGTCGGGGTGAGCGGGCTCATCACGCTCGACGCGCACTTCGATCTGCGCGACGGGGTATCCAACGGCTCTCCGGTGCGGCGACTGATCGAGGACGGGTTCGAGCCCCGGCGCATCGCGCAGATCGGGATCGCCGACTTCGCCAACTCGGTCGCGTACGCACGCCGCGCCGCCGACTACGGCATCACGGTGATCGGACTCGACGACACGCGCCGCCGGGGCGCGGCCGACGTCATGGCCGAGGCGCTCGCGGTCGCCGGGGCGGGCTCGAGCGGCGGCATCCATCTCGACATCGACGTCGATGTCTGCGATCGCTCGGTCGCTCCCGGGTGCCCGGCCAGTGTTCCGGGCGGGCTCGCCGCGTGGGAGCTGCGCGCGCTGGTGCGGGCTGCGGCATCCGATGCGCGCCTGGTTTCGGCCGATATCGTCGAGGTCGACGCGACCGCAGACGCACCTGACCAGCGCACCGTGCGGCTCGCCGCGCTGTGCGTGCTCGAACTGCTTGCGGGATTGGGGATACGCGCATGATCCGACTCGTTCTGGTGCGGCACGCGAAGTCCGACTGGGGTGACCCGAGCCTCGACGACCACGACCGGCCGCTGAACAGTCGCGGCATCCGGGATGCGCCGCGCATGGCGCGGGCGCTCGCCGAGACCGACTTCCGCCCCGAGGTGATCCTCTCGAGCACCGCGCTGCGCGCGCGGACGACGGCCGAGGCCTTCGCGGCGCAATTCGACGTGGCCGTCGACCTCGATGCGGAACTCTACGGCGCTCCCGGGAGCACGCTGTGGGAAAAGGCGGCCGGAAGCTCTGCGCGACGCCTCATGGTGGTGGCTCATGACCCGGGGATGAGCGCTCTCGCGGAGCGGCTGTCAGAGGGCGAGATCGGACACATGCCGACGTGCGCCGTCGCGACCTTCACCTGGGACGAAGACGACTGGGACGCCGTCGACTCGCTCGCGCCGGCGGACTGGACCTTCGACAGTCCGCGCTGAACCCGGCGCGCGTGTGTACGCGGCCGAGGCGGGTGCATAACTCCTTCGGTCCGCGGTGCTGGGCGGCGGTGCGGGCGAAATCACGGTGCGGTCCCGCCGGCGGCGAGGCAGATCGAAGGAGTTACGCGCCGCGGCTGCCGGCATCCTGGCTGCGCTCAGGCAGGTGCGCCGTCGCGCCACACGGTGTGCACGAGCGGCACGCCGGGCCGATAGGCGAGGTGAGTGCGGGTCGGCGCGTCAAGCAGCACCAGATCCGCACGCATGCCGGAGGCGATGCCGCCGACGTCGTCCCGTCGCAGTGCGCGAGCGCCGCCGGCCGTCGCCGCCCAGACGGCCTCCGCGGTGGTCATGCCCATCTCGCGCACCGCGAGCGCGATCATGAGCGGCATCGAGCTCGTGAAGCTCGAGCCGGGATTGCAGTCGCTCGCCAGCGCGACCGTCACGCCCGCGTCGATCAGCCGTCGAGCATCGGGGTACGGCTGGCGGGTGGAGAACTCGACCCCGGGCAGCAGCGTCGCCACGGTGTCGCTCGCCGCGAGCGCGGCGACGTCCTCGTCGTCGAGGTAGGTGCAGTGGTCGACGGATGCCGCACCCACGGCGACCGCGAGCCGCACACCCGCGCCGAATCCGAGCTGGTTGCCGTGCACGCGCGGGAGAAGTCCGGCCGCGATCCCGGCACCGAGGATCCGCAGGCTCTCCTCGGCGGTGAACGCTCCGACTTCGCAGAACACGTCGATCCACCGGGCGTGCGGCGCGCACGCGTGCAGCATCTCCGCACAGACGAGGTCGACGTACTCAGCGCGGCGCTCGGCGTATTCGGCCGGGACGACGTGCGCGCCGAGGAACGTGACCTCGGGCGTCACCTCCGCCGCCAGGCGCGCGAGCCGCGCCTCATCGCGCACGGTGAGCCCGTACCCGGTCTTCACCTCGAACGTCGTCGTTCCCTGGGCGCGGAGCTCGGCGACGAATCCGGCGAGCCGTCGGCGCAACTCGTTGTCGCTCGCCGCCCGGGTCGCCGCGACGGTTCGCCGTATGCCGCCCGCGGCATACGGCGTACCGGTCATCCGCGCCTCGAACTCGTCCGCCCGGTCGCCGCCGAACACGAGGTGGGTGTGCGAGTCGACGAACCCCGGGATGACGGCCCTGCCTCCGGCATCCACCACCGCCGCGCTCGACAAACCACTTTTCGGCTGAGAAATCGTGGGCTGCGTGGTGTCTCGTCCCAAATGGTGTTTCTCGGCGTCGGCGGCGTGTCCGACCCAGGCGATGCGGCCGCCCTCGATCAGAACGGCCGCGTCGCGGATCGTCCCGCACGGGTCGCCGGGCGCGGCGACGTTGGTCGTCAGTTCGCCGATGTTCGTGATCAGCGTGGAGGGTGTCACAGCATCGGCACCTTCAGGCCGCGCTCGCGGGCGACCTCTTTCGCGCGGTCGTAGCCCGCGTCGACGTGACGCATCACTCCGGTGCCGGGGTCGTTCGTGAGCACGCGCGCGAGCTTCTCGGCGGCGAGGTCGGTTCCGTCCGCGACGGTGACCTGGCCGGCGTGGATGCTGCGCCCGATGCCGACGCCTCCCCCGTGGTGGATCGAGACCCAGGAGGCGCCTGATGCGGTGTTGAGCAGCGCATTCAGCAGCGGCCAGTCGGCGATCGCGTCGGAGCCGTCGGCCATCGCCTCGGTTTCACGGTACGGCGACGCGACCGAGCCGGCGTCGAGGTGGTCGCGGCCGATCACGATGGGTCCGGCGAGTTCGCCCGAGGCCACCATCTCGTTGAACTTCAGACCCGCGAGGTGGCGCTCCTGGTAGCCGAGCCAGCAGATGCGCGCGGGCAGCCCCTCGAAGTGGACGGTGTCGCCGGCCTTGTCGAGCCACCGCACGAGTCCCGCGTTGTCGGGGAACAGCGCCTTGACGGCCTCGTCGGTCTTGCGGATGTCCTCGGGGTCACCCGACAGCGCCACCCAGCGGAACGGGCCGCGCCCCTCGGCGAACTGCGGGCGGATGTATGCGGGCACGAACCCGGGGAAC
>DASQLG010000126.1:0-5005 GCA_035630115.1 Microbacterium sp. | reverse complement strand
GGGGGATGAAGGTTCCGAATCGCATTGCTCCAGATTAGGAGCTTGCGGACTCGATCACGGTCGCGTGCGGCATCCGACTCTTCATCACCGCGATCGCCTCGGGGTTGTCGTCGACCAGCACCGCGGTGCGTCCGAGCGCCGACGCGACCGCGCCCGTCGTGCCGCTGCCGGCGAAGAAGTCGAGCACGCGATCGCCCGGGCGGCTGGACGCCTGGATGATGCGGCGCAGGATGCCCTCCGGCTTCTGCGTCGGATATCCGGTCTTCTCGCGGCCGCTCGTGGGGACGATCGTGTGCCACCAGACGTCGGTGGGGAGCTTGCCGCGCTCGGCCTTCTCGGGGGTGACGAGGCCGGGAGCCATGTAGGGCTCGCGGTCGACCGCCTCTGAGTCGAACCAGTAGCTCGACGGGTCTTTCACGTACACGAGGATCGTGTCGTGCTTGGTAGGCCAGCGCCTGCGGGTCTTCGCCCCGTAGTCGTACGCCCAGATCAGCTCGTTCAGGAACCGGTCGCGGCCGAACAGCGCGTCCATCAGCACCTTCGCGTAGTGCGCCTCGCGGTAGTCGAGGTGCACGTACAGCGTCCCGTCGTCCGCGAGCAGGCGCCACGCCTCGACGAGCCGCGGCTCCAGGAAGCCCCAGTAGTCGTCGAACCGGTCGTCGTACGTGCGCAGGTCGCCCCGGAGGCGCTCGTACTCGCGGCCGTGGAATCCGCGCCGACCGGGCGGACCATCGGTCGCGGGCAAGCGGGCCGTCTCCAGCGCCTTGCCCTGCACGCGGCCGGTGTTGAAGGGCGGGTCGAGATAGATGAGCGTGAAGGACCCTTCGGCGAACCCGGCGCAGACGGCGAGATTGTCACCCTGGTGGATGGTCACCGCACCGCGCTTCACGGCACCTGGTGCGCTCACGGCACCCGGTACAGCCAGGGGTCGGTCGCGAACTTCGACTCGACCAGAGCCTCCGCCTCGGCGTACTCGTCCTCGGTGATGCTGCCCGGCACCGCGCCGTACAGATTGGCGAACGTGTCGATGAACCGCGCGATGATCGCCTCTCGCGGCAGCCCGGTCTGGCGGCGCAGAGGGTCGACGCGCTTGGCCGCCGACACCGTGCCCTTGTCGCTGAGCTTCTCGCGGCCGATGCGCAGCACCTCCGTCATGACCTGACCGTCCATGTCATAGCTGAGCGTCGCGTGGTGCAGCACGCCGCCGTTCGCGAGTCGTTTCTGGGCGGCGCCGCCGATCTTGCCCTGCGGTGAGGCGATGTCGTTGAGCGGCTGGTACGTCGCCTCAATCCCGAGTGAGCGCAGCGCCTGCAGCACCCAGTCGTCGAGGAACGCGTACGAATCCGCGAAGGTCATTCCCGCGACGAGGGATGCCGGGACATAGAGCGAGTACGTGACGATCGAGTTCGCGCCCATGAGCATCGCGCCGCCGCCCGAGATGCGCCGGACGACGTCGAAACCGTGCCGGGCGGCGCCTTCGGGATCCACCTCGTTGCGGTACGACTGGAAGGAGCCGATCACGACCGCCGACTCGTCCCATTCCCACAGACGCAGTGTCGGACGCCGTCTCCCGTCGCCGACGCGGCTGGTCAGCACTTCGTCGAGTGCCAGGTTCATGCGCGGCGAGACCGGCTTCTCGTGGACGATCTCCCAGTCGAAGTCGCGCCACCCGGGTGCTGTCACCAGCGCACGTCGCACCGCCGTGCCCACGGCCTCGGGGGTGAAGCCGAGCAGCTGAGCGCCGTCGGGAAGGGCCGCGCGCACGGCGGCCGCGATGGCAGCGGCATCCGTCTCGATCGGCAGACCTTCGACCCCGGCGTTGATGTCGTCGAGGGCGGTGTCGGGTTCGAGGAAGAAGTCTCCGGCGAGGCGGAACCCGGCGATCCTGCCGTCGCGCTGTTCGAGGTCGACGACGACCAGCTTGCCTCCGGGCACCTTGTATTCGCCGTGCATGCGTTCAGCCTAAGCGGCGCGCGGGTGAGCGCCGGCGTCACGCGGTGACGAGCATGTGCAGTGCGGCCGGCGACAGCGCGTGCTCGATCGCGAGCATGCTCGCCCCGCGCACGCCGGCGTTCTCGGCCGCAGAGGACTGCACGATCGACAGGTGCTCGGTCGCCAACGGCGTCGACCGCGTGTAGACGACCTCGCGCACCCCTGCGATCAGATGCTCTCCGACTCGCGCCATCGAACCGCCGATCGCGATGACCGACGGGTTCATCAGACTGACGCACGCCGTCAGCACCTCGCCGATGTCGCGACCGGCCTGGCGCACCGCCTGGATCGCGTCGATGTTGCCGTGCTTGACGAGATCGACGACGTCGTTCCCGTTCGCGGCATCCACTCCCTGCCCGCGCAGTTCGCGGGCGATCGCAGGCCCCGATGCGAGCGCCTCGAGACATCCGCGGTTGCCGCAGCTGCACGGCACGTCGGAGCCGCGCGCGACGCGGACGTGTCCGATATCTCCCGCGACGCCCTGGGCACCGCGCAGCAGCTGGCCGCTGGAGATGACCCCCGCGCCGATGCCGGTCGCGATCTTGACGAACATGAGGTGCTCGGTGCCGGGCCAGGCGGTCGCGCGTTCGCCCAGCGCCATGATGTTCACGTCGTTGTCGACGAGGACCGCGGCCTCCAGGTGCTGACGCACCCAGCCGGGAATGTCGAATCGATCCCAGCCGGGCATGATCGGCGGATTGACCGGGCGGCCGGTGGAGAACTCCACGGGTCCGGGCACGCCGATTCCGATCGCAGCGATGTCACGCGGCGCGCGTCCGGTCTCGGCGAGGAGCGCAAGGGCGGTCTCCAGCGTCCACGACAGCACCGGCACCGGGCCGAGGGTGATGTCGAGCGGCTCGGTGCGCTCGGCGAGGATCGTCGCTCCGAGATCGGTGATCGCGACGGTCGCGTGCGACGCGCCGATGTCGGCTGCCACGACGACGCGCGCGCCGGGGTTCAGGGCGAACTGCGAGGGAGGGCGGCCACCGGTCGACGCGGCCTCGGCGACCGGGGTCACCAGGCCCATTCGCATCAGCTCGTCGACGCGCACGGCGATCGTCGACCGCGCGAGCCCCGTCGACTTCGCGAGCTGCGCGCGTGTTCGCGGAACTCCGTCACGGAGCAGCTGGAACAGCTCCGACACGCCCGTTCCGGCGGATGCGGTCTCCAGACCCATTGCACGTTCCACTCACTCAGGCGGCCGAGTCGGCCGATGTCCGCTCAGTCACGTCGACGTGCCGGCTTCGGCCTCGAGGCTGTCGTCGCGCTCCGCGCCGAGCTGGAGCGCAGCGCGACGAGGTCACTATTCTCGACCGCCGGGCTTGGCGAACCGCTGCTGGAGCAGCACCGCGACCACGATGATGATGCCCTTGGCCACCGCCTGCACCGAGGATGTCAGGTTGTTCTGGACGAACACGTTCGTCAGGGTGGCGAAGATCAGCACCCCGAAGACGGTGCCGGTGATCGTGCCCCGCCCGCCGACCAGCAGCGTGCCGCCGACGACGACCGCGGCGATCACGTCGAGCTCCAACAGCTGACCGTGCGTCGAGCTGCCGGCCGTCGTGCGCCCGAGGATCATGACGGCGCCGATGCCCGCGCACAGGCCGGCGATCGCGTACAGCCACATCGTGTGGCGCTTCACGTTGATGCCCGCGAGCCGGGCGGCCTCGCGATTGCCGCCGATGGCGACCGTGCGGCGACCGAACGTCGTGCGGTTGAGAATCACCCAGCCGAGCGCGGCGACGATCGCGAAGATCCAGATCAGGACGTCGACGCCGATGAGGTCGGAATTCATGAAGCTGACGAATCCGCGGTCTTCGACGATGAGCGTGCGCCGCTCGGCGAGGATCTCGGCGAGCCCGCGGGCGGCGACCAGCATCGCGAGGGTGGCCATGAACGCGACGACATTGCCGTAGGCGATCACGACGCCGTTGATCAAGCCCGCGCCGAGGCCGACCGCGAGCGCGATCACGATCATCACGATCCAGTGCGTCTGGTCGGCGAGATCCTGGATCGCCGCCAGGGTCGCCACGATCGAGGCGAGGCCCATCACCGAACCCACGGACAGATCGATACCGCCCGCAATGATGACCAGGGTCATGCCGATGCTGACGACACCGATGATCGAAGCCTGGCGGAGGATCACCAGCGCATTGCTGAAGGTGGTGAAGCTCTCACCCGCGGTCACGGCGCCCACGATCACGAGGAGCAGCAGCGCGAGGACGAGTCCGAGGTTGCGCCCGACCGAGCCGGACATGATCTTCTGCAGACCCGTCTTCTCGCTGTTGCGGCCCGAAGGGGCGTTCACGGAGGTGGGCGGACCGCCCAGGTCCCCGCTGGTTAGTGGCTCGCTCATGCGGCAGTTCCTTTCATGACGAGGTCGAGCACACCGTGCTCGTCGATCTGGGAGGCGGGAAGGGTTTGGAGAACGCGCCCGTCCGAGATGATGAGGACGGCATCGGCGAGACCGAGCACCTCTTCGATCTCGCTCGAGACGATCACCACGGCGTTGCCGGCCGCGGCGAGTCGTCTGATGAGCGCGTAGATCTCGGCGCGGGCGCCGACGTCCACGCCGCGCGTGGGCTCGTCCAGCAGCAGCACGCGCGTGCCGTGCACGAGCCAGCGGGCCAGAAGGATCTTCTGCTGGTTGCCGCCCGACAGCGTCCGGGCCGGACGATCGGGGTTGGCCGGGCGAAGCTCGAGCGCCTCGATCTGCTCGCTCGCCACCTTGCGCTCGGCGCGCTCGTCGAGGAATCCGGCCTTGGCGAACCGGGAGACCGATGACAGGGTCACGTTGACGAAGATCGGCTCATCGAGCACAAGGCCCTGGCTCTTGCGTTCCTCGGGTGACAGTCCGATCCCGGCTTCCACCGCTGACACGACCGAACCGCGCCGCAGCTTCTTGCCTCCTACGGAAACCGTGCCGGCCGTGGCCTTGCGCGCTCCGTAAACGGTCTCGATGATCTCGGAGCGCCCAGAGCCGACCAGGCCCGCGAGACCGACGATCTCGCCC
>DASQLG010000125.1:0-7081 GCA_035630115.1 Microbacterium sp. | reverse complement strand
TCTCCTACGGATCGCGGCTCGCGTTGTCGTACTTGCGCGATCACCCCGAAGGCATCCGCAGCGTCGTGCTCGATTCGGTGTCGCCCCCGAACGTGAACATCGCCGAAGACTGGTGGTCCGCCCCCGCGAGCTCGTTCCGCGCGATACTCGAGGCATGCGCCGCTCAGCCGTCGTGCGCTGCGGCGTATCCCGACCTCGAGGCCGACTTCTTCGCAACGGTGGACCGGCTGGCCGCGACGCCCGAGGTGGTGGAGACGACGGATTCCGCGGGCCAGCCGGTCATCGTCAACATCGACGCCTTCCCGTTCCTGTACGCCATCATCATGGCAAGCGAGCGAGGCGATGCGTCGGGCGTGCCCAAGATGATCGATGACATGGCGAACGGCGATACGGCGTCCACGGTCGAAGCGATGCTGGCGCTTCAGACACCCGACTTCTTCCTCGGCCTGGGTGGCTGGGGTCTCGCGATGACCATTTTCTGCGGCGAGAGTGCGAACCTCACGACCGAATCGGCATACCTCGCGCGGTCCAAGGAGGTGCTGCCCGAGTTCCCCGACGCGGTATTCGCGGTACAGCCCAAGCAAGGACGCCTGTTCCAGCAATGCCCCGTCTGGGACGTGCCCGACCGGCCAGACCTCGGCGATCCCGCCGTCAGCGATCTCGACGTGCTGCTCATGGAGGGCATGTTCGACGCGGCAACCGCACCCCCGTGGGTCGAAGCGGTGACGCCGCACCTGTCGAACGTGCAGGTCGTGGAGTTCCCCTTCACCGGGCACGATGTGCTTGACAAATCGCAGTGTGCGAAAGACGTCATGTTCGCGTTCCTCGACGATCCGTCGGCTCCCGTCGACGGGTCGTGCGCGGCGGAGATCGAGCTGGTCTTCACCACGGAGTGAGGTGCGAGGAATCGCCCTGACCCAGCGGCTCAGCGTCAGTACCAGTCGGTGGCCTGCGAGTGACCCCACGCGCTGCATGGCGATCCGTAGACGGCAGAGATGTAGTCCAGTCCCCACGCGATCTGCGTCGTGGCGTTCGTCTGCCAGTCCGACCCGGCGCTGGCCATCTTGCTGCCCGGGAGCGCCTGCGGGATGCCGGTTGCACCGCTGGAGTCGTTGTAGGCCTGGTAGTTCCAGCCGGACTCCTTGGTCCACAGCGACATGAGGCAGGAGAACTCGCCCTCGCCCCAGCCGTAGCTGCCCGAGGCCAGCTGCCGCGCGGTCGCCTGAGCGCCCTCGGGGGTGTTGGCGTTGGCCAGTGCCACCGCCGCTGCCGCGGCGGCTTCGGCGTCGCGCTGCGCCTGCGCGGCCGCTTCTGCCGCGGCCTGCGCTGCCGCCTCTTCGGCGGCCTTCTGCGCCTCAGCGGCGGCAAGTCCGTCGCGCAGACGTTCGGCGTGCGCGAGCACCTGTCGCGTCTCGCTCACCGTGTCTGCCGTGATGCCCGACAGCAGGAGCGCGGGCATGATGTCGAACGCGGACAGGCGGTCGATGCCGTCGCGGAGGTGTGCCGTGTCGATCGTCGTGTCCGGCACGCCCACGTCGAGGCCGGCCGCGGCGATGTCGGCCGTCACCCGTGCGGCCACGGTCAGGGCGTCGCGGGCGGCATCCAGAGACGACTGGGCGTCGTCCGAGATCTCGTGCAGGGTTTCAGCGTCCGGTCCGATGACGGCGACGGCCGCGGTTCCGGGCGTGGCAGCCGTCTGGACGGCGAATGCCGGCGCGGTGGCGCCCAGACCCGCCACGGCGAGAAGGCTGATCGCGACGACCGTGCCGATGGTGCGGGTGCGGCGGGTGCGGGCCGCACGGCGGGCGCGGCGAGAATCCTGGGCATGGAGCATGGGGGGAGGTGTCTTCCTGAAGTGTCTGGCGTCGGCGCATGGCGGCGCGGTGCGCCGTCGGGTCGGCGCGAACTACCGAGTCTGCGTGCTTCGTCTGGACGAAACCCCGGCACCGCCTGGCAGAACCGTGGGAGGCGTGACGCGGAAAGTCCTGGTCAGGGGTCGTGCCGTGCACCCGATCGGCGAACAGGACTACCGTGGGGATCAGCGAGGCGCTGCCGCCTCGAGAAGGGCCCGGCCATGCAGAAGACCTCGTTGATCGCCCTCGCCCGGCACGAACTCGGCCATGCGATCGACTCCTCGAACGGCCGCAGCGCGAAGACCGTGGTCGGCGGTCACGAGCGTCAGCTGCGCCAGACCGTCATGGCCCTCCGCGCCGGTGAGGAGCTCTCGGCGCACGAGAACCCGGGCGAGGCGACGGTGCAGGTGCTCACCGGGCGCGTGCTGCTCAGATTCGGCGATGCATCGTGGAACGGCTCGGTCGGCGATCTGCTGACGATTCCGGATGGGCTTCATTCGCTGGAGGCCATCGAGGACTCGGTGATCCTGTTCACCGTGGTCAAGACGCGCTGACGTCCGGAGCGGCATCCCGCCGTCACGCGAGCGCGGTCCTACGCTGGCGAGCATGGCCGTCAGTCAGTCCCGCCGCGCGCGTGCGTCGCGCAAGCGCAAGCGTCGGATGGACGCCGCGGACAACGACCTGACCCCGTTGCAGTGGTCGCAGATCCGCGTTGCGTGGGGCGGGTGCGCATACTGCGGTGCGGCGGGGTTGCCGCTGCAGCGGGATTGCGTGCTGCCGCTCTCACGCGGCGGGCGCTACACGGTGGAGAACATCGTTCCGGCGTGCCGGTCGTGCAACGCCAGCAAGTCCAACGCCGAGGTCACCGGCTGGCTTCGTCGCAAGAAGCTCGACGAGCGAGCGTTCCTGCTCCGGCACCGGGCATACCTCGACGCCTTGGCCGTGGAGCCCGAGCTCGTCGCCGACGCCCCCGCGTAGCCTGGGCCGATGGCCACCGCCCGGACTGCTCTCGAGATCGCGGACTGGCGCCGCCGCGTCTTCGCGCTCTACGACGCCGTCCGCGCGCAGGACGACCCGGAGGATGCGCACGAGCTGTGGCGCATCGAGCGCGACGACCTGATGGCGCGGCATCCGGCCACACCTCTGCTCGACGACGATCGCGTGCTGTTCGAGGGTCTTCCGATCGCGCCCTACGATGCGGCCTGGCGCTTCGAGCTTCCGATCATGCCCACTGATCCGGGCGGGTTCGAATTCGCGAGTGCGACCGATGGAATCATCCCTTTCGAGCGGGTCGGCGTGGTCGAGATCCCGGATGCCGGCACCCTCGACGTCTGGCGGCTGACGACGTATGCCGGCGGTCTGTTCGTTCCCATGCACGATGCGCTCGCCGGCCGGCCGGGCGGAACCTACGGCGGAGGGCGATACCTGATCGACACGATCAAGGGAGCCGACCTGGGATCGGATGCCGTGCGCGGCACGCTCGTGCTCGACTTCAACTTCGCGTACAACCCGTCGTGCGCGTACGACCCGGCATGGGCGTGCCCGCTCGCCCAGCCCGGCAACGTCCTGCCGGTCGCGGTTCCGGTCGGGGAGTTCTACGGCTGAGGCGAGGACTCAGACGTCGCAGTGCGCGGCGTAGTACTCCAGGAGCGCGCGGGTGGACGCATCCTGCGCGGCCAGCGCCTCGGCATCCCCCTCGATCGCCGGAGCGATCTGGAGTGCGAGCTGCTTGCCGAGTTCGACGCCCCACTGGTCGAAGGAATTGATGCCCCAGATCACGCCCTGCGTGAAGGTGATGTGCTCGTAGAGCGCGATGAGCTGACCCAGAACGCGCGGAGTGAGGGATGCCGCCAAGACCGACGTCGTCGGGCGGTTGCCGGCGAAGGTGCGGGCGGCCACCAGCGGGCCGGTCGTGCCCTCCGACTCGACCTCGTCGGCCGTCTTTCCGAAGGCGAGCGCCTTGGTCTGCGCGAGGAAGTTCGCCAGGAACAGTCCGTGCACGTCGCGTCCGTCGTCGTCGAGCGGGTAGGCCGGGTTCACGAACGCGATGAAGTCGGCCGGGATCAGGCGGGTTCCCTGGTGGATCAGCTGATAGAACGCGTGCTGGCCGTTCGTGCCGGGCTCGCCCCAGAACACCTCGCCGGTGTCGGTGGTGACAGGCGTGCCGTCCCAGCGCACGGACTTGCCGTTCGATTCCATGGTCAGCTGCTGCAGGTAGGCCGCGAAGCGATGCAGCTGCTGGGCGTAGGGGAGCACCGCGTGCGACTGAGCGCCGAGGAAGTTCACGTACCAGATGTTGAGCAGCCCCATCATGACCGGCACGTTGGATTCGAGCGGCGCCGTGCGCATGTGCTCGTCGACGTCGTGGAACCCGCCGAGGAGCTCATGGAAGACACCGGGACCGAGGGCGATCGCGAGCGACAGCCCGATGGCGGAGTCCACGGAGTAGCGCCCGCCCACCCAGTCCCAGAACCCGAACGCGTTCGTCGGGTCGATGCCGAACTCCGCGACCTTGTCGAGCGCGGTCGAAACCGCGACGAAGTGATGGGCCACGGCGCCGGTGCGCGATGATGCGGTTCCGTCGATCGCCTCGATCGCTTCGAGCTCGGTCCACAGCCAGTCACGGGCGAGGCGCGCGTTGGTGAGTGTCTCGAGCGTTGTGAACGTCTTGGACGCGACGATGAACAGCGTCGTCTCGGGATCGAGATCCGAGGTCGTCTGCGCGATGTCGGTGGGGTCGATATTGGACACGAAGAGCGCCTCGATGCCGGCATCCGCGTAAGGCTTGAGCGCTTCGTAGATCATCACCGGGCCGAGATCCGACCCGCCGATGCCGATGTTCACGACGTGCGTGACCTTCTTGCCCGTCACGCCCCGCCACTCGCCCGAGCGCACGCGCTCGGCGAACGCGGAGACCTCGTCGAGCACCTTGTGCACGTCCGCGTCGATGTCCTGCCCGTCCACCACGAGCGCCGGCGAGGCGCCCGCCGGGCGGCGCAGAGCGGTGTGGAGCACGGCGCGGTCCTCGGTCGTGTTGATGTGCGCGCCGGCGAGCATGTCTGCGTACCGCGCGCCGACACCGGTCTGCTCGGCGAGCTTCAGGAGCGACGCGAGGATATCGTCGGTCACCAGGTTCTTCGACAGGTCCACGTGCAGGTCGCCGAGCGGGAAGCTCAGTCGCTGCACCCTCTCGGTGTCTGTCGCGAACCACCCGCGCAGGTCGGGGGTGAATGAATCCCGGTGGGCGAGGAGCTCTCCCCAGGCGGACGTGGACGTGGGATCGATCGGAGCGGTCACGTCCTCCACGGTAGCGCCGAGCACCGTCCCGCACGAGACGTCAGGCGATCAGGCCGGCTCGTCGGGAGGAGCAGAGGTGCCGCGCACCCCGGCGATCGTGGCCTCGACCACGGCCTCGGCCAGGGCGTCGACCACATCGTCGGGCTGCCATCGGACGGGCCCGTGGGCGGCGATGTCGGCGAAGCCGTGCACCGACGACCAGCACGCCCATTCGGCGAGGGGGCGCCGCTGCGGCGCGAGGGCTCCGGTCTGGACCATCCGGTCGAGGGTGTCCAGCAGCAGCTGGAACGGGGCGACGACCTCGGCGTCGAGGGTCACGATGCCCTCGCTGGGCTGAGGATCCTGAGTGAGGAAAGCCAGCTCGAACCACCCCCGCTCCGTGCGCGCGAAGTCGATGTAGGCCAAGCCCACACGGCGAAGCCTCTCGATGGACGCGAGCGCCGGGGTCAGGTCGGGCGGCGCCGCCGCCACGCGTGCCGTGATCGCCCGCGCGAGCGCACTCTGGGCCTCGGCTGCGGCGGCTCGGACGAGGTCGTCACGGTCCGCGAAGTGACGGTACGCGGCGTTGGGGGAGACCCCGACGGCGCGGGTGACCTCGCGCAGCGAGATCGCGGCGGGTCCGCCCGCACGTGCCTGCCGCGCGGCTTCGGCGATCAGTGCGTGTCGGAGGTCGCCGTGATGATAGCTGCGTGCAAGCGAGCTCATCGGTGCACCTCCTCGGCCAGGTGTGTACGGTGTGAACATGGATGTGGACGCTGTCCACTGAAACTCTAGACCCTGCGGACTTTCGCTCCCGCGGGCAACACTCAGAGGTGATCATGACGCAGCCGACCCCGGCATCCTTCGTCGCACAGTATGCGCCCGGCCCGCGCACGCTGCGCAGTTTCCACCAGGTGCTGGTCAACACCGCGCTGGCGAACGTCACGTCGAGCTACCTGTGGTGGGCGCTGACCTTCTGGGCATACCTCGAGACGCGATCGGTGCTCGCCACAGCGATCATCGGCGGCTCGTACATGCTGCTGGTCGCGGTGCTCGGATTCGTGTTCGGCGCGATCGTGGATCACATGAAGAAGAAGGCCGTCATGGTCCTCTCCAGCTCGATCACCCTGGCGACGTATCTGCTCGCCGGTGTGCTCTACCTGACGTTCCCCGAAGACGTGCTCGTGGATTGGGGCGGCCCGTGGTTCTGGGTCTTCGCAGGCGTGATCCTCATCGGCGGGGTCGTCGAGAACCTCCGCAACATCGCCCTGTCGACGACCGTCACGCTGCTGGTTCCCGCCGATCGCCGAGACAAAGCGAATGGCCTCGTCGGCACGGTGCATGGAATCACATTCATGGTGACGAGCGTCTTCTCCGGGCTGTCCATCGGACTGCTCGGCATGGGGTGGACCGTGGTGATCGCGATCGCCGCCACCGCTCTGGCCCTTGTGCACCTGCTGTTCGTGAGAATCCCCGAGCGCGGCATCGCGCACGTCGAGGGCGTCGCCCCGGCAGGGCTCGACTTCCGCGGGATCATCCCCGCGATCGTGGTCGTGCCGGGCCTGCTCGCGCTCATCCTCTTCTCCACCTTCAACAACCTCGTGGGCGGCGTCTTCATGGCGCTCATGGACCCCTACGGCCTGACGCTCTTCTCGGTCGAGGTCTGGGGCATCATCCTCGGCATCACCAGCATCGGCTTCATCGCCGGCGGCCTGCTGGTCGCGAAGTTCGGCCTCGGCAGGAGTCCCCTGCGTACCCTGCTCCTGGTAAACGTGGGGGTCGCGGTGCTCGGCATGACGTTCGCGATCCGGGAGTGGTGGTGGCTGTACGCCCTCGGCATCCTCATCTTCATGACGATCATGCCGATCGCCGAGGCGGCTGAGCAGACGATCATCCAGCGGGTCGTGCCCTTCGAGAAGCAGGGGCGGGTCTTCGGCTTCGCGGCCAGCGTC
>DASQLG010000124.1:0-6451 GCA_035630115.1 Microbacterium sp. | reverse complement strand
CTCATCCGCTACAAGAACCCGCAGACGCCGAGAGGCGTGATCCTCGGAGGGAAGAAGCTCGCCGACGAGTTCGTGCAGATCCGGCTCGGTGGCGACCAGGCGCTGTTCCAGGCGATCGGAAAGCACCTGCTGGAGGCGGAGGACCGCGAGGGCGGCGTGCTCGATCACCAGTTCATCGAAGCGCACACGACCGGCTTCTCGGGCTACGCGGCCGAGGTCGCCGGGGTGCCGTGGCGCGAACTGGTGGCCGCGACCGGAGTGCCCGAGAAGGCGCTGCGGCGTGTGGCCGAACGGGTGCGCACCTCGAAGGCGACGATCGTCTGCTGGGCCATGGGCCTCACGCAGCACAAGCACGCGGTCGCAACCCTGCGGGATGTCGTCAACGTGCTTCTTCTGCAGGGCAGCATCGGCCGGCCCGGCGCCGGCGTCTGCCCGGTGCGCGGGCACTCGAATGTGCAGGGCGACCGCACGATGGGCATCTACGAGAAGCCGTCGGAGCACTTCCTCGCCGCGCTCGACCGCGAATTCGCTTTCACCGCACCCCGCGCGCACGGACACGACACGGTGGAGGCGATCCGCGCGATGCGCGACGGCAGCGCCCGCGTCTTCATGGCGATGGGAGGGAACTTCGTCTCGGCCACTCCCGACACGAAAGTCGTCGAGGCGGCCCTGGGAAACGTCGAGCTCACCGTGCAGGTGTCCACGAAGCTCAATCGCTCCCATGTGGTCACCGGCAAGCGCGCGATCATCCTGCCGACGCTCGGCCGCACCGATCGCGATGTGCGCGGCGGGGGCGAGCAGCGCGTCACCGTGGAGGACTCGATGAGTGCCGTGCACGCCTCGCGCGGACGGCTCGTGCCGCCCGCCGACGACATGCTGAGTGAAGTGGCGATCATCGCGCGGCTCTGCGCGCAGCTGTTCGGGACGGATGCCGGCAGCCGTTTCGAGCCGCAGATCGAGGGCGAGACCGCGGCGGAGGTCGACTTCGGCCAGCCCGAGCACGACGGAATCCCCTCGGACGCTCCGGCGGTGGAGCACACTCTTCTCGGACGACCCGAGCACGGCGCGCGTCCGTCATCGGTTCCGCATGCCGACTGGGCGGCACTCGAAGGCGACTACGCCCTGATCCGTCGGCACATCGCGGCGGTCATCCCGGGTTTCGACGACTTCGAGAGCAGGATAGAGAAGGGTCGCACGCTCTTCCTGCCCAACGGCCCCCGCGACGGTCGAAACTTCGCCACCGCGACGGGCAAGGCCCTGTTCACGGCGAACCCGCTCGAGTATCCCTTCATCCCGCACGGGCGGCTTCTGCTGCAGACCCTGCGCTCGCACGATCAGTACAACACCACGATCTACGGCAAGGACGACCGCTACCGCGGTATCCACGGCGGGCGTCGCGTGATCATGGTGAACCCCAAGGACATCCAGAAGCTCGGCTTTGCGGAGAACGACATCGTCGACGTGGTCTCGGAGTGGCGCGACGGTGTGGAGCGCCGGGCGGAGGAGTTCCGCATCGTCGCATACTCGACGCCGCGCGGCAACGCCGCCGCGTATTACCCGGAGACGAACGTGCTCGTCCCGCTGGACTCGGTCGCCGACGTCAGCGGCACCCCGACCTCGAAGTCGGTCATCGTGCGGCTCGAGCGGCGCACGACCTGATCAGCCCCCGTCGCGCCACCCGTCGGCAAGCGAGGTGATCTCAGCGACGCTGCGCCGCACCTGCTCGGGCGTGCCGCCCGCACGACCTGCCGCCAGACCGGCGACGAAAGCGCTCAGCGGGGCGGCCGGCCGCGCCACCCCCACAGCGACATCGCGAGCCAGATCGAGGATCATGGGAATCGGGATGTCGTCGGAGTCGAGGCCGAACAGCTCTCGCAGGGCTTCGGCCCAGGCATCCAGCGCTTCGGGGGGCAGGTGCTCGCTCATGGAGTCCTCCTTCGTGCCTCGTTCAGATCGTCCCACGTGTCGATATCGGCCGCGAGGTCGTCGGACACCGCGACGGTGGTGATCGACAGGCTGCCGAGGAGGTCGCGGACCGGGGCATCACGGCCCTTGTCCGGCAGGGCGGTGCCCGCGGCACGGAGCGCCTCGACCCGGTACAGCCCCGTCAGCCACTGGCGCCGGCCCGCGGCGTTCAGGCAGACGCCGTCACCCTGGAAGGCCGCGTCGCGGAGCACTCGCACCGCGTCGCCGATGTGCGACAGATCACACGCGAGCACGAGGGTGATGGGTGCGGTGATCAGAGGAAGTGCGGTCACGATCGCGGCGGCCGGCCCGCCGTACGGTGGATCCTCGCGGATCCACTCGATCGCGCTCGCCAAGGCGCTCACCGCGATCGCCGAATCGCCGACGCCGACGATCGGGTCGCACCCCGCGTCGCGGGCGGCGATGATCGCGGCATCCAGCAGGGTGATCCCGCCGACATCGAGGAGCGGTTTGTGGATCCCGCCCATGCGTGAGCCGCGTCCGCCCGCGAGGAGGATCGCCGAGATGTCGTTCATGAGGCGCCTGCGTTCGGCAGCCACGGTCGTACGCTCACGAAACGAGCATGACATCCACGATGTCGCCTCGGAAGACCGCATCGACCTCGGCGGGCACGACGGCGTATCCGACAGCACCCGCAAGTGCGCCGGCCAGGTGCGAACCTCCTGTCGTGGCGGGTGCGACGCCGCCGTCGACGAGGACGATGGGCAGATACTGCCGACGCTCCGGCGGCACGCGCCAGCCCGTCGTTGCGGGCAGTCGCAGCATCCGTCGCTGCACCTCGGCACGACCCTGCATCGCGAGGAGGGCGGGTCGGACGAACGCTTCGAACGACACGGCGGCGCTCACCGGGTTGCCGGGCAGGCCGAACACCAGAGGCCGTCCCGCGGCGAAGCCCTGGGGTCTGCCCGGCTGCATCGCGACCTGTGAGAAGGACATCTCCCCGATCGCGGACTTGACGACCTCGTAAGCACCCGCGCTCACGCCCCCCGACGCGATCACGGCATCCGCACCTCGGGCCGCGGCCTCGGTGAGCACCGCTCGCAGGTACTCGTCGACGTCGCCGACCGTGCTCCGGAGCACGACATCGGCCCCGGCGCCGCGCGCGAGCGTTGCCAGGAGCAGTGCGTTCGACTCGGGGATCTGTCCGCGGGCGAGAGCCGAGCCGGGAGGGACGAGTTCGCTGCCGGTCGAGACGACCGCAACCCGCGGCCGGCGGGATACGGTCACCGTCGGAACGTTGGCAGCCGCGACCGCGGCGAGCTGGAGAGGTCCGAGCTCGACTCCGGCCGCCACGAGCTCGTCACCCTCGACGCAGTCCTCGCCGCGCCGGCGGACATGGGCGCCCAGGTCACGCGGCGGCTGCAGCACGCGGACGACGTCGAGGGAGTCCGCGAGTCCGCCTGCCGTCGCCTCGAACGGCACGATCGTGTCGGCACTCGCCGGAAGCGGCGCCCCGGTCATGATCCGGGCCGCCTCACCCGCGCCGATGGGCGGGTCCAGCGCGGTGCCGGCGGGAAGATCGGCCACGACACGGAGGACGACGGGGGATGCCGCGCTCGCGGTCGCGACGTCGGCGAAGTGCACCGCGAACCCGTCCATGGCGGAGTTGTCGAACAGCGGCAGAGCCACGGCCGAGCGCACGGCGACGCGAAGCGTGCTGCCCAGCGCGTCGGACAGCAGAACCGTCCGCTGATCCAGATGGCGCACCGCCGCCAGGATCGTCGACAGGTGCTCGTCGACCGTGATCATGGCGTCGTCGAGGCGAGGACAGCCGCGGCGACGCGGGGACGGAGGGCCATGGCTTCAGGCTAGCGGCCGATGCCCGCGCCTGACCCGGGTCCGCATCCCGCCAGATCATGACGCTGCGCGCGACCTCTGCTGATACGGTGACGGCACGCGAGGGGAGCAGGCTCATGAACAGACGTCCCACCACCTGGACTCGGATCAAGAGGTTCCTACGCCCCGAGACCGAGACCTACGAGACGCGACGCGCGCGGGGCGAGGACGAGGTTCATCGCCTCGGCACTCAGTACTACGAGGCGACGGACCGGCGCCGGCACGGTGGGTCGGCAGACGGCGGAGCCTAGGCCGGGGGCATCCGCACAAGGTTGAGGCATCGGCCCGTCTCTGCAACGGTAGAAGAATGACGGATCAGACATCTTCCGTTCCCGTCGTCGAGACCGGCTTCGTCGACCTGGGCGACCTGCATATGTACTACGAAGTGCATGGCGGTGCCACCGACAGCACGCCGCTGGTGCTGCTGCACGGCGGTCTGTTCGACATCGAGCAGCAGTTCGGCGCACTCATCCCCTTCTTCGCGTCCAGGAGGAGAGTGATCGGCGTCGACTTCCAGGGGCACGGGCGCACGAACGACCTCGATCGGCCCTTCTCCGCGACGGCGTTCGCCGGAGACGTCCTCGGCGTGCTGGATCACCTCGGCGTGCGCCGTGCCGACATCTTCGGTTTCAGCGTCGGCGGCGGCGTCGCGCTCGACCTCGCCATCGATCACCCGGATCGCGTCCGGAAGGTCATCATCTCGTCGGCGTCGTTCGCCGCATCCGGCATGCGCGGCTCCGACAACGCGGATGCGGTCGGCGCGATGACCGTGGACATGATCGCCGGCACACCGATGGCAGACGCTTATCTCGCGAAGTCGCCGCATCCGGATCTCGAGCACCTCCAGGGCCTGCTCGACAAGCTCGCTGCGACTTATGAGAGCGGGTTCCCCGACCGCACGGCAGCCGAGATCCGCGCCATCGAGGCGCCGACGCTCATCACCGTGGGCGACGCCGACATGGTCTCGCTCGAGCATGCCGTCGAGTTCCTGCGCCTTCGCGGGGGAGATGTGAACGGCGACTTCGTCGGTGTTCCGGCATCCCACCTCGCGGTCTTTCCGGGCACGACGCACTTCTTCGGGTTGGCGCGGACGGACTTGGTCCGCGACGTGGTCATCGGCTTCCTGGACGCGCCGCTCGCGGAGGCCGGCGAGACCGGACTCGAGATCTGAACCGTTCCGGCACCGCCGCCCTTCTGACCCGCGAGTGACCCGGCGTCGCCGAGGGCACCGATCGGAGCTCCGCCGCATCCACACGCGTAGGCTGAAACCATGGGCCGGATCACCGTCCGGCGCCCCGTGACCAAGCTCACGGTGGGCGCCGAAGCAGTGCGTCGCTCCGACACGCTCGCCGTCGAGGAGCCGCTCGAGATCCGCGTCGAGAGACTGTCTCTCGCCGTCACGATGCGCACACCCGGCAACGACGTCGAGTTGGCCGCCGGCTTCCTCGTCTCCGAAGGCGTCATCTCCCGCGGAGATCAGTTCCGCTCCGCCATCCACTGCGGCGGTCCCGGCACCGGGGCGCCGATCACCGGCATCTCCGCAGGCGCTCTGACAGACGGCAACACCTACAACGTGCTCGACGTGGCGCTCGCCCCCGGCGTGAAGCCGCCCGACCCGGAACTGGCACGCGCCTTCTATACGACGAGCTCCTGCGGGCTGTGCGGCAAGGCCTCGATCGACGCGGTCGAGACCGTGTCGGCGTACGACGTCGCCGGTGACGCCGTGACGGTGGATGCGGCGACCCTCGCCGGCTTTCCCGATGCGCTGCGCGCACAGCAGGCGGTCTTCGACAAGACCGGCGGGCTGCACGCAGCGGCGCTCTTCGACGCCGCGAGCGGTGACCTTCTCGTGCTTCGCGAAGACGTGGGCCGCCACAACGCGGTCGACAAGGTCGTCGGATGGGCGGTCCTGAACGATCGCCTCCCGCTGCGGGGCGTCGTGCTCCAGGTCTCGGGCCGCGCGAGCTTCGAACTCGTGCAGAAGGCCGTGATGGCCGGCATCCCGGTACTCGCCGCGGTGTCGGCTCCCTCGTCGCTGGCGGTCGAACTCGCCGCGTCGTCAGGACTCACGCTCGTCGGCTTCCTGCGCGGGCAGTCGATGAACATCTACACGCGAGATGATCGCATTCGGGACGGCCGGTCCGCCGCGTCTGTGCAGCCCATCTCGGTCGGGTCAGCCCGGTCTTAGACTCTTCGGATGCCCCACATCCGCCCGTTCGGCGCCGGCGACGAGGCCGCGCTCGCGGAGATCTGCCTGAAGACAGCGGATGCCGGAGCCGATGCGACCGGCGTCTTCGACGACGATGCGATCTGGGCCGAGATCTTCGTGCTGCCCTATGTGCACCGGCATCCGGATCTCGCCTTCGTCGTCGAGACCGACGATGGGCGGGTGGCCGGCTACATCGTGTGCGCACCCGACACGAGCGCGTTCGAGGACTGGTTCCATGAGGCATGGTGGCCCGAACGCGGTGCGCGGTGGCCGCGACCGGAGGTCGAGCACACTCGGCAGGACGGCACCCTGATCTACGCGTATTCCCGCCGCGGGGGTGCCGAGCCCTACGGCGTTGCGTATCCCGCGCACCTGCACATCGATCTGCTGCCCGAGCTGCAGGGGCAGGGCTGGGGGAGG
>DASQLG010000123.1:0-18204 GCA_035630115.1 Microbacterium sp. | reverse complement strand
CGACCGTCCGGCAGGCACCGCAGTGAGCTCGGAGCGCGTGGTGGTGCTCGAACTCACCCGCCTGGAAGCGGCGCATCTGGCCGGTCTGGTGACGCAGTTCGCGGAGCTGATGGAGGATGCCGTCAGCACGGCGGGCGATCCGGCGATCGCGCGTCTCGTTCCGGACGCCTACGCAGACGACAAAGCCGCGTCGGATGACTTCCGCGACGTGACCGAGCGCGATCTGCTTGATCGCCGACGTCAGGATGCCGGCGAGGTGCTGGGCTCCCTGAGCGGCGCGTCCGCCATCCCCGACGATCCCGAGCCGGACGATGAAGCGCTCATGGAGGTTGTGGAGCTGCGTCTCGGGCCGGAGACCGTCCGGGCCTGGCTGCGCTGCCTCGCCGCGATCCGGCTGGTCCTCGCCACGCGGCTCGACATCCGCAGCGAAGAGGATCATGACGTCGACGACCCCCGCTTCGGGATCTACGAGTGGCTCGGGTACCGCCTCGACGGCCTCGTGAACGCTGCGTCGGACGACGACTGAGCGGCGATCACGGGATCGCGAAGACGAGCGTCGCCCGACGGGTCGGCTCGTCGCGGACCAGATGCCGCTCCTCCTGCTCCGCCCACCGCGTCCAGTGCGGCCGGTAGATATCACCGTCGCGATCCAGCGCGCGCCGTATTCGCGACCCGAGCGGGGACTCGAGCCACACGCGGACGTCGCCGAGCCGCGCAGTCGCCGCGGTGAGCAGACCCGAGCCTTCGACGATGAGCGGGAGTGACGGATCGACGGCGTGTGCCTCCGCGGGCGTCGAGGTGTCCCAGTCCCAGCGCTCCCAGACGCCCAGCAGACCACGGGCGTGCGGCCGGAGGATCAACTCCCGCGCCGTTTCGACACCGTCGGCCAGACCGTCCCACCCCGGGTACACCGAGTCGAGTCCGACGAGCTGCACCCTTCCGTGCAGGGGCCATCGCGCGACGAGGTTGCGCGCCAGTGTCGTCTTGCCCGAGCCGCTGCGGCCGTCGATCAGGACGACGGGATTTGCTGCGGCCACACCGACGATCGCCTCGAGCACGTGGGTGGCGGCGACATCGAGTGCCGCGGAGACCGGGTCGGCGCTATCGCTTGAGCGCGCGGATGACACGGCTCAAGGCACGACCTGCAACCCAGACGAAGGGAATAGCGACCGCGAGGAACGAGACGATGTTCGGCTCGAACGTGAGCGCATCACCCTTCCGGATGTACGCGCCGAGCGGCACCGAATAGCCCCCGCCGCCCCCACCGCCGTTTCCGGCTTCGTCGGATCCCCCGCCGAAACCGGTCCAGGCCAGCGCGACGGGGATGATCCGAACGCCGTCGACGTCGATCTGCTCGCCGTAGGCGCTGTGGACGCCGAAGGTCGCGGACTGCTTGCCGAGCTCGAGTGCGATGTTGGGCATATGTCCACGCTACCGGGCTGAGCGCGGCATGCCCAGGGCAAGTCACGCTCCGGCCTCAATCCATGCTCGCCGGTCGAGGATGCGATGGCGGTGTACCGCCACCACGCACACCGCCGAGGAGGGTGGCGCGGGTCACCGCCCCGCGGCCGAAGCGGGCGGAAGCGTCGTCGAGCGCACCCTCCACCCGGCGCCACTCCGCGTCGTCGTCCCACAGCGTCAGGCCCACGTCTGCGGATGGTCGCAGCTTCTCGGCCCTCACGCCCACGAGCCGGATCGGCAGACGGCGGTCGATCGAACCGAAGAGCTCGAGGGCGGCTTCACCGATCCGCTGGCCGACCGCCGTGTGCTCGGGGAGCGTCTGCGAGCGACTGATCGTCGTGAAGTCGGCGAAGCGCACTTTGATGGCGATCGTCCTCGCCTCCCAGCCGTGCGAGCGCAGTCGTGCGCCGACTCGGTCTGCCAGACGGCGGAATTCCGACCCCAGCACGGCCGGGTCGTCGATGTCGCGAGAGAACGTCTCCTCGTGCCCCACGCTCTTCTCGAGCCGGGTGGTGTCGACCTGCCGGGCGTCGAGGCCACGTGCGAGGTGCCAGATGCGGTCGCCCATCGCGGCGCCGAGCGCCCGATCGAGCACGGGTCGCGGAGTCTCGAGGATGTCGGCGACGGTGTGGATGCCGCGCGACTCCAGGGCCTCGGCGGACTTCGGACCGACGCCCCACAGCGCGCGCACCGGTCGCGGCGCCAGAAACGCCGCAGTGTCGGCCTCGGCGACAATCAGGAGGCCGTCCGGCTTGCTGATGGTGGAAGCCATCTTGGCCACGTGCTTCGTCGCGGCCACGCCGATGCTGCAGGTCAGACCGGTCTCATCGAGCACGCGCTGTCTCAAGGTCCGCGCGATCACGCCCGGGCTCCCCCACAGCCGGCGCGCTCCCCGCACGTCGAGGAACGCCTCGTCGATCGAGAGCGGCTCGACGAGCGGCGTGACGTCGGAGAAGATGCTCATCACCTGCGTGGAGAGCGCCAGGTAGCGGTCGAAATGCGGCAGCACGACGATGGCGGTCGGGCACAGCCGGAGTGCCTGCCCCACGGGCATGGCCGATCGCACGCCGAACTTGCGTGCTTCGTAGGACGCACTCGAGACCACCGACCTGCTGTCGGGCGCGCCGATGATGATCGGCTTGCCTTTCAGCGACGAATCGTCGAGCACCTCGACGGACGCATAGAACGCGTCCATGTCGACATGGAGGATGCCTGTGCCGGTGTCATCCGCATCGTCGGTCGAGACGATGCGCCCCGTCCCGTCGCCGCGTCCCATGGCTCGATTCTCCCCCGGTTCGCGGACACCCGCCGCCCGCTACTGCCCTGCGCGCTCCAGGATCAGCTCGCGCACGCGCGCAGCATCCGCCTGGCCCTTCATCGCCTTCATGACCGCGCCGATGACCGCGCCGGCCGCTTGCACCTTGCCGTCTCGGATCTTCGCCATCACGTCGGGCTGCGAGGCCAATGCCTCGTCGATCGCGAGGATGAGGGCACCGTCGTCGGAGACGACTGCCAATCCTCGCTGGTCGATCACCTGTTGGGGCGTGCCCTCGCCGAGGATGACTCCCTCGAGCACCTGCCGGGCGAGCTTGTCGGTCAGGGTTCCGGCGTCGACGAGGCCCTGCAGCGCTGCCACGTCGCTGGGCGCGACGAGATCCGCCGCCTCTCGACCCTGGGCGTTCGCGACGCGGGTGATCTCGCCGGTCCACCACTTGCGTGCGGACGCCGGGGTGGCGCCCGCCTCGATCGTGGCCGCCACTTCGGCGAGCAGTCCGCCATTGGCGACGTCCTGGAACTCCTGGTCGCTGAAGCCCCATTCGGTCTTGAGCCGACGACGACGCTCCGCCGGCGGCTCGGGCAGGGCTGCGCGCAGCTCGTCGATCAGCTCGGCCGACGGGACAACGGGCAGCAGATCGGGCTCCGGGAAGTAGCGGTAGTCGTCGGCATCCGACTTCGGACGCCCCGGTGAGGTGGTGCCGGTGTCTTCGTGCCAGTGCCGCGTCTCCTGCGTGATCGACCCGCCGGCGGCGAGGATCGCCGCCTGTCGCTGGATCTCATAGCGGACTGCGCGTTCGACCGATCGCATCGAGTTGACGTTCTTCGTCTCGGTGCGGGTGCCGAGCGGTTCGGCAGGCTCACCAGCCGGCACCCGGGGGCGCAACGAGACATTCGCGTCACAGCGCAGATTGCCGCGCTCCATCTTCGCGTCGGAGATTCCGAGTGACAGCACGATGTCGCGGATCGTCTGCACATAGGCCTTGGCGATCTCGGGGGCGCGGTGCTCGGTGCCGTAGATCGGCTTCGTGACGATCTCGACAAGCGGCACGCCGGCGCGGTTGTAGTCGACGAGCGAATACTCGGCACCCTGGATGCGGCCGGTCGAGCCGCCCACGTGCGTCAGCTTGCCGGCATCCTCTTCCATGTGAGCGCGCTCGATGGGCACCACGACGCGGGTTCCGTCGCTCAGTTCGACCTCGACCGAACCCTCGAAGGCGATCGGCTCGTCGTATTGCGAGATCTGGTAGTTCTTGCCCAGGTCGGGGTAGAAGTAGTTCTTGCGCGCGAAGCGGCTCGACGGTGCGATCTGGCAGCCCAGGGCGAGCCCGAGGGAGATCGAGAACTTCACCGCCTGCTCGTTGACGACCGGGAGAGATCCGGGCAGTCCCAGATCCACCGGTGCGAGGTCGGTGTTCGCCTCGCGACCGAACGAGTTAGGCGCCGCCGAGAACATCTTGGTCTTCGTGTTGAGCTCGACGTGCACTTCGAATCCGACAACCGGCTCGAACAGCTCGAGAGCCTCGTCGAAATCCATCAGCTTGTGCTTCGCCATGTCAGGCGACACCTCCTCGGACGGGGGCCCGGTCCAGGAGCGGACCGCCCCACGAGTCCACCAGCAGCGCTTCGAGCGCCGCGCCGACGCGGTACAACCGGGCATCCTGGCGAGCGGGCGCCAGGAACTGGATGCCGACCGGAAGGCCGTCCTCCTCCGCGAGACCGGAAGGAATCGAGATGCCGGGAACGCCGGCCAGGTTCGCCGGGATCGTGGTGACGTCGTTCAGGTACATCTGCATCGGGTCGTCGATCTTCTCGCCGAGTCGGAATGCGGTCGTCGGCGCGGACGGGGTCGCGATGACGTCGACCTGGGCGAACGCGGCGTCGAAGTCGCGCTGGATGAGCGTACGCACCTTCTGCGCCGAACCGTAATACGCGTCGTAGTAGCCGGCCGACAGGGCGTAGGTCCCCAGGATGATGCGGCGCTTCACCTCGTCGCCGAAGCCGGCTTCGCGGGTGGCGGCCATGACGCCTTCGACCGTCGGAGTGCCGGAGGGCGTGACCCGCATGCCGAACCGCACGGAGTCGAACTTCGCCAGATTGCTGGATGCCTCGGCAGGGAGGATCAGGTAGTACGCGGCCACCCCGAACTCGAAGTGGGGCGCGCTGATCTCGACGAGTTCGGCGCCCCCTGCCTCCATCGCGGCCAGCGCTGAACGGAAGGACCCCGACACGCCGGGCTGGAAGCCCGAGTCGGGCAGCTCCTTGATGACGCCGACGCGCAGGCCGCGCAGCACGTCACCGCGGGCGCCCTCGCGGGCCGCGTCGGCGAAGGAGGGCCAGACGTCGGTGAGCGAGGTCGAGTCGCGCGGGTCGTGCCCGCCGATGACATCGTGCAGCAGGCCGGCGTCGAGCACGGTGCGCGTAACCGGCCCGACCTGGTCGAGGCTCGAGGCGAGGGCGATCGCGCCGTAGCGGCTCACCCCGCCGTAGGTGGGCTTCAGCCCGACTGTCCCCGTGACGTGCGCGGGCTGGCGGATCGATCCGCCGGTGTCCGATCCCAGCGCGAGCGGCGCCTCGAACGCCGCGACGGCGGCGGCCGAGCCACCGCCGGATCCGCCGGGGATGCGGTCGAGATCCCACGGGTTGTGGGTGGGACCGTACGCAGAGTGCTCGGTGGAGGAGCCCATCGCGAACTCGTCCATGTTGGTCTTGCCCAGCGGCACCAGCCCGGCGGCGCGCGAACGGGCCACGACGGTGGCGTCGAACGGAGACAGGTATCCCTCGAGGATGCGCGAGCCGCTCGTGGAGGGCATATCGGTCGTGACGAGCACGTCCTTGATCGCGAGCGGAACCCCTGCGACAGGTCCGAGCTTCTCCCCCGCGGCGCGACGACGGTCGATGTCCGCGGCCACGCCGAGCGCGTGGTCGCTCACGTGCAGGAACGCGTGGATGTCGGCATCCACCGCCGCGATCCGATCCAGATGAGCCTGAGTGGCCTCGACACTGGACACCTCGCCGGAGGCGAGCTTGTCGGCCAGGTCGGCGGCGGTCAGGCGGATGAGCTCGGCGCCCGCGCTCACTGCTCCTCCCCCAGGATCGCGGTCACCCGGAACCGGCCGTCTGCGGCATCCGGCGCGTTCTGCAGCGCCTGTGCGAGTGTCAGCGTCTCACCGACCTCGTCGGGGCGGTAGACGTTCTGGAGCGGGATCGGGTGGCTCGTCGCCGGCACCTCGGGGGTCGCCACCTGCGACACCTTCGCGATGTTGTCGACGATCACGTCGAGCTGACCGGTGAGTCGCTCGACCTCCTCGTCGCTCAGCTGGATCCGGGCGAGCACACCGAGATGGCGCACGAGATCGGGGGTGATTTCAGACACCCACCCATCCTACGAGCGCCTGCCCGTGCGCGCCGACCGCACCCGGCTGCCCCGGAGGGCCGGGCACATGCTGGGCGCGTGACGACGTACGAGCCTGCGCGCCCCTGGATCGCCAGCTACGCCGAGGGGGTTCCGCAGGACCTCGAGCCCGTCACGGGATCGCTCGTCGACATCGTCGAAGCCTCCGCTCGCGACTACCCGCACGCACTCGCACTGCAGTTCTTCGGTCGAACGACGTCGTATCGCGAACTGCGCGAGGCGATCGACCGCGCTGCGGCAGGGCTCCGCGACCAGGGCGTCAGCGCTGGTGACCCCGTGGCGATCCTGCTTCCGAACTGCCCGCAGCACATCGTGGCCTTCTACGCGATCCTGCGCCTCGGTGCGGTCGTGATCGGGCACAATCCGCTGTACACGCCCCGCGAGCTGCGCAAGCAGTTGGAGAACCACGGTGCGAAGCACGCGATCGTCTGGACGAAGGGCGTCGCGTCGATCCAGGACTTCCCGGCCGACCTCGAAGTCACCTCGCTGATCTCGGTGGACATCACCAAAGCCATGCCGACGCGCACGCAGCTCGCGCTGAAGCTGCCGATCGCGAAGGCACGCGATGCACGCACCGCACTGCACGAGCGCGTCACCGGTACCGTGTGCTGGGAGTCGATCGTCGGAGCGACACCGCTTCCGGCATCCCACCCCAAGCCGGCCACGGATGACCTCGCGCTGATCCAGTACAGCAGCGGCACGACTGGAACTCCGAAGGGGGCGTCGCTCACGCACCGCAACCTGCTCTCACGCGGCGCAGGCGCGGGCGTGGGTGCTCGAGGTGACCAAGAAGCACCCGGCGACCTTCCTGCCGCTCGTGCCGCCGATCGCGGACCGGCTGCTGAAGGCCGCCCGCGAGAAGGGCGTGTCGCTGGGGGGCACGCAGGTCGCGATCTCGGGCGCGATGGCCCTCCCCCACGAACTGGTGGTGCCGTTCGAGGCCGCGTCGGGTGGGTATCTGGTCGAGGGCTACGGGCTGAGCGAGTGCTCGCCCGTGCTGATGGCGAATCCCGTCGCCGAGCATCGGGTTCCCGGCACGGTCGGGCTGCCGCTCCCGGGCACAGAACTGCGTGTCATCGATCCCGACGAGCCGACGAAGGATGTCGAGGCGGGTGAGCGAGGAGAGCTGATCGTGCGCGGACCTCAGGTGTTCGGCGGCTACTACGGCAAGCCCGAAGAGACCCAGAAGGTCTTCGTCGACGGCTGGTTCCGCACCGGCGACATCGTCACGGTCGACAAGGCCGGATTCGTGCGCATCGTCGACCGCATCAAGGAGCTCATCATCACAGGCGGGTTCAACGTCGCACCGACCGAGGTCGAGATCGCGCTGCGTCAGCATCCGCAGGTCGACGACTCCGCGGTGGTGGGTCTGCCGAGCGCGCAGACGGGCGAAGAGGTCGTGGCCCCGATCGTGCTCGCCCCGGACGTGACATCGTCGGACATCGAGGGGATCCGCGAGTTCGTGCGCGGCATCCTGACGCCCTACAAGGTGCCGCGGCGCATCTTCGTCGTCGACGAGCTGCCCAAGTCCCTCATCGGAAGGGGTCCTGCGGCGACAGGTGCGCGACTCGCTGCTGCAGTTGAATTCCGGCGGCTGACGTCAGTCGGCGAGGCCGTCCCGTGCCACGGCGACGGCGTACGGATACAGCGTGGCGCTCATGACGCCTGTCGCGACGGCCGGATCGGTCTCCATGACGGCACGGGCGCTGACCTCGTCGGGCGCTTCGAAGATCGTGATGCCGAACGTTCCCTCGTCCACCTGGGTTCGTCCCGCCAGGATCAGGATGCCGGCGGCCTTCAGCGCCTGCAGGTATCCGAAGTGCTCCTCGATGATCGCGCTCTCTTCATCGGTCGCGTCGGCGACCATTGCGGGCCGGGTGGGAACGATGCGGTAGATCCACTGAGCCATGCGCGCATCATCCTGCGTCGGGCGCGAGCGCGTCGAGCGCAGCCGGACCCTCGGTCACCAGCATCCGAAACTGCGCGGCGTCGATGATGCGCACCCCCAGCTCCTCCGCCTTGCCGAGCTTCGATCCCGCGCCGGGGCCGGCAGCGACGAAGTCGGTCTTCTTGGACACGCTGGATGCCGCCTTGCCCCCCGCCGCGATGATCGCCTCTTGTGCGCCCTCACGGCTGTAGCCCTCGAGTGCCCCGGTGGCGACGACCGTCACCCCTTCGAGCACACCGCCCTCCACGGCGGCGGCCCCCGGACCCGGGTGCCCCGGGGTCGTCAGCTGCGCACCGGCCGCCGTCCAGCGTTCGACGATCTCGCGATGCCAGTCGACATCGAACCAGTCCAGGAGCGAGTCCGCGATGATGCCGCCGACGCCTTCGACCGCCGCGAGCTCGTCACGGGATGCCGCGCGGATCTTGTCGACGGAGCCGAACCACTGGGCGAGGGCGCGTGCGGCGACCGGACCCACGTGGCGGACGTTGAGCGCGACCAGGAATCTCCAGAGATCCTTCGTCTTGGACGCTTCGAGATTCGCGAGCAGCTGCGTGGCCGATGCCGACAGGATGTGTCCCGCGTCGCCGTCGAAGGGGCCGTCGGAGCGGAACGCGGGATCGGTCTTCTTGCGCTGCCGCCGGAACGGCGACCGCGTGTCAGGAGCGCCGTCCTCGAGCAGCCGGGGCAGTCCGGTCTCGGCGTCGCGCACCACCACGTCAATCGGGAACAGATCCTCCGCGCGCAGGTCGAACAGGCCGGCTTCGGTCACCAACGGCGGGACTTCCGGGCGAACAGGCTGGGTGAGCGCCGCCGCCGACACCTCTCCGAGTCCTTCGATGTCGAGGGCTCCGCGGGAGCCGATGTGATCCACCCGTCCGCGCACCTGAGCCGGGCAGGAGCGGGCGTTCGGGCAGCGGAGGTCGATGTCGCCCGCTTTCGCCGGCGCGAGAGTGCAGCCGCACTCCGGGCAGTCGGCCGGCATGACGAACGCACGTTCGGTGCCGTCGCGGAGCTCGACGACGGGCCCGAGCACCTCGGGGATCACATCGCCCGCCTTGCGGAGCACGACGGTGTCGCCGATCAGCACGCCCTTGGCCTTCACCACGTCCTGGTTGTGCAGGGTCGCCTGCCGCACCACGCTGCCGGCGACCCGCGCAGGCTCCATCACGGCGAACGGCGTCGCCCGGCCGGTGCGCCCGACCGAGACGACGATGTCGAGCAGCTTCGTATTGACCTGCTCCGGCGGGTACTTGTAGGCGATCGCCCAGCGCGGCGCGCGGCTCGTGGCACCGAGCTCGGCGTGGAGGGCGAGCTCGTCGACCTTCACGACGATGCCGTCGATCTCGTGCTCCACGTCGTGGCGATGTGCACCATAGTGCTGGATGAACTCGTCGGCCTCCGCTGCGGAGGACGCCACCCGGAAGTAGGCGCTGGTGGGCAGGCCCCACGATGCGAGCAGCGCGTAGACCTCGCTCTGCGTGGAAACCGGCGGATTCGGCCACGCACCGATGCCGTGGACGGTCATCCGCAGGCGCGACAGCCGCTGGTGCATGGCGTCGAGCTGTCGCTCGTTCTTGCCTTCGGTCTTCTGCCGCAGCGATCCGCTCGCCGCGTTGCGCGGATTCGCGAACAGCCGGTCGCCCATCGACTCCTGGTATGCGTTGAGTGATTCGAAGTCGGCGACGTTGAAGAACACCTCTCCGCGCACTTCGACGAGCGCGGGATGACCGTCGCCGGAGAGCCGATGCGGGATGCCGCCCACCCGCCGCACGTTCTCGGTGACGTCCTCGCCCACGCGTCCGTCTCCCCGGGTCGCCGCCGACACGAGTCTGCCGTGCTCGTATCGCAGCGACAGGGCGAGCCCGTCGATCTTGAGCTCGCACAGATAGGGAACCGCGCGCCCGGCATCCCGCTCCACCTTCGAAGCCCAAGCGAGGAACTCCTCGTCGCTGAAGACGTTGTCGAGGCTCAGCATCCGTTCGGCGTGTTCGACGGGCGCGAAGAGCGACCCGGATGCCGCGCCGACAGAGAGCGTCGGGGAGTCCTGACCCTGCAGCTCCGGGTGAAGCCGTTCGATCGCCTCGAGGCGGTGCATCCATGCGTCGTACGTGGCGTCGTCGACGACGACCGTGTCACGGCCGTAGTACGCGTCGCGGGCCTCGAGGATCAGCTCGATCAGTCGCACCGACTCGGCGCGGGCGTCTTCGAGCGTCAGGTCTGCCAGATCTGCAGTGGTTGCCGCATCCGTCACGTCGGCCAGTCTAGGAGCCGCATGCGACAGTGCGCGGTGCTCGAGCGGCCCGGGTTCAGCCTACGACCGGGACGGCAGAGACCGTGCGATCGATCGTGAACTGACCGAGGACGCGCGTGCCGTCGTACAGCACCGCGGTCTGACCCGGAGCGACGCCGTCGAGCGGACTCTCGGGCACCACCGAGATCAGCCCGTCCGAGAGCACCGCGCGGGCCGGCACGGGCTCGGCGTGCGCGCGGATCTGCACGTGGCAGGCGAACTCGGGCGATGCGGGTGCCGTGCCCGCCCACGTGAAGCGCTCGCCGGCGATCTCTGCGGTGGCCAGCGCCTCCTTCGGTCCGACGATGACCGTGTTCGAGACCGGGCGCACCTCGAGCACGAAGCGCGGCTTGCCGTCGGCCGCGGGAACGCCGAGTGCGAGGCCGCGCCGCTGCCCGACCGTGAACGCGTGCGCGCCCTCGTGCGCGCCCACCACCGCTCCCGCTCGGTCGAGGATGTCGCCGCGTTCGGCGCCCACCCGATCGGCCAGCCACCCGCGCGTGTCGCCGTCGGGGATGAAGCAGATGTCATGGCTGTCGGGCTTGTGCGCGACGGTCAGGCCGCGGGCCTCCGCTTCGGCGCGCACGAGGGCCTTGGAGGGTGTCTCGCCCAACGGGAAGAGCGTGTGCGCGAGCTGCTCGGCGGTCAGGACGCCGAGGACGTAGGACTGGTCCTTGGCCGCATCGCTCGCGCGGTGCAGCTCGAGTTCGCCCGACGCGCCCTCGCGGAGGATCGCATAGTGGCCCGTGGCGACCGCGTCGAAGCCGAGATCCAGAGCCTTCTCGAGGACGGCGGCGAACTTGATGCGCTCATTGCACCTCATGCACGGGTTCGGCGTGCGACCCGCGCTGTACTCGGCCACGAAGTCCTCGATCACGTCGTCGCGGAATCGCTCGGAGAAGTCCCACACGTAGAACGGGATGCCGAGGCGGTCGGCGGCCCGACGCGCGTCCATCGCGTCCTCGATCGTGCAGCAGCCGCGGCTTCCCGCACGCAGCGTGCCGCCGGCGCGCGAGAGTGCCAGGTGCACGCCGACGACGTCGTGGCCGGCGTCGACAGCGCGCGCGGCGGCCACCGCGGAGTCCACTCCCCCGCTCATCGCCGCCAGAACACGCATGTGCTCAGTCTACGAGGGGTGACTCAGCCGAGCCTGGGAGTCCCGACTCGCCGCGAGGACAGTCCCGCCGTGCGGGCACGTTCGTAGGCGGCCGGCAGTGCCGCGATGACCGCCTCGACGTCCGATTCGCTGGTCGTGCGGCCCAGGGTGAGCCGCAATGCGCTGCGAGCCGCCTCGTCGCCCAGTCCCATCGCCCGCACGACATGCGACGGCTCGGGAACGCCCGCCTGGCACGCCGAACCTGTCGAGACCGCGATCCCCGCGGCATCCAGGAGCAGCAGGAGGGAATCTCCCTGTGCACCAGGGAACACCGCGTGCACATGCCCCGGAAGCCGCTCCGCCGAGGCAGCGGAGATGCGGATCTCGGGGATCCGGTCTCGCAGAGCGTCCTCGAGTCGGTCGCGCATCCGGCCGATCCGAACGGCCTCCTCGGCCAGCTCGGCCACGGCGAGCTCAGCGGCGACGGCGAACGCGGCGGCGCCCGCCGCGTCCTGTGTGCCGGCGCGGATCCCGCGCTGCTGACCGCCACCGTGCAGCAGCGGCTCGACCTGCGCCTGCCGGGCGACGACCAGGGCGCCGACGCCCACCGGACCGCCCAGCTTGTGCGCGGCCACGCTGAGGGCGACGATGCCCGCGCCGCGTGCCCCCGACGCCGCACGCAGAGCGCGGAACGACAGCGGAACGTGGCCGAATGCGCCCACCGCGTCGACGTGCAGGGGGACGTCGGCTCCGACGCAGGCAGCGGATGCCGCGACCAGCGGTTGCAGCGTGCCCACCTCGTTGTTGGCCGCCAGCAGGGTCGCGACGGCAGCATCGCCGCTTCCGACGGTCGCCGCCCACACATCGAGGTCGAGCCGTGCGTGGCGGTCGACCGGAACCCACTCCACGTCGGCCACGTCGTGAGAGTGCAGCCACGTCACCGTGTCGAGGGTCGCGTGGTGCTCGGCCTCGGGAGCGACGATCGCGGTGCGACCCGTGCTCTCCCGACGCGCACGATAGAGACCCGTGATGCCGAGATTGACCGACTCGGTTCCGCCCGAGGTGAAGACGACCTCGACGGCATCGCAGTCCAACGCCGCCGCGAGGCGCTCGCGGGACTCTTCGAGCAGCCTGCGGGCGCCCTGCCCGGCGCTGTGGATCGACGAGGCGTTGCCGACCGTCTCCGCGGCGGCGAGCCATGCCGCGCGAGCCTCTGCCCGCAGGGGGGTCGTCGCAGCGTGGTCGAGATAGACGACCATGGAACTCCTCTCCCCGTGACCTGACCGACTCAGGGCCTTACTACTGTAGATCGCATGGTTTTGCCCGAATCGCTCACCGAGCTCGCCCCGATGCCCGGCCCGTCGAGTTCCGAGCTCGACGACCTCGGTGTGACGCTCGGACCCGACGGAGGCACTCTGCGTGTCTGGTCGGCTCACGCGAGCGAGATCGAGCTCGTGGTGTTCGATGACACCGATCTCGACTGGATCGTCGACACGATCCCGCTGCGGCCCGCCGGAGGGGACGTCTGGTCGGTCACCACACCCCTCCTTCGGGCCGGCACGCGGTACTCCATCCGCGTGGACGGTCCGCACACACCGGGCAGCACGTTCAATCCCGGCACTCTGCTCGTCGAGCCGTACTCCAAGGGGCTGGTGAGCGGGGGCTACGAAGACTGGCGATCCGTCGTCGTGGACGGATCCTTCGATTGGGGCGGAATCGCCAAGCCGAAGGTGCCGATGGACCGAACGGTCATCTACGAGGGCCATCTCAAGGGCATGTCGAAACGGCATCCGCTCGTCCCCCCCGCCCTGCACGGCACGTACGCCGGCCTCGCCCATCCCGCGATGATCGACCATTTCCTCAGTCTGGGTGTCACCAGCATCCAGCTGCTTCCCGTGCACGCGTTCGCGACCGAGCCGCGTCTGCTGCAGCACGGACTCACGAACTACTGGGGCTACAACACCCTGAATTTCTTCACCCCGCACGGTGCGTACGCCACGGAAAGGAATCGCCGTCAGGGACCCGAGGCGATCCTGCGCGAGTTCAAGGGCATGGTGAAGCTCCTGCACCAGGCCGGGCTGGAAGTGATCCTCGACGTGGTCTACAACCACACCGCGGAGGAGAGCATCGGTGCTCCGCGCACCAGCCTGCGCGGCATCGACAACCGCTCGTATTACCGTCAGCAGGACGACGGGGCCTACATCGACGTGACCGGATGCGGGAACTCGGTCAACACGTCGACGGATGCCGCAGCCCGGCTCGTGCTCGATTCGCTGCGCTACTGGGCCAACGATCTGCAGATCGACGGATTCCGGTTCGACCTCGCAGCCACTCTCGGGCGGGATGCCGCGCACACGTTCCGGTCCGACCACCCGCTGCTCCGGGCGATCATCGAGGATCCCGCCCTGGAGGGCCTGAAGAAGATCGCAGAGCCCTGGGATGTCGGCATGGGTGGCTGGCAGACCGGCAACTTCGGCGATGGCTGGCATGAGTGGAACGATCGCTATCGCGACCGCGTCCGCAATTTCTGGCTGAGCGACGTCGACTACGCGCGCCGCGCGTCGACGGCGCCCGTCGGCATCGGCGGGTTCGCGACACGCCTCTCGGGCTCCTCGAACACCTTCAGCGTCGAGCGTGGACCGCTGGCAAGCGTGAACTTCGTCACCGCGCACGACGGTTTCACCCTTCGCGATCTCGTTTCCTACGACGTCAAGCACAATGTGGGCAACGGCGAGCAGAATCGCGATGGCGCGGACACGAACCGGTCGTTCAACCACGGCGCGGAGGGCCCGACGGCGGACGAGGCCATTCTGGCGACCCGACGCAAGGCGATGCGCAACCTCCTCGGCACACTGCTGCTGTCCGCGGGCGTTCCGATGATCACCGCCGGAGACGAATTCGGGCGCACGCAGCGCGGGAACAACAATGCGTACTGCCATGACTCGGCGCTGACGTGGATGTCGTGGCAGCATGCGCCGTGGCAGAAGGATCTGTTCGCGCACGTCCAGCGCCTGCTCCAACTGCGTCGCGAGAACCCCGCACTGCGCCCGATGCGGTTCGCCAAGCTCGGCGAACGTACCCCGTCGGCGTCGGTGATGGAGTGGTACGACCACAACGGCGAGACGATGTCGATCGACCGCTGGACGGATCCGTCGCATCGGACCATCCAGTACGTCGCGGCCTCCACTCCGGAGCAGGAGGCCTTCAACCGGATCCTGCTCATGGTGCACGGCGACGAGCGTCCGGTCGAGGTCATCCTTCCCCCCATCCAGGGCGTGACGTCCTACATCTCGCTGTGGTCCAGCGAGGACGAGACACCGAGCGAGGGGCACGCTGTGTACCAACCCGGCGACGTGGTGGCGCTCGGCGGAACCTCGATGCGCCTGTTCCGCGCCCAGTGAGAGGCAAGGCTCCGGCGCGCCGAAGTCTGTCGCCTCGGCAGGGCGCGCGGTAGGTTCGAAACGTGGTCACGACGACGCGCTCCGCGCGCACCCGCCCCTGGCGCAGCACCTCCCCGATTCCGGTCCGAGCGGCAGCAGACGCTCAGCCCGATCGGACGACGACGACCCCCCGCATCCCGATCGCGCTGTCGTCGCCATCGGTACCGGACGGGAAATTCCGCCCCAGCGCATTCGCCGGCGAGATCGTTCCGTTTCGCACGACGGCGTTCCGCGAGGGCCACGATCTCATCGGCGTGCACGTGCGGCTCTTCTCGCCGTCGGGTGACGAATCACTGCACGTTCTCCATCCCCTCCATGACGGTTTCGACCGCTGGGAGACGGCTGTCACACCGCTCGAGGAGGGCGTCTGGAAGTTCCGTTTCGAGGCGTTCGGAGACGACTTCGCGACGTGGGAGCACGCCGCCGATCTGAAGATCGCGGCGGGTGTGGACGCCGTGATCATGCGCGAACTCGGTGCGCAGCTGTTCGACCGCGCGGTCGCCGAGAAGTCCCGCCCCATCACCGAGCGCCGACGCCTCGAAAGCGCGGCGGCCGCCCTGCGCGAGCCGGCGACGACGGATGAGGCGTCGCTGGAGATCGTGCGCGACCCGTCGATCGCCGCGTTCTTCCGCGCTCGGCCGCTGACGTCGCTGACGACGGTCGGGCCGGATCATGAGCTGCTCGTCGAGCGCGAGCGCGCCGGCGTGGGGGCATGGTACGAATTCTTCCCGCGCTCGGAGGGCGCGCGCCGGCTGAAGGACGGCTCCGTCAAGAGCGGCACGTTCCGAAGCGCGATGCGCCGGCTCCCCGCCGTCGCCGCGATGGGCTTCGACGTGCTCTACCTCCCTCCCATCCACCCGATCGGGCGCGTGAACCGCAAGGGCCGCAACAACACGCTCGACCCGCAGCCCGGCGATCCGGGCTCCCCGTGGGCGATCGGCTCGACAGAGGGCGGACACGACACCGTCCACCCCGAGCTGGGGACGCTATCGGATTTCCGAGCCTTCGTCCGGGCAGCACGCGCCGAGGGGGTCGAGGTCGCCCTCGACTTCGCGCTGCAGGCCGCGCCCGATCACCCGTGGGTCACCGCCCACCCCGAGTGGTTCACGACGCTGCCGGACGGCTCCATCGCGTACGCAGAGAATCCGCCGAAGAAGTATCAGGACATCTACCCGATCAATTTCGACAACGACCCGGAAGGCATCCGCGCGGAGGCGCTCCGCGTGGTCCGCCACTGGATCGCGCAGGGGGTGAAGATCTTCCGGGTCGACAACCCGCACACCAAACCGCTGCAGTTCTGGGAGTGGCTGATCGCCACGGTCTCGGCGGATGAGCCCGACGTCGTGTTCCTCGCCGAGGCGTTCACGCGACCCGCGCCTCTGCAGGGACTCGCGCTGGCGGGTTTCCAGCAGAGCTACACCTATTTCACGTGGCGCAACACGAAGCTCGAACTCGAGCAGTTCCTGACAGGACTCGCTCTCGACACGGCTCACTTCCTCCGGCCGAACCTGTTCGTGAACACCCCCGACATCCTCACCGAATACCTGCAGTTCGGGGGACGCCCGGCATACAAGATCCGCGCGGCTATCGCCGCGACAGGCGCGCCGACGTATGGCGTGTACGCGGGCTACGAGCTCTACGAGAACGTCGCGCGACCGGGTTCGGAGGAGAACATCGACAACGAGAAGTACGAGTACAAGGTGCGCGACTGGGCGGGTGCCGAAGCGCACGGCGACTCGCTCGCGCCCTACCTCACGCGCTTGAACGAGATCCGCCGCGCGCACCCCGCCCTCCGGCAGCTGCGCAACCTGACAGTGCACTGGAGCGATGACGATGCGATTCTCGTCTTCTCCAAGCGGATAGAAGCCGAGCTCTCGCCGACCGATCACTCCGACACGATCCTGGTGGTCGCCAACGTCGACCCGCACTCGGTGCGACAGACGATGGTCCACCTCGACACCACCGTGTGGGGTGTCACTCCGGGCGATCCTTTCGACGTCGAGGATCTCGTCACCGGCGCGCGATGGACGTGGTCCGACCACAACTTCGTCAAGCTCGACGCTTTCACTGAACCGGTCCATATCCTGCACGTGAAGGAGTCTCGATGACGAGTCCCACCGATGACCTGCTCGACGCCGTCGCTGCGGGCTCGCATCACGATCCGCATTCCATTCTCGGAATGCACCTCGGAGAGGACGCCGAGGGCGCCGCGGAATGGACGGTCCGCGCCCGCCGCCCGCTGGCGCGAAGCGTGACCGCCGTCTTCGCCGACGGCACCCGAGTGCCCCTCGAGCACGTGCGGGCCGGCATCTGGGAAGGCCAGCGCTCCGGCGACCGGGTGAAGTACGAACTCGTCACGACGTACGAGAGCGGACCCGACTACACCGCCGAAGACCCTTACCGGTTCGGGCCGGTGATCGGCGAACTCGACCTGCACCTCATCCGCGAAGGACGTCACGAAGAACTCTGGCGTGTGCTGGGCGCGCACGTTCGCGAGCTCGACGGCACGCAGGGGACGTCGTTCACCGTGTGGGCGCCCAACGCACGCGCCGCGCGCGTCGTAGGAGATTTCAACGACTGGGACGGCCCTTCGCACGCCATGCGGTCGATGGGCGCGAGCGGGGTCTGGGAGCTGTTCGTCCCAGGCATCGGCGTCGGAACCGCGTACAAGTTCCAATTGCTCGCCCGCAGCGGGGAATGGGTGCTCAAGGCCGACCCGATGGCCCGCTACGCGGAGGTCCCGCCGGCGACCGCCTCGGTGGTGACGGCCTCCTCGTACACCTGGTCGGATGCCGCCTGGATGAAAGCGCGCGCCGCCAGCCAGCCGGTATCCCGGCCGATGTCGATCTACGAAGTGCACTTCGCCTCCTGGCGGCCTGGCCTCTCGTACCGCGACGGCGCGGATCAGCTGATCGACTACGTCACCGCGCAGGGATTCACGCACATCGAGTTCCTCCCACTCGCCGAGCACCCGTTCGGCGGGTCGTGGGGCTATCAGGTGACCGGCTACTTCTCCCCCACGAGCCGCTTCGGCACTCCCGATGACCTCCGCTACCTGATCGACCGCCTGCACCAGGCCGGCATCGGCGTGATCATGGACTGGGTTCCGGGCCACTTCCCTAAGGACGAGTTCGCGCTGGCACGGTTCGACGGGCAGGCGCTGTACGAGCATGCGGACCCTCGCCGCGGCGAGCAGATGGACTGGGGAACCTACGTCTTCGACTTCGGCCAGAAGCAGGTGCGCAACTTCCTCGTCGCCAACGCGTTGTACTGGCTGGA
>DASQLG010000122.1:0-15563 GCA_035630115.1 Microbacterium sp. | reverse complement strand
CACCCTCAACGGCCGCGAGATCCCCGTCAGCGAGTTCGCCGACTCCCGCATCGCCCTGGCGGGCCTCGAGCGCGAGAACGAGCTGATCGTCGAGGCGGACTGCCTGTACACGAACACGGGCGAGGGTCTGCACCGCTTCGTGGACCCGGTCGATGACGAGGTCTACCTCTACTCGCAGTTCGAGGTGCCCGACTCTCGGCGCGTCTACGCGGTCTTCGAGCAGCCCGACCTGAAGGCCACGTTCCAATTCACCGTCACGGCGCCTGAACCGTGGAAGGTCGTGTCCAACTCCCCGACGCCCGAGCCCAAGAAGCACGGCGACGGCCGCGCGACGTGGACGTTCGAGCCGACACCCCCGATCTCGTCGTACATCACCGCGATCATCGCCGGCCCCTACGAAGAGGTCTTCTCGGAGCTCACCAGCGCGTCGGGCCGCGTCATCCCCCTCGGTGTGTACGGCCGCAAGAGCCTCTGGAAGCACCTGGACGCCGACTACATCTTCGACAAGACGCGCGAGGGGTTCGCATACTACGAGGCGAAGTTCGACTACCCGTACCCCTTCGCCAAGTACGACCAGCTGTTCGTGCCGGAGTTCAATGCGGGTGCGATGGAGAACGCGGGCGCGGTCACCTTCACCGAGTCGTACGTGTTCCGCAGCAAGGTGACCGACGCGATCAAAGAGCGCCGCGTCGTCACGATCCTGCACGAGCTCGCCCACATGTGGTTCGGCGACCTGGTGACGATGAAGTGGTGGAACGACCTCTGGCTGAACGAGTCGTTCGCCGAGTGGGCGTCCACCATCGCCACTGCCGAGGCCACCGAGTGGACCGAGGCGTGGACCACGTTCAACGCCATGGAGAAGACTTGGGCCTACCGCCAGGACCAGCTGCCCTCGACACACCCGGTGGTCGCCGAGATCAACGATCTCGAAGACGTGCAGGTCAACTTCGACGGCATCACCTACGCCAAGGGTGGCTCCGTGCTCAAGCAGCTCGCCGCCTGGGTGGGTATCGAGGCCTTCTTCGCCGGAGTCGCCGAGTACTTCAAGAAGAACGAGTGGGGCAACACCGAGCTGTCCGACCTCCTGGCGGAGCTGGAGAAGACCAGCGGTCGCGAGCTGTCGACCTGGTCGAAGAAGTGGCTGGAGACGGCAGGGGTCAACACCCTCTCCCCGGTGATCTCCGAGGACTCGACGGGAACCATCACCCGGTTCGCGATCACGCAGACCGCTCCCGCGGACTACCCGACGATCCGTCCGCATCGCCTGGGTGTCGGCTTCTACAACGTGACGGACGGCGCACTCGAGCGCGTCCACGACGTCGAGCTGGACGTGGACGGAGACCTCACCGAGGTGCCTGAGCTGAAGGGTCAGAAGCGGCCCGATCTCGTCCTGCTCAACGACGAAGACCTCGCGTACGCGAAGATCCGCCTGGACGACCGCTCGCTCAAGACCGCGATCGCGCACCTGGGCGGCATCGCCGACCCGCTCGCCCGCTCGCTCGTGTGGGGCGCGGCGTGGGATCAGACCCGGGATGCCGAATCCTCGCCATCCGACTACGTCGACCTGGTGCTGCGCAACATCGGCTCCGAGACGGAGTCCACGACGGTGCGCACCACGCTGGCCCAGCTCCAGCTGGCCGCGAACTCGTACGTGGCGCCCGAGAAGCGGGACACCACCCGCGCCAAGGTCGCCGACGGCCTCTGGACGCTGGCGCAGGCGGCGGAACCCGGCAGCGACAGCCAGCTCCAGTTCGTCACCGCGTTCGCCACGGCGGCCTCGACGCCTGAGCACTGGGCGATCGTGCAGTCGCTTCGCGACGGCGAGACGGCCCTGGCCGGCCTCGAGATCGACACCGACCTTTCGTGGCAGCTGCTGATCTCGCTCGCCGCGGGTGGCGTGGCCCATGTCAAGCAGATCGACGAGGCCCTGGCTGCCGACAACACCGCCAAGGGCGGCGAATTCGCTGCCCAGGCGAAGGCATCCATTCCGCACGCCGGCGCCAAGCAGGCGGCGTGGTCCTCGATCATCGACACCGACGATCAGCCCAACACGATCGTGCGCTCGACGGCGCTGGGGTTCCAGCATCCCGCCACCGTCGCCCAGCTGAGCGACTTCGTGAAGCCCTACTTCGACATGCTCCTGCCGATCTGGGATTCCCGCTCATACCAGATCGCGCAGTACATCATCGTCGGGCTCTATCCCGCCCCGCTGGCCGACCTCGAGCTGCGCGACGCGACCCGCGCGTGGCTCGCAGCGAACCCGGATGCCGCTCCGGCGCTGCGCCGCCTCGTGGACGAGAACCTCGCGGGGGTGGAGCGTGCGCTCGCGGTGCAGGATCGCGACGCGTCGTAGCTGACCCACGACGGATTCTCCACACGCTCCGGCGGCGACACGACTCGCTCGCGCTCGTCGCGCCGCCGCCGAGGCGTGTGGGCCCCCGGCCTCGCACTCAGCGGGCGCCGAGGCATCCGTCGTTAGGATCGTCACGATGATTGCGACCTGGACCTCCGTCGACCCGACGATCACCGACCCGGAGTTCTGGGCACAGATCGGTTCCTTCTTCGCCGAGGCAGGCTGGAATATGATCCGCGTCCTCGGCATCGTGCTCGGTGCCCTGATCGTCGGCTGGATCCTCAAGCTCGTCATCCGCCGAGTCGTCTCGCGGATCGTGAACGGCGCGAAGTCCAAGGCGAACGTCGACGACACGCAGGCGCTGGAGCGGTCCCCCCTCGCCGCGATCCGGGTCGTTCAGCGCACCCGCACGCTCGGAACGATTCTGCAGAACATCGTCAACGTGTCGATCGTCATCGTCTCGTTGCTGCTGATCGTCAACGTGCTCGCCCCGAACGCTCTGGCCTCGCTCACCCTGCTCACCGCGGCCATCGGCGCGGGGCTCGGATTCGGCGCGCAGAACATCGTCAAGGACGTGCTCAACGGCATCTTCATCGTCGCCGAAGACCAGGTCGGCATCGGCGACGTCGTCGATCTCGGCCTGGCGACAGGGATCGTCGAGTATGTCAGCGTCCGGGTCACGACCGTCCGCGACGTCAACGGCACCCTGTGGTACGTCCGAAACGGTGAGATCCTGCGGATCGGCAACATGTCTATGGGGTGGTCGCGCGTGATCGTCGACCTGGCCCTGCCCGTCGGAACCGATATCGGTCTCGTCGAGAACACGATGCTCGAGACCATGAAGGACCTCGCGAAGGACCCGAAGTGGCGCACCCGCATCATCGACAAGCCCGAGGTGTGGGGCCTCGAGTCGGTGTCGGGCGACGCCCTGGTCATCCGTCTCGTGATGAAGACCCGGGCGAACGCGAAGGACGACGTCGCGCGCGAATTGCGGATGCGGGTCCTTAACTCCGTCGATGAGATGGGGCTCACGCTGCCTCAGCTCAACTCGATCACCCTCAGCGGCCTGGAGGGCGCCCAGCGCGTCCGCGGCGCCAACCCGCCGAAGACCAAGCCGACGACGGCGATCACGACGCCTCCCCCTCCGCCGGAGCGCCCCGTGTGGCGCCCGAAGAAGACGCCCAAAGACCAGACGAAGGGTCCGGCCGACGGCACCGAGGGTTCGACATGACCATGAGCTTCTACGACGAGATCGGCGGCCACGACACATTCGTCCGCCTCGTGGATTCCTTCTACCGAGGCGTCGCCGACGACCCCGTGCTGCGCCCGATGTACCCCGAGGAGGATCTCGGCCCGGCCAAGGAGCGGCTGACGCTGTTCCTCGAGCAGTACTGGGGCGGGCCGAGCACGTACAGCCAGGAGCGCGGGCATCCGCGACTGCGGATGCGCCACGCGACGTTCCACGTCGACCCCGACGCGCGGGATCGCTGGCTCACCCATATGCGCGCGGCGGTCGACGACATCGAGCTTCCTCCGTTGCACGAGGCGACCCTGTGGGACTACCTGCAACGGGCCGCCTTCGCCATGGTCAACACGTTCGAGCCCGCCGGCATCGGCCCGTCCGCAGACGGCCGTGCCGCGGCATCCTTTCCCCTGACACCCCCGGCGGCCTCACCCCCGACGGCATCACCCCCCGCATCGCCCCGCCCGCACTGATCGCCGCTCGCTCGCCGACGAAGGAGTCGCCATGCCCGCATCCTCCACCACGCAGTCCGCCGACATCCTGGTGATCGGCTGGGGCCTGGCCGGGCTTGTCGCCGCCGGCGAGGCGGTCGCCGCGGGCAGGCGCGTCATCATCGTCGATCAGGAACCGCGCACCAACCTCGGCGGGCAGGCATGGTGGTCGTTCGGCGGCCTCTTCTTCATCGACTCGCCCGAACAGCGTCGCATGGGCATCAAGGATTCGTTCGAACTCGCGCATCAGGACTGGTTCGGCAACGCGGGCTTCGATCGCGAAGAGGATGCCTGGCCGCGCCGCTGGGCGGAGGCCTACCTGCAGTTCGCCCACGAGGAGAATCGCTCCTGGCTGCGCGAGAAGGGCGTCGGCTTCTTCCCGGTGGTCGGGTGGGCTGAACGCGGAGGCTACACCGCGACCGGGCCGGGCAACTCGGTGCCCCGCTTCCATGTCACGTGGGGAACCGGCCCGGGGATCGTCGCGCCGTTCCAGGCGGCCGTGGAGGCGGGCGAGGCCCGCGGACTCGTGACGATCCTCCCCCGCCACCGCGTCACGGCCCTCCTCGGAACCGACGGCGTCGTGACCGGCGCGACGGGGGACATCCTCGCTCCGTCCGGCGCGGCCAGGGGTACGGCAACCTCACGGGAGGTCGTCGGGTCGTTCGAGATCACCGCGGGCGGGACGATCGTGTCGTCGGGGGGCATCGGCGGCAACCACGACCTCGTGCGCGCCCAGTGGCCGACGCGGCTGGGCTCGGCCCCGTCGTCGATGGTCGCGGGCGTGCCCGCCTACGTTGACGGATCGATGCTCGCCGTCGCCGAGCAGACGGGCGCCCGGCTCATCAACGGCGACCGGATGTGGCACTACGTCGAGGGCATTCAGAACTGGGATCCGGTCTGGCCTCTGCACGGCATCCGCATCCTCCCCGGTCCCTCCTCGGTCTGGCTCGACGCGACCGGTCGCAGGCTGCCCGTGCCGCTCTTTCCCGGGTTCGACACGCTCGGCACCCTCGCGCATCTGCGCACCACCGGATACGACCACTCCTGGTTCGTGCTGTCCCGCCAGATCATCGAAAAGGAGTTCACGCTGTCGGGCAGCGAGCAGAATCCGGATCTGACGGGTAAGGACGTGCCGCTCCTGGTCAAGTCCCGCCTCGGCAAAGGGGCGGCGGGTCCGGTGAAGGCCTTCACGGACAACGGTGCCGACTTCATCGTGCGAGATACTCTGGACGACCTCATCGCCGGGATGCAGGCCCTCCCGGGCGGCGACGCGCTGGATGCCCAGCGCGTGCGTCTGGAGGTCGAGGCGCGCGATCGCGAGATCGACAACGACTTCACGAAGGACGCGCAGATCGCCATGCTGCGCTCGGCGCGGGCCTACCGCGGCGATCGGCTCGTCCGCACAGCCGTTCCGCATCGCATCCTCGATCCCAAGGCCGGTCCGCTGATCGCGGTGAAGCTGCACATCCTGACCCGCAAGTCGCTCGGCGGCATCGAGACCGACCTCGACGGCCGCGCTCTGGGAGCGAGCGGGGAGCCGGTCCGGGGTCTGTACGCGGCCGGCGAGGCGAGCGGCTTCGGCGGCGGGGGCGTGCACGGATATCGCGCGCTGGAGGGCACCTTCGTGGGCGGATGCCTGTTCTCCGGCCGGATCGCCGGTCGCGCCGCCGCGGCGGCGGTCTAACCCGCGGGGATCACACCGGTCTCTCGGACCGCGGTCATGCCGACGCGCGCCGGGCCGCGGACGATGACGTGGCCGCGGCTCAGCGAGACCCGCGTCCACGAACCCGACGTGCGCACCGCGGCGTCCTCCTCCCCGACGATGAATCCCATCGTGAATGCCGCGAAGGCGACGCCGAGCGGCAGTCCACCGAGTTGCTCGTCGGGCGCACCCCACACCGCCGCGCGGACGGCGCGGACGGCATCCTCCCCCGGATTCTGCGGCAGCGACTCCGCGACCGTGGCGATCCCCCACTGGGCGCGCGCCGCGAGCACGGACGCGCGGACGACTCCGGCGCGCACCCACCCGCCGCGCGGCGGGGACACGCCCGCCCACGACGGCGCGAGCGCCGTCTCGGGCAGCTGCAGCTGCTCGGCGCTGTCATCCGCACCCGACAAGTCGGAAGCCTCCACCACGAGGTCGCAGACCAGTTCGGGATCGACCGGCAGCGACCGCATGGCCAGCACGGTCGGGGTCGAGTCGAACAGGCCACGCGGCGCGAACGGGGCCGACGTCATCGTGAGGGTGCCGCTGGACGCGTGGAGGCGCACCGCGCCGTCGCCGACACGTGCGGTGCGCCCCGCGAAGATGAGTGCATCCGCCGCGGCAGGGGCGTCCGCGAAGATCAGGCGCTGAGACATCCGCCCTAAGCTACAACACTGTGACCGACGCTCATCACATCGCCCCCGACGACTTCATCCCCGACCCCGATCCGGTCGCATCGATGCTCGCGGTGCTCGACCTCTCGCAGTCGGGTGCGCGCACCACCGAGGACATCTTCACGGGAGTGTCACAGTCGATGCCGCTCGGTCGTGTCTACGGCGGTCAGGTGCTGGCCCAGTCGATCGTCGCAGCGGAGCGGACGATCCCCGACAGCCGGTCCGTCCATTCCATGCACGGCTACTTCCTGCGGCCCGGCGACGCGTCCAAGGGCATCACGTTCTCGGTAGACCGCATCCACGACGGTCGGTCGTTCTCCACGCGCCGCACGCAGGCGTTCCAGGAGGGTGTGCCGATCTTCTCGATGATCGCGTCCTTCCAGGAGGCCGACCCCGGCATCGAGCATCAGACCGATCTGCCGGCCGATGTGCCCGAGCCGGAGGATCTTCCCGATCTGGAAGACCACCTCGCCGGTCTGCACCCGATGTCCAAGCGCCTGTTCATCGACCGACCCGTGGACCTGCGGCACGTCCCCTCGCCGATCTACCTGTCCGTGGAGGGCGACCACGTCCCACGGCAGGCGGTGTGGATGCGGACCCGTCGTCCCATCCCCGACGATCAGCGCATCCACCGCGCCGCACTCGCGTATCTGAGCGACCTGACCATTCAGGAATCCATCCTTCGGGCGCACGGAATCTCCTGGGCAACACCGGGACTGAAGGTGGCGAGCCTCGATCATGCGATGTGGTGGCACCGGCCCGGGCGCGTCGACGACTGGGTGCTGTACGTGCAGGAGTCGCCGAGCGCGCGTGGAGGACGCGGACTCGCGACGGGCCGCATTTACGCTCGCGACGGGATGCTGCTGGCCTGCGTCGCGCAGGAGATCACGGTGCGGGTTCCCGACCCTGCAGGTGCGGCCCGCCGAGGAAGGTGATCAGCGGCGGTGCGCGTACGCGACCGGCTCGCCGAGATACGGCTCCCACGCCGAGCGCTGCTCGTCGGTGAGACGGACAGGCCGTCCGCTGGCGGCATCCACCATCACCACGACCGCGGACGCGCGCGCGTACAGGTCCTGACCGGCGGCGGAAGTCGGACTGAACACTTCGTAGCAGACTTCGATGCTGGATCCGCCCAGCTTGCCGAACCACAGCTGCACGTCCAGTGGGTTGCGCTGGTACGGCACCGGGCGGAGGTACTCGATCTCCTGGCGCGCGATGAGGGTCAGCGTTCCCGCGTCGATGCCGGAGTCGAGGACCGCCGTCGGGGGCGCGTCCTCGTCGGCGGCCGGTCGCCAGAACGCACGGACGCGCACCTCTTCGAGAAGCTTGAGCATCGACGCGTTGTTGACGTGGTTGAACGCGTCCAGATCGCCCCACCGGAGGTGGATCGGGATGTGGAGCCGACGAGCAGTCCCCGAGTCCGTCGCGGGCTGGTCAGTCACGCGTGAGCTTGCGGTACGTGGAGCGGTGCGGCTTGGCGGCATCCGGGCCGAGTCGCTCGATCTTGTTCTCCTCGTACGCTTCGAAGTTGCCCTCGAACCAGTACCACTGGTCGGGATCCTCCTCGGTGCCCTCGTAGGCGAGGATGTGGGTCGCGATGCGGTCGAGGAACCACCGGTCGTGCGTGATGACCACCGCGCAGCCGGGGAACTCGAGCAGCGCGTTCTCCAGGCTGCCGAGCGTCTCGACGTCCAGGTCGTTGGTCGGCTCGTCGAGCAGAAGGAGGTTTCCGCCCTGCTTGAGAGTGAGCGCGAGGTTGAGGCGGTTGCGCTCACCGCCCGAGAGCACGCCGGCTTTCTTCTGCTGATCAGGACCCTTGAAGCCGAACTGCGACACGTACGCGCGGGACGGGATCTCGACCTTGCCGACCTGGATCCAGTCCAGACCGTCGCTGACGACCTCCCAAAGGGACTTGCTCGGGTCGATACCCCCGCGGCTCTGGTCGACGTAGGAGATGTCGACCGTCTCACCCACCTTCAGATCGCCGCCGTCGAGCGGTTCGAGGCCGACGATCGTCTTGAAGAGCGTGGTCTTGCCGACGCCGTTCGGCCCGATGATGCCGACGATGCCGTTGCGCGGGAGCGTGAAGCTCAGCCCGTCGATCAGACTGCGCCCGTCGAAGCCCTTCTGCAGCTTCTTGGCCTCCAGGACGAGCTGACCCAAACGCGGACCGGGCGGGATGACGATCTCGTCGAAGTCGAGCTTGCGGGTGCGGTCAGCCTCCGCTGCCATCTCCTCGTAGCGGGCCAGACGCGACTTCGACTTGGTCTGACGGCCCTTGGCGTTGCTGCGGACCCACTCGAGTTCGCTCGCGAGGCGCTTGGCCAGCTTCGCGTCCTTCTTGCCCTGAACCTGCAGTCGCTCCTGCTTCTTCTCCAGGTACGTCGAGTAGTTGCCCTCGTAGGGGTAGAGCCGGCCGCGATCGACCTCGCAGATCCACTCCGCGACGTGGTCGAGGAAGTACCGGTCGTGTGTGACGGCGAGCACGGCACCGGGGTACTTGGCGAGGTGCTGCTCGAGCCACTGGACGCTCTCTGCGTCGAGGTGGTTCGTGGGCTCGTCCAAGAGCAGCAGGTCGGGCTTCTGCAGCAGCAGCTTGCACAGCGCGACACGCCGCTTCTCGCCGCCGGAGAGGTTGCTGACGAGCGCCTCCGACGGGGGCGTGCGGAGGGCGTCCATGGCCTGCTCGAGCTGCGAGTCGAGATCCCATGCGTCGGCCGAGTCGATGGCCTCCTGCAGGGTGCCCATCTCGGCGAGGAGAGTGTCGAAGTCGGCATCGGGATCGGCCATCAGCGCTGAGATCTCGTTGAAGCGATCGAGCTTCTCCTTGATCGGACCGACACCCTGCTGCACGTTCTCGAGGACGGTCAGGTGTTCGTCGAGCTCGGGCTCCTGCATGAGGATGCCGACGCTGTAGCCCGGGCTGAGCTTCGCCTCGCCGTTGCTGGGCGTGTCGATGCCCGCCATGATCTTGAGGATCGTGGACTTGCCGGCACCGTTCGGTCCGACGACACCGATCTTCGCTCCGGGGAGGAAGGCCATCGTGACGTCGTCGAGGATCACCTTGTCGCCGACAGCTTTGCGGGCACGGACCATCGAGTAGATGTATTCAGCCATAACCTGTCCAGTCTACGGGCCGGGCGAGCCGCTCCCGCGCCGCGGTCGAGTCGTAGACCGCCGCTCACCAGTCGATCGGGCGGGTGTCGCCGACGAGGCAGGTGCCCTCCGCCAGGACCGGCACGACGACGGTGACCGGCGCGCCGATCGCTGGACCGACCTGGCCCACCAGGCACTCCTCGCCCCACCTGACGGAGAACTGGATGCTCTCCGCCGGGTTGCCGACGGTGGATTGGTCGTGGGTCACCTGCATGGCTGCTTTCTCGAACCCGGCGCCGACCAATGCGTCGACGTAGGCGCGACCCGACACCTGATCGGGAGTCGCCCACACGGAGTTGGTCACGGTCGCGAAGATCGGAAGGTTGTCGGCGGCGGTGCCCTCGCGCATGAGCGTCACAGGTGCCTCGTCGCTCGGCGACGCTGTCGGGGTTGCGGGCGAGGGCGAGGCGGTGTTCGCGGGAGGCTCGGGGCTCGTCTCGACCTCCGGGGCGGAGCACGCGGTCAGGATGAGGGCGGTCCCGATTCCGACGCACAGGATCGCGCTCCGGAGGGGACGGGCGCGACGACGCTCGAGGTGGCGGGACACTGTCCGAGTCTAAAGGCGGCCATCTCGAGCGCCCGTCGCCGCCCGTTCAGAACGGGGCATCCACTCCGGCCAGCGAGAGCGCCTTCGGCTGCGAACCGCTCGCTCCTTCGGTGTCCGTGGTCGCCGGCTCGGCCTCCCCTGGCGCGCCTCCTGCCTCCTTCCCGACTGCGGTGGTTTCCCACTCGACACCCTCGTCGGCCGAAGGCGCCCACGCGTCGTCGGTCGACGCCTGAGGCGAGGTCGTCGCTGTCGTGGCGTCTTGCGCGAACGTCGTGGTGCCGAAGAGCAGATCGTGGCCGATTGCATCGGCGTCCACGTCGACAGAGGTGCCCCTCTTCTCCCCCGAGTCCCAATTGCGAACGCGAAGCCTGCCGGTGAGGATCACGCGGTCGCGCCGGTGCAGCGACTCGAACGCGTGCTCGGCAAGGCGGCGGTAGACCGAGACGGTGTACCAGTTGGTCTCGCCGTCCACCCATGCCCCCGACGTGCGATCGAAACGCCGGTCCTTGCTCGCCACTCGGAACGTGGTGATGGTCGTGCCATTCCAGGTCTTCTTCTCGGGGTCGGTCCCGATGACGCCGACGATGGTGATGGTGTCGCTCATGACAAGTCCTCTCCACCCGAGGACCGTCCTCGGGTCGCGCCGGTGCCCGAGTGCCCGTCGGACACCGGCGCCATCTCAGGATGCTGCGACCGCAACAGCGTGAGCGCGCGCAGGCCGCTGTCTGGGGAGAGAGGGACCGACGGTGCGTCTGGGGAGGAGGCGACGCGCGCGGACGGGCGATCTCGAGCGCGTCACGCCTCGCTGCCGATGTCGGAGGTCGTACGTATCTTCGAATGAGGAGGATCATCATGCAACTCGCACAGGAGAACACATCCGCAGGAATTCCCGGCCTGTCGCGTGCGCGGAACGTGCGCCTCGTTGCGGCCGCGCCGGCCCTCTGGCGCATCGTCGGTCCGAGTGGGCGCGTCATAGGCCACCTCCACGCCGTTCGGCAGGGGCACGACGTGCGTTACAGCGCGCGGCGCTTCCACGCGCCCAGTCGCACGTTCCGGGAGCTCGGCGAATTCTGGTCGGCCGATGACGCCGTCGAGTGCGTGATTCTGACGCGCTGACGACGGTGTGCCGTCACACCACCGAGTCGAGCTGGTCGACCATTGAGACCGGCGCCCCGCTGCGCACTCGCGGCCACGCTTCGGCGAGGATCTCGACCGCGCGCGTGAGCTCGTCGGGCGATGCGGTGAACGGGATGCGGAGGTGGCGATCATGGCCGCCTTCGACGGAGAAGCGCGGTCCCGCCGACAGCAGCAGCCCGCGTGAGCGCACATGCATGACGAGTGCCGAGCTCAGGGGGGCGTCGAGTTCGACCCACAGCGACACTCCGCCATGGGCAGGAGGGACGCGCCACTCCGGCAGGAGGCTTCCCAGCGATGCGACGACGGCGTCCCTACCCGCCCGCAGCACGTGGGAACGCTGCGCGACGACGGCCGCAAACTGCGGGAACACCGCCGCGGCGATCGCCTGCTCGAACTCGGGCGTGCCGAGGTCCTGGGCGGGTCGGGCAGCCACCAGCCGCCGAACGAGATCCGTCTCCCCGCGGATCCACCCCACACGCAGGCCGCCCCAGACGGTCTTTCCCAGCGAGCCGACTCGGACGACCAACGACGGATCCCCGTCCATGAACCCCGGACGCACAGGCCCGCGGTCGATGTCGAGATCTGCGGTCGTCTCGTCGAGTATGAGGATCGCCCCCGAGCGCTCCGCGGCCTGAAGAATCGTGCTCCGCTCCGTCGAATCCATCGATCGTCCAGTGGGGTTCTGGAAGTCGGGCATGAGGTAGGCGAGCACCGGCAGGGTGCGCGCGAACGCCTGCTCCGCGCGGTCGAGATCCCACCCCTCGTCGGTCGTCACCGGCACCCCGACCAGGCGCGCATCGGCCCTGCGCAGCGCATCGGCCGCGTGGGGGTAGGTCGGGGTCTCGATGAGCACACGGTCGCCGCGGCCCAGCAGCACCGAGGCGAGCAGATGTATGGCGCTCTGGGCGCCCGTGGTGACCACGATCTCGCTGGGTGAAGTCGGGATGCCGCGCTCGCTGTACCGCTGGGCGATCGCCTCCCGCAGTTCGATTCGGCCGAAGACGTCGTAGCCGACGCGCGAGACGATCGTCGACGCGGATAGTGCCACCTCCGACATGACGCCGGCCAGGCCGGGCCATGCGGGCGGACTGGCTTGCTGTAGGTCGATCGCCCCCTCGCTCGAGAGAGCGCGTCCCGGATCGCTGCGACGCAACGGCAGCGTCACGCTTCCGGAGCCGCGCGTACTCGCGATGTGCCCCGAATCCCGCAGACTCCGGTAGGCGGCCGCTACGGTGCTGCGGCTGACCTTCAGCGCGGCCGAGAGTTCCCTCTCCGCCGGAAGAGCGGTGCGCGGAGCGAGCCGATTGTCCAGACAGAGAAGGCGGATGCCGTCGGCCAGCGCTTCATAGGCGGGCTCGCGTGTCCGCCACCCGCCGAGCGCGGCGGACAGCGCGCGGGCCGAGATGCGGGAGTCCATGGAGCCACAATAGCGCGATTGGACTGCACGATGCGAGCCAATATTGCGATTGGATAGCTTAATGACCCGCCGCGTCCTCCAGCTCCTCGTCGGTCTCGTCCTGTACGGCGCGGGTTGCGCGCTGACCGTCGAGGCGGGCTTGGGCGTCGACCCGTGGACCGTGTTCGCCCAGGGCCTGTCGATCCACACCGGCATCGGCATCGGGTGGATCACGAACATCCTGGGATTCCTCGTGCTCCTGCTGTGGATTCCGCTCCGCCAGAAGCCGGGCATCGGGACCGTCGCCAACATCCTGCTCGTGGGAACCAGCATGCAGGTGGTGCTGTGGGTCGTGCCGCCGATCACCGGCATCGCCGCTCAGATCGGCCTCCTGGTCGGAGGGATCCTGCTGGTCGCGCTCGCCTCGGGGCTCTACATCGGCGCGCGTTTCGGGCCTGGACCACGCGATGGCCTGATGACCGGGCTCCACGCCCGCTTCGGCTGGCCGATCTGGACGTGTCGAGCTCTCGTCGAGATCTCGGTGCTCGCGATCGGCTGGGTGCTCGGCGGCACAGTCGGCATCGGGACCGTCCTGTTCGCCGCGCTCATCGGGCCGCTCGTGCACGTCGCGCTGCCGCTCCTCGACACTGCGCGGCCGACCCGCGCCGAGCGCACTCAGACGGTCGCGCCCGCGAGGGGCGCGAGGGTCTGAGACGGCTCAGTGCTCGCGGAACTCCGGCCAGTCACTGCCCGGGGTCATCCGCGAGTGGAGAGCGTTCTTCGCGATCTCCATCGACGGATAGCTCCCGACCGAGGCGTCGGCTCCGGCCATGGTCACCGTGTAACCGGCCTCGTCCTTGCGGATGCTGCCCACCACGCCGGAGCGACCGTAGGCCACCCACAGGGGGTGGTGCGTTTCAGTGGTACTCATCAACAATCCCCTTTCCGCGTTTCGACCGTACGCCGGGGTGCGGAAGTGCGCCAGGGGGCACACCGAGTCTGGTCGGAATGCATCCGAACCTCGCAGGTTCCGGCAGGTCGGGTCGCCGGGTAGCGTAGACGCGTCACCCCCCGTAGCTCAGTGGAAGAGCGTCCGGTTTCTACCCGGCTGGTCGGGAGTTCGAATCTCTCCGGGGGGGCAACCCGTGGGAGAGCTCGACCGGCTATAACGTACGGGTACGGCCCGGGACCGCGCGCGCGTATCCCAGATGCAGGCCGTCCACCGGCAGTGTGAGTTGTGCCGCGAACGACGACGACGGTATATAGCCGAGTGGCGTCGCGATCGTCGCCGCCACCAACAGGCGTCGCCGGGTCCCGCAGAATCGGTGTCCCCGCCCCCTGACTAGGATGGAGCCCATGGTGGGGGCTTCCGAAAACGACCGTCTCGTATGGATCGACTGCGAAATGACCGGCCTCGACCTGGCGATCGACGAGCTCGTCGAGATCGCGGTCGTCGTCACCGACTTCGAGCTCCGACCGCTCGATCCCGGGTTCTCCGTCGTCATCAAGCCGGATGCCTCGGCGCTCGCCCACATGAATGACTTCGTCACCACGATGCACGAGAAATCGGGACTGCTTACGGAGATCCCCGACGGTGTCAGCGTCGCCGAAGCGGAGTTCGAAGCACTCGAGTACATCCAGCGGTTCGTGCCCCTCGAGGGGAAGGCGCCGCTCGCGGGGAACACGATCGGGACCGACCGCATGTTCCTCGCCAAGTACATGCCTCGGGTGGACCGGTGGCTTCACTACCGCAACGTGGACGTCTCCAGCATCAAGGAGCTCAGCCGGCGCTGGTACCCGCGCGCGTACATCCATGCCCCGGCCAAGGGTGGAGGTCATCGAGCGCTCGCCGACATCCGCGAATCCATCCTCGAGCTCTCCTATTACCGCTCTGCCGTGTTCGTCCCGGAACCGGGTCCGACAAGCGACGGAGCACGTGCCGCGGCGGCCGCTGCCGTTTCGTCGTTCGCTCCCGAAGTATGAGAGAATTTTCGGGTTGCCCGCTCGAGCGGGAGACATGGTGGGTATAGCTCAGTTGGTAGAGCGCGGCCTTGTGGTGGCCGATGTCGCGGGTTCGAGCCCCGTTACTCACCCCAATGATTGACATGGATGCCGTGGCGTTCGAGACACTGGTGGTCGATGAACTCGATCAGCTTCCCGACGACATGGTCGAGGGCCTCGACAATGTGATCTTCGTCGTCGAAGACCGTCCGGAGGACGGAAGTCTCGACCTCCTCGGGCTGTACGACGGCTGGGCGCTCACGGAGCGCGACCGCTACGGAGTCGGCGAACTGCCCGACCGCATCATCGTCTACCGCGAACCCCATCTGGCGGCCTGCGGGAGCGAGGCTGAGCTGCGCGACGAAGTGCACACCACGCTGGTGCACGAGATCGCACACTTCTACGGCATCGACGACGACCGGCTGCACGAACTCGGGTGGGCGTGATGGAGCGGCTGGCGACCCCGGACGTTCAGGAAGAGGTCGGCATCCGTGAAGACGAGCAGATCATGCGTCCGTGGCAGACCGTCGTGTGGAACGACCCGGTCAACCTGATGAGCTATGTCACCCACGTGTTCCGCGAGTACTTCGGGTTCGACCGTCCCCGCGCCGAGCGCCTGATGCGTGCCGTCCACCACGAGGGGCACGCCGTGGTGGCGGAGGGGGCCCGGGAGCAGATGGAACTGCACGCTCAGGCCATGCACGACTACGGTCTGTGGGCGACCGTCCGGCAGGCACCGCAGTGAGCTCGGAGCGCGTGGTGGTGCTCGAACTCACCCGCCTGGAAGCGGCGCATCTGGCCGGTCTGGTGACGCAGTTCGCGGAGCTGATGGAGGATGCCGTCAGCACGGCGGGCGATCC
>DASQLG010000121.1:0-12360 GCA_035630115.1 Microbacterium sp. | reverse complement strand
TACGCGAGCACCCCGAACGGACAGGGTTCCGCTCGTGTGGGCATGCGAAGAGACGGGGACGATGGGCACCGAACAAGTCTAGGCGGGGCCCCGGACACGGGTCGCGGGGTTCGCCGGGAGCGCACCCGCGTGATAGTGCGGGAGAGGACGGATTGCGGTCAGTCGACGCGTACCGCCGGCGCCCCCTGCGAACCGCACCAGAGCATCGCGAAGGCGCCCGACCTCCGCGGCATCCATCCCCACTCGTTCCATGATCTGGCTCGGCACGGTCAACGCGTCACGCCGCAGCGACCGACCTGCCTCGGTGAGGCCGATCTCGAGCACGCGTTCGTCGTCGGAACGGCGCGAGCGTGTGACCCGCCCCTGCGCCTCGAGGCGCTTGATGAGGGGCGAGAGTGTCGCCGGCTCCATCGCGAGCTCGCGCGCCAGTTCGCCGAGCGAGCGGGGCGACTCCTCCCAGAGCGCGAGCATGACCAGGTACTGCGGATGGGTGAGTCCGAGCGGTTCGAGCACCGGTCGATAGATCGAGACGACGTTGCGTGCGGCAGTGACGACGGCGAAGCACAACTGGTTCTCCAGCGCAAGGATGTCCTCTGTCATGGGGTTATCATATCGTGCCCGAATGTTTAGTACACTAAGGACATGACGAATGATCGGATGCCGCTCCGCACCCGCGTGCGCGAAGCCGGTGGCTGGTACGCCTGGTTGAACACGAGGCTCATCCGCCTGGCGGGGCCGGCGGCCGTCGGGCCGTATGAGACCACTCCCCCGCCGTCGGTGGCAGAGCGCGCGGAGCGCGCATGCCCGCTGTGCGGCGCCCCGATGACGCAGCACGAGTTCGACCGTTCGGGCCCGAAACCCCTGATGCACTGCCCGTAGGCCACGCCCGTTCGCGAGCGGCGAGGACTGCCTACGCGTGGCCCGCGCGCTCCATGGCGCGCAGCTCCTTCTTCATGTCCTGAACCTCGTCGCGGAGCCGCGCCGCAAGCTCGAACTTGAGCTCTCCCGCCGCGGCGAGCATCTGGTTGGACAGATCGAGGATCGTGGTCTCGAGCTGCTCGGCTCCCTCGGCGGCGATGCCCTCACGACGCAACCGAGGCGTCGGGGACCTGCCCTTGCCGGACTTGAGCTTCGCGGCATCCCGCTTCGACATCATGGCGGCCGTGTCGGCGCCTTCGCGGGCGAGTACCTCGGTGATGTCGGCGATCCGTTTGCGCAGCGGCGTGGGGTCGATGCCGTTCTCGAGGTTGTAGGCCACCTGCTTCTCGCGGCGTCGGTCGGTCTCGCCGATCGCCGCCTTCATCGAGTCAGTGATCGTGTCGGCGTACATGTGGACCTCGCCCGAGACGTTTCGGGCGGCACGGCCGATCGTCTGAATGAGCGACGTGCCCGAGCGCAGGAAACCCTCCTTGTCGGCATCCAGAATCGCGACGAGCGACACTTCCGGGAGGTCGAGACCTTCGCGGAGGAGGTTGATGCCGACCAGCACGTCGTACACGCCCGCGCGCAGCTCGGTGAGCAGTTCGACGCGCCGAAGGGTGTCGACATCCGAGTGGAGGTATCGCACCCGAACCCCGTGCTCGCCGAGGAAGTCGGTGAGCTCCTCGGCCATCTTCTTGGTCAGGGTCGTCACGAGGACGCGCTCGTCGCGCTCCGCACGGACGCGGATCTCTTCGAGCAGATCGTCGATCTGACCCTTTGACGGCTTCACCACGATCTGCGGGTCGACCAGTCCCGTGGGGCGGATGATCTGCTCGACCACGCCGTCCGCGATCCCCATCTCGTAGCGGCCGGGTGTGGCCGACAGATACACGGTCTGGCCGACGCGATCCTTGAACTCGTCCCAGCGCAGCGGTCGGTTGTCCATCGCGCTCGGAAGGCGGAACCCGTGTTCCACCAGTGTGCGCTTGCGGGAGGCGTCGCCCTCGTACATCGCCCCGATCTGCGGCACCGTCGCGTGCGACTCGTCGATCACGACGAGGAAGTCGTCGGGGAAGAAGTCGAGCAGACAGTGCGGCGCTTCGCCGGGCGCGCGGCCGTCGAGGTGACGGGAGTAGTTCTCGATGCCTGAGCAGAATCCGAGCTGCTGGAGCATCTCGAGGTCGAAGGAGGTGCGCATGCGCAGACGCTGAGCCTCGAGGAGCTTCCCCTGGGATTCCAGCTCTTTCAGGCGCACCTCGAGCTCGGCCTCGATGGTTCCGATGGCGCGCTGCACCGTGTCGGTGCCGGCGACGTAGTGCGACGCCGGGAAGATCGGCACCGAGTCGAGCTTCTGCACGACATCGCCGGTGAGCGGATGCAGCATGTACAGCGCCTCGATCTCATCGCCGAACAGCTCGATGCGGATCGCGTACTCCTCGTACACCGGGATGATCTCGATCGTGTCGCCGCGCACGCGGAAGTTGCCGCGCGAGAAGTCGACGTCGTTGCGGTTGTACTGCATCGCGATGAACTTGCGGATGAGCGCGTCCCGGTCGTACCGCTCCCCCACCTGCAGGGCCACCATCGCGCGCATGTACTCTTCGGGTGCGCCGAGGCCGTAGATGCACGAGACGGTCGAGACGACGATGACGTCACGACGGCTCAGCAGGGAGTTCGTCGTCGAGTGACGCAGGCGCTCGACCTCGGCATTGACCGAGGAGTCCTTCTCGATGAAGGTGTCGGTCTGCGGGACGTACGCCTCGGGCTGGTAGTAGTCGTAGTACGACACGAAGTACTCGACCGCGTTGTGCGGCATCAGGTCGCGGAACTCGTTCGCGAGCTGCGCCGCCAAGGTCTTGTTGTGGGCCAGGACGAGGGTGGGCCGCTGCACCTGCTCGACGAGCCATGCCGTCGTGGCCGACTTGCCCGTGCCGGTGGCACCGAGCAGCACGACGTCGGTCTCGCCCGCGTTGATGCGAGCGGCGAGATCGGCGATCGCCTGCGGCTGGTCGCCGGAGGGGACGTACTCGCTGACGACCTCGAACGGCCGCACGGATCGTGTCGTCTGCATCATTCCAGGCTATGCGCGGGCTCCGACATCAAGGCCCGCGTTCGCCGTCAGCCGAAGGGGCCGCCCGGAGGCGCCGAATCGCGTCTAGAACCACACTCCGGAATTGACGCCCTTCCGGTGATGCATCGTGCCGGCGTCGACAGGGGCGGACTCGTAGCTCACCAGCTCGCCGATCCACGGCGGCTGCGTGTCGATCGACACCGATCCTGGGCCGGTGGAGAAGTACACGCGGACGGAATCGGTCATCGGGAACTGGCGGGCGACCAGCTCCAGGACACCCTGGCGGGTCAGAGCGTCTCGCATCGCGCCGGGATCACCAGCGGACGCCATCGCCTCGTTCAGCTCCCGGCGCTGCTCCGGCGGCAGATCACCGAAGATCGCCGCATGGCCGTTGCGGATGATCGTCACCGGCAGGATGTCGAGGAGATGGTCGTAGCGGGAGATCGCGACCTCTTCCGAAACGTCGGGCGCCTTCCGCTGACTGCGCTTGGAATGACCGACCACAGCGCACCTCCCCATCTTCTCGGCCTCAGGGTACTCCGCCTCGGCCGGACCGGCCATGACCCCAAGCGTCGCGGGTCAGCCGAAACCGCCTCCACCGCCGTCGAAGCCGCCCCCGAAGCCACCGGCATCGAAGCCTCCGCCGTCGTACCCGCCACCGCCCCCGTCGTACCCGCCGACGCCGGCGTCGATGCCGTTCGAGCCCGGATCGAACGTGTCGCCCACCCAGCCGGGTTGATCTCCGATCGCGAGGGAGCCCGCGCCGACCGTGAAGTAGGCCGTGATCGCGCTCGTCGTCATGAACTGGTAAGCCACGAGCGCCATGACGCCCGTCTGCATCATCATCGTCCGAGGGTCGACGTAGCTGTCGTCAGCGGTGGCGGTGGCCGTCCTGACGGACGCCTCGGCTGCGGCATCCGGTTGAGCACCCGCCGCGGTGCGTGCGGCGCGCCGCTCCTCGGCACGCCGAACGAGTGCGGCCAGGACGTGCGGGTCCTCGGGCGACGCGCTGCGCTCGGCATCCGACATGAACGGGCGAAGCTGCTCGAACATCTCCCGACGCCGCTCCACCGGCAGATCCTTGAACGCGGCGGCGTGGGCACTCTGGATGACACTGGCGGGAAGGGTGTTGAGCAGGTACACGTACCGCGCGATCTGCTCTTCCTCGGTGGCCGCCGCATACGGGTTCTTGCGGCGACGGAACCTCGAGAGAAAGGCCATGGCGAACCTCCATCGCTGATGGTCCCAGGCTACTCCGGTGAGGGCCCCGGCGCGCGGTTCCGGCGCAGCTCGCTGTCCGTGATCAGTGCGCCGATCCTAGAGTGGAGCCGTGCTCGAGTTCATCATGGGATCCAGCCTCGCGACGGCCGCAGGGCTGAATGCCTGGATGCCGCTGCTGGTGCTCGGCCTCGCGGACCGGTTCATTCCGGCCGTCGAACTCCCGAGCGCCTGGGCGTGGCTCTCGAGCGACGCGGCGCTGTGGATAGTGGGCACCCTGCTGATCGTCGAAATCGTCGCAGACAAGATCCCTGCGGTCGACTCGGTCAACGATGTGATCCAGACCGTGGTGCGCCCGGCCGCGGGCGGCATCGCGTTCGGCGCCGGATCGAGCACCGAGACGATGCGCGTCACGGATCCGGCCGCACTGTTCACGGACTCCGCCTGGATTCCGATCGTGGCGGGCGTCATCATCGCGCTCGTGGTGCACGGTGTGAAGGCGACACTGCGACCCGCTGCGAACGTGGCCACCGCGGGGGTGGCTGCGCCCGTGGTCAGCACCGCCGAGGACATCACATCACTCGGGCTCTCGGTGCTCGCGATCCTGCTGCCCATCGTCGCGCTGGTCGTGATGATCGGTCTGGTGATCGCTGTCGTCGTGCTGTTCCGACGCCGTCGCGGCAGGGCCGAGCCGGCCTAGTCGCTCAGCCGCTCCCACAGCTCGTCGGTCTGGCGGAGGGTCTCCTCGAGCGCGCCGGCCGTGTCGATCACCACATCGGCGACCCGCAGCCGTTCCTCATCGGCGACCTGGGATGAGATACGTGCCGCGGCATCCCTTTCAATGAGTCCGCGCAGCTCCACCAGCCTTCGCTGCCGCACCGCCGCAGGAGCATGCGCGACGACGATCAGATCCCAGGGGTCGCCGAGGCGGGCTTCGACGAGGAGGGGCACGTCGTAGACCACCACCGCATCCGGATCGGCCGCGAACGCCTCGTCGAACCGTCTCTTCGACTCGACCCTCACCGCAGGATGCACGATCGCGTTCAGGCGTCCCACCGCGTGGGCATCACCGAAGACGCGGGCGCCAAGGGCCGCACGATCGAGGGAGCCGTCGCTGCGCAGCATCCCCCCGCCGAATCCCGCTGCGATCGCCTCCAGCACGGGCGAACCGGGCTGCTGCACATCGCGGACGACTTGATCGGCATCGACGACCACCGCTCCGTGTTCCGCGAGGCGGCGCGCGATCGTGGACTTTCCCGAGGCGATCCCTCCGGTGAGTGCGACGAGTGGCATGCAATCGAGGATGCCACGTCGGAGCCCCGCGCCGAGGTCTCGAGGCCGGGAGAACTTCAGCTACTCCTGAGGGCGACCTGAGCCGGGCTTGAGTCGGTGGTCGTATCGTCGGGGGCAACCCGAAGAAAGCGGATCCTCGGATGGCGTCTGGGGGAGGGCATGCGATGACTGGTGGACGCAGCTGTGTAGCGTTCATCCATCACATGGTCGTCCGCTCGTGCCGTACAGGCGCGATGCGACGCGACGATCCCGCTCTGGGTGTGGCGGGATGGCGATCGTGGGGGCGATCGCCATCCCGCACTCTTCACCGGATTCCGGCATGAGCGACCCCGACCGCAGATTTCAGACCGCGTTCTGGGATATCATGACCGACGTCCGGGCGCCGGCGATCGTTTCGTCCGCGCCGGAAGGTGCAACGGTGGATGAAGCGCGCGTGGCGGTCGTGATCGAGGATGAGGAAGACATCCGGTCGCTGCTGTCCGCCGTGCTCACGCAGGCCGGATTCACCGTGCACGGCGCAGGTACCGGGGAGCACGGACTCGACCTGGTCCGTGAGCACCGACCTCTCGTGACGACACTCGATGTCAACATGCCCGGCATGGACGGATTCGAGACCGCGAAACGCATCCGTGCCCTCAGCACGACCTACATCGTCATGCTGAGCGCTCGCTCCGAAGAGATCGATGCACTGCAGGGTCTGGAGGCGGGTGCTGACGATTACGTCGCGAAGCCGTTCCGGCCGCGGGAACTGCGCGCGCGGATCGATGCCATGCTCAGGCGCCCGCGCCAGCACCTCGCCACGACCCCGACCACTCTGGAGCCGGAGGCGTCAGCCGCGCCCGTGGGCTGGCTCGAGCACCAGGGCGTGCGGCTCAACCCCGACACGCGCATCGTCACCGTCGACGGGGCGGATCTCGACCTCACCCGCAGCGAATTCGACATCCTGGCTGATCTGCTGGGGTCAGGACGCCGGGTGCGTGCGAAGTCGGATCTGGCCCTGATGCTCCGGGGCGAGATGTACACGGGGTTGGAATTCGTCAGCGACAGCGACGCCCGCGCGATCGAGGTGCACGTCGCCAACCTGCGTCGCAAGCTCGGCGAATCACCCGCCAGTCCGCGGTGGATCGAAACCGTGCGCGGAGTCGGATACCGTCTCACCGCCTGACCAGCGGATGCCGCTGCCGTCGTCCTCGTCCGCATCGACTCCGTCGGCTCCATCGTCTTCCGCGACCAGGACAGACGTCTCCACGCTCAGCGCTGCGCGCCCCGCAGCCTCGCGTGCCGCGCGGGAGAGCTCAGCCGGTTCGTAGCCGGCGTTATCACTCAGGCCGACGCCGACGCCGATCACGGGGATGACCCCGGCCCCGACGCCCTCGAGATCCTCGAAGAGAGCACGGTAGATCGCCGCGGCCTGCCGGCGGGCATCCGCAGCGGAGCCGACGAGGATCCCGACGGCGAGCCCGCCCAGTCCGTCCTCGCCGACCAGTGCGTTCGACGGGGCATGGCGACGCACGCCGCTGCGCCATGCCCCGCTGACGGCATGCGCGGCCTCGCTTCCGAAGGCAGTCGAGATCTGGTCGATGTCGTCCACCCGGACCGAGATCACGGCGACGGTTTCGGAACGACCCCGGGCACGCTCGCTGAGCCCGGCGAGCGTGGAGGAGAACTCCCCCGCCGTCATGATGCCGGCGGCCGCAGCGGCGGCGGCCGTCGGATGCAGATAGCCCCGGACGCTGGCGCGCGAAGCGCGAAGCACCGATGTCGAGACCACTGCGACGATCGTGTAGCCGACCGTGACGAAGCTCGTCGGGATGGTGCCGAACCCGTTCAGGAACAGTGCGGTGTCGGGTCCGGAGGTGAGGAACGCCGTCGTGCGTGACACGTAGTACAGGGCGTAGGCGGCGAGCATGAATGCGAGCATCCACGCGATCCGGGATGCGAGCAGGTCACCGGTCAGGCACTCCGCCGCGCCCGCGCCGGCGAGCACGACGAGCGCGATGAACATCCACTCCGCCGCCGCCCAGTCACCCCCTGCCGGCCCTTCCGCCATCACCGCGATCGCCGATGCCAGAGCCAGCGCGCTCACGAGGACGGATGCGGCGCGCACGCGCCGGCCGTTGAAGACGCGGCATCCGAGCCACATGCATCCCGTGCTGGCCACCAGGGCGCCGTTGCCGACGGCGATCGCCCACCACGTGTCTTGGGTCTGCGTCCACAGCACATACGCGAGGGTCATCAGCATGGCGGCGAGGAATCCCACCGCCCAGATCCGGCCGGCACCCTCGTCTCGCCGGATGAGGGTCTCGAGGAGGAACAGGACTCCCGACAGGGTCACGACGAATCCCGCGACCGCCAGCACGCTCGTGACTTCGAGGATCACGGGGCAGCCCCTTGCGGCTCGGCGGGTCCGTGCGCGGGAAGCTTCACGATGAACGTCGATCCCGTCCCGGGCGAACTCCGCACGCCGATCTCGCCTCCGTGGGCCCGCACGATGTCACGCGAGATGGCGAGTCCGAGTCCCGTGCCGGAGGCGCGGGACGTGCCCGCCCGATAGTAGCGTTCGAACAGCCGCGCCCGTTCGTCCTCGCCCATTCCGCGGCCGGTGTCGCGCACCAGGATCCACGTGGCTGTGCCGTCGGTGGTCGTGCCGAGATGGACGCTGCCGCCCTCCTGGTTGTACGCGATCGCATTGGCGAGCAGATTGTCCACGACCTGCCGCAGCCGGAGCGGGTCGGCCCATACGGGGGCGACGGTCACACCCGATGTGTCGATCGCCACGGCCCGGTCTGCAGCACGAGGAGACAGTGCTTCGACGGAGGCGCGCACGGTGTCGGCGGCGTCCAGCAGACGGGGTGTCAGCGACACTTCGACGCTCGCCGAGGAGGAGCTGGACGCTGAGAGGATGTCGCCCACGATCCGCAGGAGACGTTCCGCATTGCGCTCGGCGATGTCGAGGTTCGAGCGAACTCCGTCGGGCAGGTCAGGATCCTCGATCGCGAGATCGAGGAAGCCGAGGATCGACGTGAGGGGCGTCCTCAGTTCATGCGACACCGAGGCGACGAGCTCGTCCCGGCCGCGGAGCGCGGACAGCTCGGCCGTGACGTCTCGGGACACGACGACGGCGCCGGCGTCGCCGCCCGCCGAGTCGGTGAGGCGGCGAGTCGTCACGCTCAGTGCCTGACGTTCGGCATCCGGCTCACCGAACCAGACGATCTCGCCATCGAAGACCTCTCCGCGACGTGCCCTTTCGAGTGGCAGCTCGTCCCGCGGCAACGGGGTCAGCGCATCGTCGCGAAAGGCCGGCACCTCCGCGACCTCTTCGGTGCGCACCGCGCGCTGGAGCCGGCCGTGGGCTTCGTTGGCCACGGAGACGGATCCGTCGGCCGAGATCCGGATGACGCCGAAGTCGACGGCGTCGAGCACCTCCGTGACCTCCTGCTCCTGGCGACGCGTGCGCTCGAGGACGGCCGTCAGCAGCTGCGCCTGCTTCGCGAGGAGCACCCGCTGCGCATCGGATCGCCGGGCGGTGAGGTAGCTGGTCGCCGCCAGTGCGATCAGCACGAGTGGCAGAAGAACCGGAGCGTACCCGACCGCCTGCGCGCCGACCGCGAAGAGGATGCCGGTGATGCCCGCTATCGCCACGATGGCCGCGAACAGCCCGAGCAGCCCGAACCCGGACGCGAGCCAAGACGCGGGGAAGATCCACAGCAGCCCGAACGCCGACGCCGGCTCGGAGAGCACCATCAGCGTGATCGCCAGGATGTCGATCGCCGGGAGAGTCGCGACCCAGCCGTACGGGATGCGGTTCCAGGGGATGAGGATCGTCGTCCCCGTCGCGACGAAGATGATGACGACGCCGGTGAAGAAGAGCACCGGATCGCCGCCGAACGGCGTCAGGACGACGAGAGCACCGAGCACGAAGACGACGGAGGCCAGCAGGAGCTGGTTGAGCGTAGCCGAGCGACCCCGCGTGCGATCGAGGATGTCGTCCCTCAACCATGCCGCCCGCGTCGCTCGCGCGCGCAGGAAGCGATCCGCGCGTGACCGCGGCGCCGGGTGATCCGAGAGTGTGACGGCCATACGGTGACGGTAACGGATGCCGCCACCGCATGTGCAGCCACGCGGCGTCAGAACCCGAAGTCACCGCCGAAATCGCCGAACCCGCCCATGTCGCCACCGGCATCGCCGCCCCATCCGGATAAGTCGCCACCGCCTGCGTCCGCACTCCCGCCCGCGTCGCTCCCCGCGTCGGCGCCGGCGTCCGAGCCGGCGTCCGAGCCGGCGTCGCCGGACCCATCCCCCGAACCCTGGTCGGCGAACGCCGGCGCCATGAACGAACTCACGATCGCCGAGCCGATGACGTAGCCGACCACGGTTCCGAGGATCGAGCTGCCGATCATCGCGCCCATCCCGGGTCCCTGGCGGCCACCCTGCTGTGGGCCGAGGGTGCGCTCCATGAAGCCCGGGTTCATGTACTCGGCGCGCGTGGCGGCGCGAGCCAGGTCCTGCGGGTTCGACGAGCGCGGCTGCTCCTGCGAGGGCAGCCCCGCGGACAGCTCGGCGAGCACCTGCTGCCGTTGCGGCTCGGTGAGCTTCGAAAACGCCTCCGCGTGCACCTGTTCGATGGTCTCGGGCGGCGCGGTGCGCAGCAGATAGCGATAGCGCTCGATCGCGAGTTCGTCCTCGCTCCGGGGCGGCTGGTTCGTGGGACGGGCGGACGGGCCGTTCGCGGAGCGAGCGTAGCCGTCGTTCCTCGGGACGGGCGGAGTCTGCCGCTCAGGTTGGTCGCTGCCGAACAGTCGGTCCAGGAATCCCATCGTGTCCTCCGAAGTCTCGTGGGACTCCTCAGGGTAGGCACGACGTCTTCGAGGTTCCTGAGATCGTCAGCCTGCGCGCGCCACGGCTTCGCTCACCCAGCGCAGGTACCGGTCCCAGGGGTCGTCCTCCCCCGCGCGCACCGAGTCGATATGGGTGCGAAGTCTCTCGGACAGCGCGAACCACTCCGTGCGGTCGAAACGCTCGTCTGCGAACTGCTCGTGCCTGCGATGCTCGAGACGCCGATCGCCGCGTTCGAATGCGAGCAGGTCGTCGTGCCAGATCGCGGACAGACGGCGGCGCGGGTTGGAGGACGTGCCGATCTTCACGCGGTCCGCGTGCCGCAGGTAATAGACGACGTCCACGCGCGGCCGGGGCAGCTCCCCGTCGACGAGATCGCCGTGGCGCCACTCGCAGACGGCGCAGAGCCATCCCGACCGATAGTGGATGCCCAGCCGCGACCCGCAGAGGCGGCACGGAGACGGCAGCACGTCAGCGACGCCGTATTCGCGATCGCACCAATCACCGGCGAGCGCCAGGTGATGTGCGCACATTTGGACCGGAGCGTCCGCCGGCACCGGCCCCCGGCATCCGTCGCCGGCTCGGCAGCGGACAGGCGCGTTCATGGGCACCTGTGGATGCTACGTCTGACCACCGACACCTGTGGTCATACGAAACGGGCCGCCACCCGAAGGTGACGGCCCGTTCCCGGTTCAGATCAGCGACCCGAGAGCTTCTCGCGAAGCGCGGCGAGCGCCTCGTCGTCGGCCAGGGTACCGCCGGTGGTGTCCGAGGAGAACGAGCTCGAAGCCGAGCTGGTCTCGGTCGGAGCGGCAGCCTCGGCCTCCAGCGTCTTGGCGACGGCAGCCTTGTGCTGCTCCCAGCGAGCCTGAGCAGCGGCGTACTCCTGCTCCCACTTCTCGCGCTCGGCGTCGGAGCCTTCCTTCCACGCCTGGGTCTCGACGTCGAAGCCTTCGGGGTACTTGTACTCCCCGTTCTCGTCGTACTCGGTGACCATGCCGTACAGCGCCGGGTCGAACTCGGTGCCGTTGGGGTCGACCGACTCGTTGGCCTGCTTCAGCGACAGCGAGATGCGACGACGCTCGAGGTCGATGTCGATGACCTTGACGAACACCTCTTCGCCGACCGAGACGACCTGCTCGGCGAGCTCGACGTGCTTTCCCGACAGCTCCGAGATGTGCACGAGGCCCTCGATGCCGTCCGCGACGCGGACGAACGCGCCGAACGGAACGAGCTTCGTGACCTTGCCCGGCGTGACCTGGCCGATGGCGTGGGTGCGGGCGAAGACCTGCCACGGGTCTTCCTGCGTCGCCTTGAGCGACAGCGAGACGCGCTCGCGATCCAGGTCGACCTCGAGGATCTCGACGGTGACTTCCTGACCGACCTCGACGACCTCGGAGGCGTGCTCGATGTGCTTCCACGAGAGCTCCGAGACGTGCACGAGGCCGTCCACGCCGCCCAGGTCGACGAACGCGCCGAAGTTGACGATCGAGGAGACCGTTCCCTTGCGGACCTGACCCTTGTGCAGGTTGTTCAGGAACGACGTGCGCGACTCCGACTGCGTCTGCTCGAGCAGGGCGCGGCGCGACAGGACCACGTTGTTGCGGTTCTTGTCGAGCTCGAGGATCTTGGCCTCGATCTCCTGACCGAGGTAGGGCGTGAGGTCGCGGACGCGGCGCAGCTCGATGAGCGATGCGGGCAGGAAGCCGCGCAGGCCGATGTCGACGATGAGTCCACCCTTGACGACCTCGATCACGGAGCCGGTGACGACACCGTCGGTCTCCTTGATCTTCTCGACGTCGCCCCAGGCGCGCTCGTACTGTGCGCGCTTCTTGGACAGGATGAGGCGTCCCTCCTTGTCCTCCTTCTGGAGAACGAGAGCCTCGACGGCGTCGCCGACCTTGACGACCTCGTTGGGGTCGACGTCGTGCTTGATGGAGAGTTCGCGCGAGGGGATGACGCCCTCGGTCTTGTAGCCGACGTCGAGGAGGACCTCGTCGCGGTCGATCTTCACGACGGTT
>DASQLG010000120.1:0-2381 GCA_035630115.1 Microbacterium sp. | reverse complement strand
CCGCTGACCGGCGCGCTGACGTCCAGCAGGAACTGGATGATCGAGTAGGAGACCGACATGGTGACGGTCGCCGCGGCGCCCGCCAGCAGCGGGAGGAGCGAGGACTCCGTGTCCGCGGGACCATCGCGTAGCCGCCCGGCGAAGTAGCCGATGCCGACGAGGATGAGCGACGTCACGCCCAGGGTCTGCAGGAGCGAGACGTCGAGGAACAGCCCGAAGCCGAAGCCGAAGGACGCACCGACGAGCCCGCCGCAGAGCAGGCCGATGCTCATGACCGCGAGCGGCGCGAGGTCGGCGGTGCCCCCCGCGACGGGGAACTGGGACACGAACGTGACCTGGACGATGCCGACCACGATGCCGAACACGACGATCCGTGCGACGAGGCCCTTCACGACTCGGCCCCCGGGATCTTCGTGAGGACCTGCACCTCGTCGAGGCGGCGCAGGTCGGCGAACGGCCGCAGCCTGACCTCCTGCGTGTCCGACCCCGGATCGTCGACCGTGGTGACCCTCCCGATCGGCAGTCCCTCGGGGAACAGCGACGGGTACTTGCTCTCGATCGTCCCGCGCGTCACGACCCGGTCGCCGACGGCGATGCGCCCGCCGCCGGTCAGGCTGAACGTGAGCGAGCCCGGGTTGCCGGCGCTCGAGGGCAGCACGATGCCGGGCACGCGCCCGGTGGTCGTCCGCGCCGAGACGCCCGACGTGTGGTCGGTGATGAGCGTCACCACGGAGGCTGAGCGCGTCGTCTGCGACACCGTGCCCACGAGGCCGTTCTCGTCGAGGACGGGCATCCCGTCGCGCAGGCCGTCGGACGAGCCCTTGTCGATCTTCACCGTCGCGTACCAGACGGTCGAGGACTGTGCGAAGACGCGCGCGCCCACCGGGCCGTACGCGCCGATGCCCAGGCTCTGGTTGAGGTTCAGCTGGCGGCGGAGCAGCTCGTTCTCGCTCTGGGCGTCCTGGTACTTCAGGACCTCCTGGCGGAGCTGGTCGCGCTCGGCGGTGACGTCGGCGAGCTTGCCCTTCGCGCTGAAGGTGTCGCCGAACCAGCCGAACAGGTCACGCACCGGCTTCAGGGCGCGGCTCGCGCCTTCCTGGACCGGGTTGAGGACCTCGCTGAAGCCGCGCTGCACGGAGCCGACCGCGCCCCCGTCACCCCCGAACGACGCCGTGAGCAGGATCAGGGAGCAGGCGACGAGCAGTCCCAGGACCACTCGGCGCCGCCTGACCGTCTTGGAGTCGTACATGGGCTATCGGCGGCGGGCGCGATTCCTGTTCGTCTTGTTGGTGCGGTGGATGACCTCGAACTCCTCCAGGGAGCGCCCGGAGCCGACTGCGACGCACGTCAGTGGGGACTCGGCGAGGTGCGCGGGCATCTGTGTCTCCTCGCGCAGCCGCTCGTCGAGTCCCTGCAGCAGTGAGCCGCCACCCGCAAGCATGATCCCTCGGTCCATGATGTCGGACGAGAGCTCGGGTGGCGTGCGGTCGAGGGTCTCCTTGACCGCATCGATGATCTGGGTGACCGGCTCCTCGAGCGCCTGACGGATCTCCTCACTCGTGAGGACGATCGTCTTGGGCAGCCCGGAGACCATGTCGCGCCCGCGGATCTCCGCCTGGACCTCTTCGTCCATGGGGAACGCGGAGCCGATCTCCAACTTGACTTCCTCGGCCGTCTGCTGGCCGATGAGCAGCTTGTACTCGCGCTTGGCGTAGTTGATGATCGCCTCGTCCAGCTCGTCACCGCCGACGCGGATCGACTGGGAGACGACGATGCCACCGAGCGAGATCACTGCGACCTCGCTCGTGCCTCCGCCGATGTCCACCACCATCGAGCCCGTCGGCTCGCCGACGGGCAGGCCCGCACCGATCGCGGCAGCCATCGGCTCCTCGATCAGGTACGCCTGACGGGCGCCGGCCGACAGCGCGGCCTCTTCGACGGCCCGCTTCTCGACGCCGGTCACCCCGGAGGGAACACAGATGACGACGCGTGGATGCGCCCATCGGTTCTGGTGGACCTTCTGGATGAAGTGGCGCAGCATCTCCTCCGTCACGTCGAAGTCGGCGATGACGCCGTCCTTCAGCGGGCGGATGGCCGAGATCGTCCCCGGCGTGCGGCCGAGCATGCGCTTGGCCTCGATGCCGACGGCGTGGACCTCGCCCGTTCGCGAGTCGATCGCGACCACGCTCGGCTCGGACAGCACGATGCCGCGCCCGCGTACGTACACGAGCGTGTTGGCCGTGCCGAGATCGACCGCCATGTCGCGGCCGCCGAACCCTGTGAGGTAGGAGAAGAAGCCCATTGATGCGGAGGGGGCGGTGGGGGCCGGAAATCCCTGCAGGTCGGCGATTGCCGGGCGACCGGCGAACGACCCCCGCCGA
>DASQLG010000119.1:0-35296 GCA_035630115.1 Microbacterium sp. | reverse complement strand
CGAAGATCGGTCAGCTGTTCGGAAATCGCGATCACACCACCGTGATGTACGCGTATAAGAAGATCAGTGATCTGATGAAGGAGCGCCGGTCGATCTACAACCAGGTCTCCGAGATCACCGCCCAGCTCGGCCGCAACTCCCGCTGAAGCACTTTCGGGCCCCGTCCGGCGCGTCATCGCGGTCATATGCCATGACACTTCGTCGCGCGGCGGAATATGTCTGAAGAAGTTCTTGACACCCTCAGGGCGGGGGGCCATTATTCGGGTTCTTCACATGTGGAAAACCTGTGGATAACTCCGATTCCCTGCGGAAACTCCGTGGGCCGCGACGCTGACCCTGTGGATGGGGGATGCCGCCGCCGGGGCGGCCGTGAGCCTGTGGATAACTCGATCCGCAGCTGTTCCACATCTCACACGGTTGTAGTTCCCGTGTCTGCACAGGCATCGGCCGAGTTATCCACAGTTCCCACAGGCGTTAAGAAGATGACAGATAACTCTTCAAGAGAAACCCGTTCGATCACCTTGACGCCGAAACGAGCGCGGGGCTGCCGGCTTCCGGTGCGACTGACCCTGGGCACTAGCATGGGAGAGCCCAACAGGATGTCGAGGGAGCACCAGTGAAGTTCCACGTCAATCGCGATGTGTTCAGCGAAGCCGTGTCGTTCGTCGTCAAGCTCCTTCCGCAGCGCAACCCGCAGCCGATCCTCGCCGGCGTGCTGATCGAAGCCTCGGATGCCGGACTGTCGCTGGCCGCGTTCGACTACGAAGCATCCGCGCGCACGACCATCGAAGCGACGGTGGATGACCCGGGCACGATCCTGGTCCACGGCCGCCTGCTCTCCGAGATCGCCAGCCGCCTTCCGAACGCGCCGATCCAGGTCGAGGTCGACGACGACGGCGGCATCGTCCTCACCTGCGGATCGGCGCGCTTCACCCTCGCCTCCATGCCGGTCCAGGAGTATCCGGCCATCCCGGAGGTCTCCGGCGATACGGGCCTGGTGCCGGCAGAGGATTTCGCGACCGCGATAGCCCAGGTCGCATTCGCCGCCTCCCGCGACGATGTCACTCCCGTTCTCACCGGCGTGCAGCTCGAGGTCTCCGGTACGCAGCTGAGCCTCGTCGCGACCGACCGTTACCGGGTCGCGCTCCGTGAAATCCCCTGGGACGGCGGGGACACGGCATCCGAAGAGGCCACCACCGCGCTGGTGCCGGCGCGCACGCTCACCGAGGTGGGCAAGACGTTCGCGCACGGGGGCGACATCTCGATCGCCTTCTCCGGCTCCGGCGATCGTGAGATCATCGCCTTCACCGCGGGCAACAAAACCGTCACCTCGCTGCTGATCAAGGGAAACTTCCCGCCGGTGCGGCGCCTGTTCCCCGAGCAGACCGAACACCACGCGGTGCTCAACACGGCCGAGCTCGCCGAAGCGGTGCGCCGCGTCTCGCTCGTGCTCGACCGCTCTGCTCCGCTGCGTTTCACCTTCACCACCGACAACGTGTCGATGGATGCCTCCGGCACCGAGCAGGCCCGCGCGACCGAGTCGGTCGACGCGAACCTCGTCGGGGAGGATGTCACCCTCGGTCTGAACCCGCAGTATCTGCTCGAGTCGCTCGGTGCGGTCAAGAGCGAGTTCGTGCGCATCACGTTCACCTCGAGCGACAACGCGAACAAGCTCAGCCCGGTGCTGATCACTCCGCAGACGTCTGTCGACAAGGCCGGCGCCGAGTCCTTCAAGTACCTGCTGCAGCCGAACCTGCTCCTGCGCTGACGGGGAGACCTTCACCTTTCGAGTCGCCGACCCGCCGTAGGGTGACACAGTGATCGTTGAGCACCTGAGTCTCGTCGACTTCCGCAACTATGCGGTCGCCGATGTCTCGCTGGGTCCTGGCCCGAATGTGTTCGTCGGGCGCAACGGCCAGGGCAAGACGAACCTCGCCGAGGCGATCGCCTTCCTCGCGACGCTCGGGTCGCATCGGGTGTCGAACGAGGCGCCCCTGGTGCGCGACGGGGCGGATGCCGCGATCATCCGTGCCCGCCTTGCGCACGGCGACCGCCGCGTTCTGCTCGAGGCGCAGCTGAACCGGCAGGGAGCGAACAAGGCGCGGGTCAACGGCGTCCCGGCCAAGACAGCCGAGCTTCCGCGCTACGCGCAGGTTGTGCTGTTCGCCCCCGAAGACCTGCAGATCGTCCGCGGCGATCCGTCCGCCCGCCGCCGCTTCATGGATCAGCTGCTGGTGCAGCGATTGCCGCGCTTCGCCGGAGTCATCTCCGACTACGACCGGGTTCTCAAGCAGCGCACCGCCCTGCTGAAGTCGGCGAAGGCGCGCGGCATCCGCGGCGATCAGCTCTCTACGCTCGACGTGTGGGACGACAAGCTCGTCTCGCTCGGAACCGAGCTCATCGAGGCGCGCCTCGCGCTCGCCGCCGATCTGCACGCTCCGCTCACCGCCGCCTACACCGCGATCGCCGGTGCCGACCATCAGCCGCAGCTCGAGTGGGCGCTGTCGGTGACCGACGGCGATCCGGAGGACGCGCGCGCCGGCGACGATGCGGAAGGTTCCACCCCGGAGGCGTCGGTCGGCTCGTCCTCGGGCCTCATCGCGGAGCAGTTCCGCCAGGCGCTGGCGTCACGGCGTTCGGCGGAGCTCGATCGCGGACTCACTCTCGTGGGGCCCCACCGGGACGACCTGTCGCTGCGGGTGCGGGGACTTCCCGTCAAGGGGTATGCCTCGCACGGCGAGTCGTGGTCGGTCGCCCTCGGACTGCGACTGGCCTCTGCGCAGCTGCTGCGTGCGGAATCGCGGCTCGGTGATCCCGTGCTGATCCTCGACGACGTGTTCGCCGAACTCGACACGGACCGCCGCGCGCGGCTGGCTGAGCTCACCGTCGGCTATGAGCAGGTCATCGTCACGGCCGCGGTGGAAGAGGACGTGCCGCTCGGCCTGCGCGCTCGGGTGGTGCGGGTGGACGCCGGCCGCATCATGGAGGCGACGGATGCCTGAACCCGACGACGCATCCGGCTCTGCCGAGCCGATACCGGAGACGGTCGCGACCTACCTGCGGCTTCGCGGACTCGAGCCGTCCGCACGCACGTATCGCAAGCGTCGCCGGCGCGGACCGGACGACGAGAACGCGCCGTTCACGCCCGGACGAGACCCGAAAGGCGTCGGCGACGTGCTCGCCGACCTCACCCGCGGGGCCGGGTGGGACTCGCAGCTGGCTCGCGAAGACGTCCTGCGCACCTGGGCCGAAGTGGCGGGCGAAGACACCGCCCGGCACACCACGCCGGTCGCCTTCACCGAGGGCACGCTCACCGTACAGGCAGACTCCACGGCCTGGGCGAAGCAGCTCCAGTTGATGCGCTCCCAGATCCTCTCGGAGATCGTCCAGCGGTTCCCCGAAGCGGGGGTCGACGGCATCCGCTTCATCGGGCCCGACGTCCCCTCTTGGAAATGGGGTCCCAGAACCACTCCAGGGCGTGGTCCGCGCGATACCTACGGGTGAGATACCTCTGGTCCTATCCAGACGGAATCCAGGCCGCCACAGGGGCGTACATGGCGCGGCTGAGAGCGGTTCCTTGATAGACTGGAGGCGCCCTGAGTGACGATGTGGAGCGCACCGAGAATATGACGTCCGAGACCCGCGACAGCTTGCCCGAGCGACCCGAACAGCCATCTGCGGAACCGGTGCAAGCCGAACGGACTCACGTCGAATACGGCGCAGACGAGATCCAGGTCCTGGAGGGCCTCGAGGCGGTTCGCAAGCGCCCCGGGATGTACATCGGGTCTACGGGCCCGCGCGGTCTTCACCACCTCGTCTCCGAGATCGTCGACAACTCCGTCGATGAGGCCCTCGCCGGCTACTGCGACACGATCGTGGTGACGATTCTGCCCGACGGCGCCGTCCGCGTCGTCGACAACGGACGCGGCATCCCGGTCGACATGCACAAGTCCGAGGGCAAGTCGACGGTCGAGGTCGTGCTGACCGTGCTGCATGCCGGCGGCAAATTCGGAGGCGGCGGCTACGCCGTGTCGGGTGGACTCCACGGCGTGGGCTCGTCGGTCGTGAACGCCCTCTCCAGTCGGCTCGAGGTGGAGGTGCGCCGTCAGGGGTACGTGTGGCGCCAGTCGTACCGTGACGGCGGAATCCCGCAGGCGCCGCTCGAGCGCGCAGAGCCGAGCACCGACACCGGCACGACCATCACGTTCTGGCCGGATGACTCGATCTTCGAGACAGTTGACTTCGAATACGAGACACTGCGCACCCGCTTCCAGCAGATGGCGTTCCTGAACAAAGGCCTGCGGATCGATCTGCACGACGAGCGCGCGGCATCCGCATATGAAGAGGAGACCGAGCCCGGTCAGGTCGTGCTGCAGCAGCGCAACGACAGCTTCCTCTACGAGCGCGGCCTGGTCGACTACGTCGAGTACCTCAACCGCGTCCGCAAGGCCGAGCACGTCAACGACGAGGTCATCGACTTCGAATCCGAAGACACCGGGCGCAAGATCGCCCTTGAAGTGGCGATGCAGTGGACGACGAGCTACACCGAGAATGTCTTCACGTATGCGAACACGATCAACACGCACGAGGGCGGCACTCACGAAGAGGGCTTCCGTGCCGCTCTCACCACGCTCGTGAACAAATACGCGCGCGCGAACAACCTGCTCAAGGAGAAGGACGAGAACCTCTCCGGCGACGACGTGCGCGAGGGTCTTACAGCCGTGATCTCGGTCAAGCTCTCCGAACCGCAGTTCGAGGGCCAGACCAAGACCAAGCTCGGCAACACCGAGGCGAAGGCGTTCGTGCAGAAGGTGGTCGGCGACCGGCTCGGAGACTGGTTCGACCGCAACCCGGTGCAGGCCAAGAACATCATCCGCAAGGCGATCGACGCCGCCACCGCACGCCTTGCCGCTCGCAAGGCCCGCGAGACCGCTCGTCGCAAGAGCGTGTTCGAGAGCGCCGCGATGCCCGACAAGCTCAAGGACTGCACCTCGAAAGACCCGTCGATCAGCGAGATCTTCCTCGTCGAGGGAGACTCGGCCGGCGGCTCGGCGGTGCAGGGTCGCGACCCGCACACGCAGGCGATCCTGGCCCTCCGCGGCAAGATCCTCAACGTCGAGCGGGCGCGCCTGGACCGCGCCCTCGGCAACCGCGAAGTGCAGGCGATGATCCAGGCGTTCGGCACGGGCATAGGCGAGGACTTCGACATCGAGAAGGCCCGGTACCACAAGATCGTGCTGATGGCCGATGCCGATGTCGACGGCCAGCACATCACGACGCTGCTGCTGACCCTGCTCTTCCGCTACATGCGCGGCCTCATCGAGGCCGGGTTCGTGTACCTCGCGCAGCCGCCGCTGTACCGCCTGAAGTGGTCGAACTCGCCGCATGAATACGTCTACAGCGACCGCGAGCGCGACGCGCTGCTGGCCGCGGGCCTGGCCGGCGGCAAGCGGATCCCGAAGGACAACAGCATCCAGCGCTACAAGGGTCTCGGCGAGATGAACGCCAAGGAGCTGTGGGAGACGACCATGGACCCGGAGACCCGCACTCTCCGGCAGGTCACCATCGACGATGCGGCCGCGGCCGACGAGATCTTCACGATCCTGATGGGCGAGGACGTCGAGTCCCGCCGAGGGTTCATCCAGCGCAACGCGAAGGACGTCCGGTTCCTCGACATCTGATGCACGATCGGTGTTTCGTCTCGCTTCGCTCGCTCAACGACCGGTCGTTGAGCCAGGAGCGCAGCGATCAGACGAATTGCCGTAGCGAACGAAAGAACACACATGACTGACGAAGAACGCCCCGCCCCTTCGACGAGCTCAGGGCACAACCACGGTCACATCGACCAGGTCGATCTGCAGTCGGAGATGCAGCGCAGCTACCTCGACTACGCGATGAGCGTGATCGTCGGCCGTGCCCTGCCCCGCGTCGAAGACGGCCTCAAGCCTGTGCACCGCCGCGTGATCTACGGCATGTATGACGGAGGGTTCCGCCCCGACAAGTCGTTCTCCAAGTGCGCGCGCGTCGTCGGCGAGGTGATGGGCCATTATCACCCGCACGGTGACGCGCCGATCTACGACGCGCTCGTCCGGCTCGTACAGCCATGGTCGCTGCGCTACCCCCTCGCTCAGGGGCAGGGCAACTTCGGCTCTCCCGGCAACCAGGGTGCCGCCGCGCCGCGGTACACCGAGACGAAGATGGCTCCGCTCGCGCTCGAGATGGTGCGCGACATCGAAGAAGACACCGTCGACTTCCAGGACAACTACGACGGGCAGACACAGGAGCCGGTCGTCCTTCCGGCGCGATTCCCCAACCTGCTGGTCAATGGCTCGGTCGGCATCGCGGTGGGCATGGCCACCAACATCCCCCCGCACAATCTGCGCGAGGTCTCAAACGGCGCCCTGTGGGCGCTGGAGAACCCGGATGCCACGCGCGAAGAGCTGCTCGAGGCGCTCCTGGAGCGCATCCCGGGTCCGGACTTCCCCACCCACGCGCAGATCCTCGGCACGCGCGGCATCAAGGACGCCTACCGCACCGGTCGCGGCTCGATCACGATGCGCGCTGTGGTCAACGTCGAGGAGATCCAGGGCCGCACGTGCCTGGTGATCACAGAGCTGCCGTACCAGGTCAACCCCGACAACGTCGCGGTCAAGATCAGCGACCTCGCCCGTGAGGGCAAGATCACCGGCATCGCGGACATCCGCGACGAGACCTCCGACCGCACCGGCCAGCGGCTGGTGATCGTGTTGAAGCGGGATGCCGTCGCCAAGGTCGTGCTGAACAACCTGTACAAGCACACTCAGCTGCAGGAGAACTTCGGCGCGAACATGCTCGCGATCGTCGACGGCGTGCCGCGCACGCTGCCGCTCGACGGTTTCATCACGCACTGGATCGATCACCAGATCAACGTGATCGTGCGCCGCACGAAGTACCGGCTGCGCAAGGCCGAAGAGCGCATGCACATCCTGCGCGGCTACCTCAAGGCGCTCGACGCGCTCGACGAGGTCATCGCCCTGATCCGGCGCTCGCCCACCGTCGACGATGCGCGCGACGGACTCAAGACCCTGCTGGACATCGACGACATCCAGGCTGACGCGATCCTCGCGATGCAGCTGCGTCGCCTCGCCGCTCTCGAACGTCAGAAGATCATCGACGAGGCCACCGACCTCGAGGCGCAGATCACCGACTTCAAGGCGATCCTCGCCGATCCGGAACGACAGCGCTCCATCATCCGCGAAGAGCTGACCTCCATCGTCGACCGGTTCGGCGATGACCGGCGCACGCAGATCCTCGCCGGCTACGACGGTGACATGTCGATCGAGGACCTCATCCCCGAAGAGGAGATGGTGGTCACGGTCACCCGCGACGGATACATCAAGCGGACACGCAGCGACAACTACCGCCAGCAGCACCGCGGCGGCCGCGGGGTCAAGGGTGCGCAGCTGCGCGCCGACGATGTCGTCGAGCACTTCTTCGTCACCACCACCCACCACTGGCTGCTCTTCTTCAGCACGAAGGGGCGGGTCTACCGCGCTAAGGCCTACGAGGTGCCCGAGGCAGGCCGCGACGCGAAGGGTCAGCACGTCGCGAACCTGCTCGCGCTCCAGCCCGGTGAGGAGATCGCGCAGATCCTCGACATCCGCGACTACGCCGTCGCGACGTACCTCGTGCTGGCCACGCGCAGCGGCCTCGTGAAGAAGACGCGCCTGACCGAGTACGACACCAACCGCCAGGGCGGTGTGATCGCGATCAAGCTGCGCGGTCAGGATGAAGCGGACGGCGATGAAGTCGTGAGCGCGCTTCTCGTCGACGAGGGGGACGACATCCTGCTGATCAGCCAGCACGGGATGTCGCTGCGCTTCACGGCGACCGACGAGGCCCTGCGTCCGATGGGCCGCTCCACCGAAGGCGTGAAGGGCATGTCCTTCCGCGATCGCGACAACCTCCTGTCGGCATCCGTCGCGCAGGCCGGTGCGTTCGTGTTCGTCGTCACCGATGGCGGCTACGCCAAGCGCACCGCGATCGAGCAGTATCGGGGCCAGAGCCGGGGCGGTCTGGGCATCAAGGTTGCCCGTCTCAGCGACGGCCGCGGCGTTCTGGCCGGTGGGCTGATGGTCGCCGAGGATGACGAGGTCTTGGTGGTTCTTGCCAGCGGCAAGGTGGTACGCTCTGCCGTGGCCGAGGTCCCCGCCAAGGGCCGTGACACCATGGGTGTCGTATTCGCCCGCGCCGACGACGACGATCGCATCATCGCGATCGCACGCAACGGAGAGCGCGGCCTGGCCGAGCTATCCGAGGCAGCCGACGCCGAGCAGGAAGATGCAGTGTCCGGCACACCCGAGGCCTCGCCCGAGATCCCCGAAGAGAGTACTGACGCATGAGCACCGTAGCCGACAAGCTCGCCAAGAAGTCCAGCCACAAGACCAGCGCCAAGCAGGTGCGCCTCCGCCTTGTCTACATCGACTTCTGGTCGGCCGTGAAGCTCTCATTCCTCGCCGCGGTCGCCATGGCCATCGTGACCGTGGTCGCCTTCTTCCTGACTTTCCTCGTCATCCAGACCACGGGCCTGATCGACACGGTCGACGAGTTCTTCCAGAGCTTCTCCGACGGCGGTGTGTCGATCAGGGCCTTTGTCGACCTTCCGCAGGTGATGGCCTTCGCCGCGATCGTCGCGATCCTGAACCTGGTGGTCGTCACCGTGCTCGGCGCGGTGATCGCGGGTATCTACAACCTGGCCGTCAAGATCACGGGCGGACTGCTGGTCGGGTTCACCTCCAACTAGCCGCTCGGTCAGACCATGCCCGTGGTTCCCAGCAGGGAGCCGATCGCCCACGTGACGAGCAGGGCCAGCGCACCGCCTATCACGAGGCGCACCGTCGCGCGCGCCTTTCCGCTGCCACCCAGGTGGGCCGACACCGTGCCTGTGAGCGCGAGGGCGACGAGCACCGCCACGAAGGTCACCGGAATCTTCAGCGCGGGGGGCAGCAGGAGGATCGTCAGCAGCGGCAGGAGCGCGCCGAGCGTGAAGGCCACCGCCGAGGAGAGCGCCGCCTGCCACGGGCTGACCAGATCCTCCTGATCGATGTGCAGTTCGACTTCGAGGTGCGCCGCGAGCGCGTCGTGCGCGGTCAGCTCGACCGCGACCTGCCGAGCGGTCGCCTCGGTGAGCCCCCGCGCGCGGTACAGCGCGGTGAGCTCCGCCAGTTCCTCCTCCGGCATCTCGCGAAGCTCTCGCGTCTCCTTCGCGATCAGGGCGCGCTCGCTGTCGCGCTGGCTGCTCACCGATACGTACTCACCGAGGGCCATCGAGATCGCCCCGCCGACGAGCCCCGCGATTCCCGCTGTCAGCAGGGCCGGGGTGTCGGTCGTCACGCCGGCGACGCCGACGACGAGCGATGCCACCGAGACGATGCCGTCGTTCGCACCCAGAACCCCGGCTCGGAGCCAGTTCAGCCGCTGCCCGACGCCGCCGGTGTGCGCCTCTCCGGCGTGGGCGGGCTCATCGGTGGTCACCTCGCCAGTCAACCAATCAGCGCATCGCGGGAGGTGGTGCCGCGCCGCCCACGAGCCACGATGCGGATTCGTGAATTCCCTGCGCGTCAGGTAAAGTCTTGGAGGTTGACGGCGCTCGCGCCGTCCGAAACGGGGCTATAGCTCAGGCGGTTAGAGCGCTTCACTGATAATGAAGAGGTCCCAGGTTCAAGTCCTGGTAGCCCCACCACAGCCCCCGGGGCCTTAGCTCAGTTGGTAGAGCGCCTGCTTTGCAAGCAGGATGTCAGGAGTTCGAATCTCCTAGGCTCCACAGTCCGGAAGCGCCGATCGCAAGGTCGGCGCTTCTGTCATGGGTAGAGTCGCTCACATGGACACGCGGATCGCGGCATACGCCGTCATCATCGATGCCGACGACCGCATCCTGCTCGCTCACTGGAACGAGGGACGCCGGTCCGCGTGGACGCTGCCCGGCGGCGGACTCGAGGCCGGCGAGGATCCCGAGCACGCGGCCCGCCGCGAGGTGCGCGAGGAGACGGGCTATCGGGTGAGCGTGGGAGACCTGCTCGGCATCCATTCGCGGGTGATTCCGGCCGGGCGACGAATGACGACCGACGCCACCGGCCCCCTGCACGCGCTGCGCATCGTCTACCGCGCCCGGGTCACCGGCGGCAGGCTGCGCAACGAGATCGACGGCTCCACAGATCGTGCCGAATGGTTCGCCCTCGAAAGCGTCGCCGGCCTCCAGCGCGTCAAGCTCGTCGACATCGCTCTGAAGATGGCTCAGCGCGACTGACTCAGTCGATCGCCTGGGAGATGTCGGCGACCGTCGCCCCGTAGGCGGCGACAAGGTCGTCGGCGTCGACGAACATACTGTAGCCGTGCGTTCCGGCACCCATGGCGATGCGCTCGCCGACGATCCGCTCATCGGCGAAGACCGGCCAGTCCTGCGAACTGCCGACCGGAACGATCGTGCCGCGTTCATAGCCGGTCGCCGCGAGTGCGCGGGCCGGGTCGGGCAGCTGCAGCTTGTTCACCCCGACGACCGCGCGCAGCTTCGGCCAGGAGATCGCGCGGTCACCCGGCACCAGGGCGAACAGGAAGGTGTCGTCGCTGCGTTTCACGACGAGGGTCTTCACGATCCCCGCGGGAGGGATGCCGAGCAGAGCCGCTGCTTCCTGCAGGCTGTTCGCCGCGGGACGCTCGCGGATATCGATGGTCAGACCGCGAGCGGATGCGGCATCCCTCACCCGCTGGGTGGGATCGGGCTCCGGCGTCACGCGTCCGGCGCGCGCAGCGGGTCGTCCGCGACCCAGAGCTCGTCGTCAGCACGCAGGGTCTGCCATGCCGCGTAGAGAACGCCTGCGGCCGCGGCGACACCGAGGATGATCGCGATCACTCCACCGGCCCCGATGCCCTTCTTGGGCGGGTCGAGGAGCACGAGCTTGTCGGCGAGCCGCTTCGAGTACTGCGCGCCGTACTTGTCGGCCTTCTTCGCATACTTCGCAGGGTCTGGGAGGGAGAACCCCTTGCCGGCCGCAAGGCGCGAGCGGGTGTCGTTCGCCGCGTCCCACACGGACAGCGCTGACCCCACGACCGCCCCCGCCGTCGGAACGACCCTGTCGGAGAGCACCTGCTTGGAGAACTGCTTGCTCTTGTCGACGTACGGCGCGGCGTACTTGCCGTAGCTCGACTGCACGCCCGGGATCACGTACTCCCGATTCAGGTGACCCAGCTGCCGGGTCGCCTCACGTGCGACGTTGGCCGCTTCGCCGACCAGCACCTGCTGCGACTCCCACAGGTTGCCTGCCTGCACCTGCAGTCTGCGGAGTTCCTTCTTGCGCTTGCGGTTGAGGCTCACGATTGCCCTCCCAAAGGCTTGCGGTAGTAGTCGTCCCATCTTGCCAGACGGCACCGCAGACGGGAGGGTTCCCACCGAACTCTGAGAGAATGGACGACATGCCTCAGCACACAGCCGTAGCCACCCTGCACACCAACTACGGGGACATCGTCGTGAACCTCTTCGGTGATCACGCCCCCAAGACCGTCGAGAACTTCATCGGACTCTCCGATGGAACCAAGAGCTGGACCCACCCGTCCACCGGCAAGCCGGGCGAGGGTGCGCTGTACAGTGACGTCGTGTTCCACCGGATCATCTCGGGTTTCATGATCCAGGGCGGCGACCCGCTCGGTGTCGGAACCGGCGGACCGGGTTACAACTTCAACGACGAGATCAACGGAGAACTGACCTTCACCGCGCCGTACAAGCTGGCCATGGCGAACGCCGGCCTGCGCCGCAACTCGATCACCGGTCGACCCGAGGGCACCAACGGATCACAGTTCTTCATCACGGTCCCCGGGCAGGGCGGCCGCGGCCCGGAGTGGCTGCAGGGCAAGCACACGATCTTCGGCGAGGTTTCCGACGACGCATCCAAGGCCGTCGTCGACACGATCAGCGAACTGCCGACCGCAGCGGGTGACCGACCGATCGAGCCCGTCGTGATCACCTCCATCGACGTCGTCTCCGTCTAGGACACCCGTCCGCCCGTGAGCGCACCGGAATTCGTCCGCAACACCGACAACTTCTGCTACCGGCATCCTGACCGGCAGAGTTTCGTGCTGTGCCAGCGCTGCCTGCGGACGATCTGCCCGGAGTGCCAGACGCAGGGAGCGGTCGGGGTGATCTGCCCGGAGTGCCTCGGTGAGCAGGCGAAGGCGCAGACCCCGGCACAGCGGAAGGCGGAGAGCCGCTGGACGCGGCCACGGGCGGTCACGGCGACCGACTCCCGCCCCCTGGTGACCTACGGGATCATCGCGGTCACGACGTTGGTGTGGCTCGTCGGTCTCATCCCCGGCGTGGGTGACACCGTTCAGAACGCGCTGCTGTTCTGGGGGCCGTCGCTGTACCCGGAGCTCACCGGCACGTTCGAGCCGTGGCGCCTGCTCACCGCCTCGCTGGTGCACTCGGGGTTCTGGCACGTCGGCCTCAACATGCTCGCGCTCTGGATGATGGGGCGAAGTCTCGAGCCGCTCCTCGGGCGGGGGCGCTTCCTGACGCTGTATCTGCTGAGTGCTCTCGGAGGGGCCGTGGCGGTCGCGTTGCTGTCGTTCACGACGCCGGTGGTCGGAGCGTCCGGCGCGATCTTCGGCTTGTTCGGCGCACTCATCGTGATTGGTCGCCACATCGGCGCGAACATCGGCGGCATCGCCATCATCCTGGGCATCAACCTCGTGATCGGCTTCATTCCGGGGTTCAACATCTCGTGGCAGGCGCACGTGGGCGGGCTGGTCGTCGGTGCTCTTGTCGGTCTCATCTACGCCCGCACTCGGTCGGTGCGCCGTCGGGCTCTGCAGATCGGGCTGATCGCGGCGCTCACGGCTGCGCTCCTGGCCCTGCTGCTCGTGCCGCCGGTCTTCTACTTCTGACGCGGGAGAGATCTCGATATGCTCGCGAGCTCACGTCGAGTTATCCACAGATCTATCCACACCTGGGGATGAATCACAGTGGTGTAATTCACGCCTCTCAGCGGAGCGGTTGACGATTCCCGTCATGCGAAAAGCCCCGGTCATACCGGGGCTCTTCGAAGATCGTGTGGCTAGCGCCAGCGAGTGGTCATCAGAAAGCCGATGAAGGCGATTCCGAAGCCGATCACGAGATTCCATGCGTCGATGCCGGGAATCGGATACCTGCTGCCGCTGAGATAGAACACCAGCACCCAGACGAGTCCGATCAGCATGAGTCCGATCATGATCGGCTTGAACCACACCGGGTTGGGTGCCGCTTCGCCTTCGCTGCGCTCCACCAGGGAGTCGTCGTCTTTGCCGGGTCGCGCCATACGCATATCCTACCCTCCGGCCATCGTGCGCCATTCGCGGCTGTGGACTGTCAGGGTCGACGGAGTCGCGCTGGCTAGAATCCACGTGTGAAGGCGGAGTCGGGTGAGAATGCGGGTGCCATCACCGCGCGCCCCGCGCCGCGCCGCCGCGCCTCCGTCATCGGCATCCTGGGCGAGCTGCTCGTCACGGCGGGCGTGCTCACACTCCTCTATGTCGGCTGGCAGCTGTGGATCGGCGATCTGATCTACGGCGCCCAGCGCCACGCCGCGGGACAGGAGCTCTCGCAGGAGTGGGAGCAGCAGTACGCCGCCCCGGCACCGAACGTGTCCACGGCACCGAGCGAGGCACCCGCAGAAGAAGCGGCGCCCGCACCGCTCGAGCCGATCATCCTCCCGGAGCCAGCCGAGGGTGAGAGGTTCGCCGTCATGCGCATTCCCCGGTTCGGCTCCGACTACGTCTGGGAGATCGCCGGCGGGGTGTCCCGGTCGGTGACCCTGGATCCGATCGGGATCGGACACTACCCGGGTACGCCGATGCCCGGCGAGGTGGGAAACTTCGCGGTCGCAGCGCATCGCACGACGTACGGCGCCCCGTTCAACCGGATCGCCGAGCTCCACGTGAACGACGCGATCGTCGTCGAGACGCCGGATGGCTGGTACACCTACCGGTTCCGCACGCTCGAGTACGTGACCCCGAGCGAGGTGGAGGTTCTCCTGCCCGTTCCTCAGGTGGAGAACGCGCAGGCCGGCTCGCGCTACATCACGCTGACCAGCTGCAGTCCCATGTTCGCGATGACCGAGCGCATCGTCGCCTATGGCGTGTTCGAGTCGTTCACCGCGCGCCCGTCCGGGCCTCCGGTCGCGCTCACCGAGGGAGTGGCCGCCTGATGTACGCGGCGCTGTGGCGAGTGCTCCCCGGTCCGTGGTGGGTGCGGGTGCTCATCCTCCTCGTGCTGATCGCGGCCGTGCTCTACGGATTGTTCTTCTTCGTGTTCCCGTGGATCAGCGGGCTGGTCAACCCTCAGGAAGTCACCGTTGAGTGAGACCGCACGGTGAGCGATTCGCCCGCAACGATCCTCGTGGTCGACAACCATGACAGCTTCGTCCACACCCTCGTCGGCTACCTGCACGAGCTGGGCGCCGGCACCGACCTCATCGAGGCGGACACCATCGAAACGGATGCCGCGGCATCCGTCATCGCGTCCCACTGCGGCGTGCTCATCTCGCCCGGACCCGGCACGCCCGCGCGAGCCGGAGCGTCGATTGCCATCGTGCGGGCCGCGGCTGCGGCCGGCATCCCCCTGCTCGGGGTGTGCCTCGGCCATCAGGCGATCGGCGAGGCCTACGGGGCGACCGTCTCGCACGCCCCCGAGCTCATGCACGGGATGACCTCGCTGGTCGAGCACGACGGCAGCGTGCTCTACGCCGGGCTGCCGAGCCCCTTCACCGCCACCCGCTATCACTCGCTCGCGATCGCGCCCGAGACCCTTCCCCCCGACCTCGTGGTGACGAGCCGCACGGAGGAAGGCGTGATCATGGGGATCGCGCACCGCACCGCTCCGCTCCTGGGCGTGCAGTTCCACCCCGAGGCAGTGCTCACCGAGGGCGGGCATCGCCTGCTCGGCAACTGGCTCGAGACGGTCGGATTCACGGATGCCGGGGCCCGCGGCGCGGCGCTCCACCCGCGGCGCTGACCTCCGACGAGACCACCGGTGAGAGTGGGGTCAGGAACCGGAGCAGTACGTGAGGACCACTTCGGAGAAGATCGGCGCCTCTCCAGGGGGGACGGACTGCGTCGTCACCACCGGAGGATCCGATGCCGCGCAGGAGGGGTCCTCCTGCGCGACGACGACGAGCTGGGACTCCGGGCCCTGCAGCTCGCGGGTCGCCGCCTCGATCGTGTACCCGGTCACGTCGTTGATCACGACCCGTCCGGTGGCCGCCACGACGTTGACGGTCGCGCCGATCGGCAGGTTCGCGCCGGCAGGCTGGTCGGCGGAGATCACGATCCCTGCGGCCAGCGCCGGATCGTTACGGGGCGTCACGGTGCCGAGCACCAGCCCGGCTCCCTGCAGTGCCGCGGCTGCGGCATCCTGTCCCAGGCCCTCGATGGCCGGCACGGTCGTCGTCTCCTGCCCCGATGACACGTAGACCCGCACTTCCTGTCCCGGACTGACCGAGGCACCCGATTCGGGGTCGGTGCGGATGACATTCCCGACCGCGACATCGGCATTCGGCTCGTCGACGCGGAACGAGATCAGGTCGGCCTCACCGATCTCGGTGCTCGCACGCTCGTAGGTCATGCCGGCGACATCGGGCACGAGACGGGCGTTTGCGGGAACGTCGCCGCCCGGCCGGATCGACATGACCCAGAAGAGCACCGAGATCAGGAGAACGGCGAGGATCGCCACACCCGCCCAGATCCATGCGACCGGCGGACCGGCCTGCGTGCGCTTCATCGTCGTGTCGGTGCTCAGCTGGCGCAGCGATCGCGCGGTCTCGGCCGCCTGCTTGGGGTTGGGTCCGTACAGTTCGCTCGTGAGGGCACCCACGGCGCGCTTGGAGGGAACCTTGCCGCCGACGGTCGCGTCGAGCGCTTCGCGGAATGCCGCCGCGTCCTGATATCGCTGGAACGGGTCTTTCGCGAGTGCCCGCAGCACGACGGTGTCGAGCGAGCGCGGCACCGTGTCATTCACCTCGGAGGGGGCGACGGGTGCCTCGCTGACGTGCTGGTAGGCGACCGCCACCGGCGACTCGCCGCGGAACGGCGGCCGGCCCGCGAGCAGCTCGTACAGCACGATGCCCGACGAATAGACGTCGGCGCGCGCGTCGACCGGCTCGCCCTTCGCCTGCTCGGGTGAGAAGTACGCGGCGGTCCCGAGGATCGCGGTGGTCTCGGCGACCGTCGACGACGAGTCCGACACGGCACGCGCGATGCCGAAGTCCATGACCTTGATCTGACCGGCATCCGTCACCATGACGTTGCCCGGCTTGATGTCGCGGTGCACGACACCGGCGCGGTGCGAATACTCGAGGGCTTCGAGGATGCCGTCCACGTAGCGCACGGAATCCTCGACCGGCACCGGTCCTGCAGCGATGACGTCCTTCAGGAGTGCGCCGTGGACGAGCTCCATCACGATGTACGGCACCGGGCGCACCGTGCCGTCGGGGCTGGTCTCGGTGTCTTCCCCCGCATCGAAGACGCGCACGATCGTGGGGTGCGCCATCCGGGAGGCCGCCTGAGCCTCCATGCGGAACCGGGTGCGGAAGGCGTTGTCGCCTGCGAGGTCGCGGTTGAGGAGCTTGATGGCGACCTGGCGGCCGAGCGTCAGATCGTATCCACGGAAGACGGTGGCCATGCCGCCGCGCCCGATGAGTTCGTCGACGCGGTAGCGCCCCGAAAGCACGCGCGGCTCAGCTGTCACGGTCACTCCCTGGGTGGAACAGAGTCAGCCTAACGGACGCGACGGAGGGAACCCCGCACGAACGGACTGTGCTAGGGCGTCGGGGTCGGTGTAGGCTCAGCCTCGGCCGGCTGGATCTGCGAGTTCGCCTCTCCGGAGGGGCCGGACTCGCGCTGGCCGGCGGTGCCGCCCGAGCACGTGACCGTGTACGTGACGATGATGGTGGTGCCTGGGCTGTCATCGGCCTGGATCGTCGCGCTCCGGTCATTGGGCCCGAAAGCCGGTCCGGCGCCCACGAACGTCGCGCCGGTCAACGAGAAGTTGTACGCGCTGACCGATCCTGTGCCCGACGGGCAGGTGTAGCCGCCCCACGAGACCTGTGTCTGCTCGCCCGCGATGACCGTGCCGGCCATCGTCGGCGCCGCGGGAGCGGGCATCGCGACCTGGTCGACGTAGAACGTCAGCGTCAGGAGCTGCGACGGCGGGATGTTGCCCGTCGGGCTCACGCGGTACACCTTGTTGATGTCGTCGCCGGTCGGAGCAGGGTCGCCGCCGATGCAGTCCACGGCCTCCACGCCCGCCGCGCGCGCGGTCGCCGACGCCTCGGTGCAGTCCATGCCCTGGAGCCCGAGCGCATCGACGGCGATCGTGGTCGCGGTCTGGGTGGGCGTCGGCGTCTGGGACGGGGTCTGCGACGGGCTCGCCGACGAGTTGGTGGGCGCGGGATCCGGCTGCCGGTTGGCCAGGAAGGCCCAGAGTGTGCCGCCCAGCACGAGAAGCAGCAGCACGATCAGCGCGATGAGCGGCCATGTCCACGGGCTGCGCTTCTTCTGCGCGGTCTCGTCGTCGAGGATCTCGTCGGAGGCGGGCAGCATCTGCGTCGCGGTCATGGTGTCGCCGGGCGGGACCAGCAGCTGGGTCATGTCGTCGCCGACGGACGCGCCGGTGGCGATCGCGGGCACGGCCGCGGCAGCCGCCGCGACGTCTCCACGTCGCAGCGCGGTGGCTGCGCGCGCAACCGCCGCTGCGGACGCCGGACGCTCTTCGGGCTTCTTCGCGATCATCGCCATGACGAGGTTCTGCACCGGCACGGCGACGGTCGGCGGCAGCGGAGCGGCTTGCTCGTTGATCTGCGCCATCGCGATCGCGACCTGCGACTCGCCGGTGAAGGGACGCTTGCCCGCGAGCGACTCGTAGGCCACGATTCCCAGCGAGTACGTGTCGGTGGCCGGGGATGCCGGGTGTCCCGATGCCTGCTCGGGCGAAAGGTACTGCACCGTGCCCATGACCTGACCGGTCGCGGTGAGCGGCACCTGGTCGGCGATGCGGGCGATGCCGAAGTCGGTGATCTTGACGCGGCCGTCCGGCGTGATCAGGAGGTTTCCGGGCTTGATGTCGCGGTGCACCAGGCCCGCGGCGTGCGCGGCCTGCAGGGCGGCCGAGGTCTGCGCGACGATGTCGAGCGTCTTGTCGGTCGAGAGGGAGCCGTCGCGCTCGAGGATCGTCGAGAGGGCTTCACCCGGAACGAGCTCCATCACGAGGAAGGCGCTGCCGGCCTCCTCGCCGTAGTCGAAGACGCTCGCGATCCCCTCGTGGTTGACGAGTGCGGCGTGGCGGGCCTCGGCGCGAAAGCGCTCGAGGAAGCCCGGGTCGCCCATGTACTCGTCTTTGAGGATCTTGATGGCGACGGTCCGGCCGATGACGTGGTCGGTCGCCTCCCACACCTCGCCCATCCCGCCGATGGCGATCCGCGAATCGAGCTCGTAGCGGCCGCCGAAGGTCACTCCCTGCGTCGGTCTCATCGTCCCAGCACCGCCTCCATGACCTTCTTCGCGATCGGCGCCGCGAGCGTGTTGCCGCTGCCGGACTGGCCTTCGCCGCCGCCGTCTTCGACGACCACTGCGACCGCCACCTGCGGGTTGTCAGCGGGAGCGAACCCGGTGAACCACAGCGTGTACGGCTGTTCTGATCCGTTTTCCGCAGTGCCGGTCTTACCGCCCACATCGACCCCGTCTATTGTTGCACCCGACGCGGCGCCATCATCGACATTGGCGACCATCATCCCGGCCAGTTCCGCGGCCAGGTTCGCGTCCAGCGCGCGCCCGAACTCGGTGTCGTCGACGGTCTGCTGCACCGACAGATCGGCGCCGATGACCTGATCGACCATTCGCGGATTCATGACCACTCCTTCGTTCGCGATGCCGGCCGACACCATCGCCATCTGCAGCGGCGTCGCCGTCACCTGACCCTGACCGAAGCCCGTCAGCGCGGTCTGCGGTTCGTCGAGGGCTCGGGGGTAGCTGGATTCCGTCGAGGTCAGCGGCATCGCGAACGATGCGTTGAAGCCGTACTTCTCGGCCTCTTCCCGAATGGCGGTGTCGCCGAGTTCGACCGCGAGTTCCGCGAACGGGATGTTGCAGCTGAGACGCAGGGCATCGGCGATCGTCACGGTCTCGCCAGGGCCGCACGCGCCGCCGCTGGCGTTGAAGATCACGGTGCTCGACTGCGGCAGCTGATACGAGCCCGGGTTGGGCAGGGTCGAGGCGGGCGTGTAGTCGCCCGACGCGAGGGCGGCCGATGCCACGACGAGCTTGAAAGTCGAACCGGGCGGATTCAGATCTCCGCCGATCGCGCGGTTGAAGAGCGGATGCGTGGGATCGGCCTCGAGCGCGTCGTACACGGTGCTCACTTCATCGGTGTTGTGCGACGCGAGGAGGTTCGTGTCGTAGCTCGGGCTCGTCACCATCGCCAGCACGCGGCCCGTCGACGGCTCGATCGCGATGACGGCTCCCTGTAGGTCGCCGAGCGCGTCGTACGCCGCGCGCTGCACCGCGGCATCCAGCGTCAGCTCCACGTTCGATCCGCGGGGCGGCTGACCGGTGAAGATCCGCTCGATGCGATCCAGGAACTGGGATCCGGCGGTGCCGCTGAGCTCCTGGTTCATCGCCTGCTCGATACCCGTCGCGGCACCGAGCACGGGATTGATGTACCCGGTGACCGGTGCCCACATGTCGCCGTCGACGTAAACCCGCTGCCAGGTGTAGACGTCGTTCGACGGCACCGAGCTCGCGATGGCGGCGCCGCTGGCGATGATCGAGCCTCGCTGCACTTCGTACGAGTCGTACAGCGCACGTGTGTTGCGGGAGTTCTCGGCCAGCGCCTCCGCCTGCACGACCTGGATCACGCTCGTGGATGCGAACAGCGCGAGGAACATGAGCAGCATCAGGATGCTGAGACGCCTGAGCTCCTTTGTCATGGCGTCACACCCCCCGAGGAAACCCGGTCGTTGAGCGAGCGAAGCGAGTCGAAACGCATCACCCGATCACCACCCGCGGACGGCTCCGGACGCCGTCGGAGATGCGCAGGAGCAGCGCCACGATGAGCCAGTTCGCCACGAGCGACGAGCCGCCGGCGGCGAGGAACGGCGTCGTGAGTCCGGTGAGCGGGATGATGCGGGTCACCCCTCCGACCATGATGAACACCTGCAGGGCGATCGTGAACGACAGGCCGGTCGCCAGCAGCTTGCCGAAGTCGTCCTGACCGGCCAGGCCGATGCGGATGCCGCGGCTGGCGAAGACCATGTAGAGGCAGAGGATGGCGAAGACCCCGACGAGCCCGAGCTCCTCGCCCAGGCTCGGCAGGATGTAGTCGCTCTGCGAGAGGGGCGTGATGTAGGGCCGACCCTGGCCGAGTCCCGTGCCGACCAGCCCGCCCTGGGCGAGGCCGAAGATGCCCTGCACCAGCTGATAGCTGCCGCCGTCGCGCTCGATCACCTCCGGGTTGAAGGCGTCCAGCCAGTTCGCGAAGCGACCGCCGACGTACGGCAGCACCCGGGAGGCGAGGAACGCGCCGGCCGCAGCGAGCACGACGCCGAGGATCACCCAGCTGGTCTTGCCGGTCGCGACGTAGAGCATCGCCACGAACATGCCGAAGATCAGCAGGCCGGTGCCGAGGTCGCGCTGGAGCACGATGATCCCGAGCGAGATCAGCCAGATCACCAGGAGCGGACCGAGCTCGCGCGCGCGCGGCCAGGTCATGCCGAGGAACCGGGTGCCCACCGACGTGAGGCTCTCCCGCGTGCGGACGAGATATCCGGCGAAGAAGATGGCGAGGGCGATCTTGGCGAGCTCACCGGGCTGGAACGAGAAGAAGCCGAGCGAGACCCACACGTCGGCGTTCGCGTCGGTTCCCAGGCCCGGCACGATCGGCAGGATCAGCAGCAGCACACCGGCGAATCCTGCGATGTAGGTGTACCGGAACAGGACGCGGTAGTTGCGCAGCAGCACCACCACGGCGATCGCTCCCACGATCGCGATGCCTGCCCAGGCGAGCTGCTTCGTCGAGTAGGCGTCCCAGCCGTCGAGCTCCACCGCGATGTCGATCCGGTAGATCATCGCGATGCCCAGTCCGGTCAGCACCGTGGCGATCGGCAGGACGAAGGGGTCGGCATCCCGCGCTCGCAGTCTCAGCACGATGTGCAGGGCGAACACGAGCGCCGTGAGCCCGCCGCAGTAGAAGAGGAACGTGATGTCGATCGCGCCCAGGGCGCCGAGCTGGACGAGCGCGATGCACGCGGCGTTGATGACGAACGCGAACACGAGCAGGAACAGCTCGCGGTTGCGCTGGGTCTGCGGCACCCGGATGCGCCGCAGCGCACGGATGACCGAGGTGTCGGCGGAGATCGCCTCGGTGCGGCTCGTCGGCGCGGTCATCGCGAGGCCTCCGCGGAACTGCGCAGGCGGTCGACGATCGCCTCGGCGTCGGCGAGCGAACGCGCCGAGATGGTGCGCTCCACCGTCGCGCGGCTGAAGGACGGCAGATCGGCGAGGAGGATGTCGGTGTCTTCGAAGGCGGTCGACAGCGCGATGGGTCCGATGTTCTGCTGGATCCCCTGGAAGATGACGACGGTGTCCTCGTCCGCTCCCACGTAGTAGCGCGTCTGCGTCCAGTTGTAGGCGACGAACAGGCCCCCGGCGATGAGGGCGAGCACGACCACGAGGCCGACGATCCAGCCGATGCGGCGGCGTTTCGCGCGGCGGCGGTCCTCCTCGATGAGCTCCTCGAGGAACTCTGCGGCCGGCTCGAAGTGGCTCGGCTCGTTCGCCGCCTGCCGGTTGGGGTGCAGCCATCCGCTGCGTCCCGAGCGGGCGGCGGGCACGTCGATGCCCGTCGGGTTCGACGCGGATCCGACGATCGTGGGCGTGCCGGAGAAGATCGGATGCTGGCCGCCGACGTCCACGAGGACGATCGTGACGTTGTCGGGGGCTCCGCCGTCGAGCGCCTGCTTGAGCAGGTTGTCGGCCGTGCGGCCTGGCGCGAGGCCGAGTCCGAGCGCCTTGGCGGTGTGCGCGTCGTCGACGACTCCCGAGAGGCCGTCCGAGCACAGCAGCCACCGGTCGCCCGGCTGGGTGGGCATGATGAACGTGTCGAGCTCGGGGTCGGCGTCCATGTCGCCCAGCACCCGCATCAGCACCGAGCGGCGGGGGTGGTACCGGGCCTCTTCCGGCGTGATTCGACCCGAGTCGACCAGGCGCTGCACGAAGGTGTGGTCGGTCGTGATCTGGGTCAGCGCGTCCTCGCGGTAGAGGTAGATGCGCGAGTCGCCGATGTGGGCGATCACCGCGTAGTCGTCGACCATCACCAGGGCGCTCACCGTGGTGCCCATGCCGGCGAGCTCGGGCTTGACGTGCACGGTGTCGATCAGCTCGACGGCCGCGTCGGCGATCGCGTCGCGCAGTTCGCGCTCGGCCGCCGACGTGGACTCGTACGGGTGGTCGAGGTGCTCGAGCCGCGCGATCGCCAGGCTCGAGGCGACGTCGCCGCCCGCGTGCCCGCCCATGCCGTCGGCGACGGCGAACAGGTTCGAGCCCGCATACCCGGAGTCCTGATTGTTGGAGCGCACCTTGCCGGTGTGCGAGATGGCGGCGCTCGAGCCCTGGAAGACCATGTGTCGGGAGTCCGCTACTTCCGCAGCTCGAAGGTCGTGGCGCCGACCTTGATCGGCGCGCCCACCGCGACGGGCACCGGCGCGCTGACGCGCGCGCCGTCGTGCCAGGTGCCGTTGGTCGAGTCGAGGTCCTGGATCATCCACTGATCGCCCCACAGCACGAGGCGCGCGTGGTGGCTCGAGGTGTAGTCGTCGCGGATCACGAGTCCCGATTCGCTGGAGCGGCCGATCGTCAGCGGCTCGGTGCCCAGCGGCAGCTCGAGGCCGGCCTTGGGCCCGCTCGTGATGACGATGCGCGAGACGGAGTCGGTCGTGGCCTTTCCGCCCTTCGCACCCGATGCCGCGGGCGAGGACCGCGCCACCGGGGCCGTCGCCGCGGCGCGCGGGGAAGGTGCCGGTGCGGGCGCGGCGACCGCTGCAGCGTCCGGCATCCGTCGCACCTTCACGCCGAACAGGTCTGCACGCAGCGAGTAGACGACCGCGAAGACGAAGAACCACAGCAGTACGAGGAATCCCACGCGCAGCAGCAGAAGGGTCAGTTCACTCACCGGAGCGGCCCGCCGTTCCTGTCGCCGTCGCGCATGTCGAAGACGCGGGTGGCGTCCTCGGCCGGCTGGGGAGGCCGGGGCGGTGCCGCCTGCGCGACGACGTGGAACACGATGTCGGTCCGCCCGATCGTCACGGTCGAGTCGGGAGCCAGCCCGGCCTCGGTGACCTTCTGGCCGTTCAGGAGCGTGCCGTTGGTGGACTGCATGTCGCGCACCATCGCGCGCTCGCCGTCCCAGAGGATCTCGACGTGCTTGCGGCTCGTGCCCGCGTCGGAGATCGTGATGTCTGCGTCGCTGCCGCGTCCGATGACCGTGCGGGACTTCACGATCGGATGCCGCTTCCCCTCGACGTCGAGCACGCCGCGCCACGCGACGCGGCCCTCGGCCGTCGCCGACTCGACGCGGAGCGTGCCGGTGGAAAGCTGCTCGTCGCGCTCGAGGGTGATCGAGACCGGGCCCGCGAAGGAGTAGCCCTGCGACTTGGCGTGCTTGTGCACCAGCGTGTCGAGCTCCTGCCCGAGCGCGCCGCCGAGCGTGCGCATGCGCTCATCGTCGGCGGTCGACAAGCGCACCGTGAACGTGTTCGGCGCGAGAATCCGGTCACGGCTCACGATGGCGGCCTTCTTGTCGAGCTCGCTGCGCAGCGCGGATGCGATCTCAACAGGCTGGATGCCGCTGCGGAAGGTCTTGGCGAAGGCGCTGTTGACGGCGCGCTCGAGACCCTTCTCGAAGCTGTCTAGTAGTCCCACACGACTCCTCAGGCAGGTGGTGCCGGTCGGTACATGCTAATTGCTTAGTCTGTGTTGCCCGTGGATCCTCGGCGTACCGCGGATTCGAGGGGCGGGATGCTGCGTGATATCCTCGGGAAGTTGAGTTGCACCGCGTCTTCGGATGCCGCATCTCGCGCGAGTGGCGGAATAGGCAGACGCGCTGGCTTCAGGTGCCAGTGTCCGAAAGGACGTGGGGGTTCAACTCCCCCCTCGCGCACGAAACGACGAATGGGCCCCTGAATGGGGGCCCATTCGTCGTTTCATGCGCGAGGTGTCTCAGGTGAACCCGATCGGCCGGGCTCACTCCAGCGTCGGCACCAGCACCATGACGATCTCCTCGGTCTCGCGCCCGACGCCGGGAGCGTACTCGTCATCGCGCGAGACCTCGGTGAAGCCCACCTTGGTGAGCACGGCGATCGAACCCGCGTTGTGCGCGGCGACCCGCGCGAACAGGGGGCGCTCGGGCTCGCGCGACACGAGCACCCGCAGCGCCTCGGTCGCCACGCCCCGGCCCCATGCGTGCCGAGCGATCCAGTAGGTCACCTCGCGGTCGCCGTCGGCGGAGAACACGGCGGCGGTGCCGGCGAAGCCGCCGTTCTCCGTCACGACGGAGAGCGCGACATCCGGTGTGGTCCGCTGCCGGGCGATCCACGCGTCGAAGACGTCGCGGTCGTCGGGATCGGCCGCCGTGAACGCGGCCATCTCCACCGCTGCTCGGTCGCGCATCATCTCGAAGATCGCGTCGAGATCGTCGTCGTCCAGTTCGCGCAGTTCGATGTGGCCCACGCGCTCAACGGTATCCACCGGCGGCGAGAGGCAGAAGAGCGATCAGACGACGCCGTGCAGTTCGCGCAGGATCGTCTCAGCGCGGGCGCCGTCACGCCGGGCGACGGCATCCCGGAATTCCTCATAGCCCGCCGTGCGCTGGACGGGGCAGTCGACGTACGGGTGCCAGCCCGCGAGGTTGCGGCGGATGGCAACCTCCGCCTCGCGGACGACGCGCCGGAACGCCACGTTGTCGGTGTCGGCGACGATGTGCTCGAAGAAGCGGGCGCTGGCGGTCATGATCGCGGCGTGATCGTCGACGCGGGATGCCGCCACGATCTCGTCCGCGTGTTCCAGGGTGTGCGCGAGCTCGTCATCGGAGCAGCGCAGGAGGGCGATCCGCAGAGCGCTGCCCATGAGGTAGACGAAGAACTCGTGCGTGTCGGAGTGAACGCGTTCGCTCGGGACGGACACGCGCGTGTACCGATTGGGCGAGACCTCCACCAGACCGGCGCGCTCGAGTCGCTGGAGGGCCTCGCGCACCGGGGTGCGAGACACCCCGAGTCGCTCCGCGAGCTCCTGGTCACGCAGCCGCTCGCCGGCACTCAGCCGCCCGTCGAGGATCGCCTCGCCCAGGAGCGCGTACACCTCGTCGCCGAGGACGGCGCCGCGCGGCTCCAGTGGTGCGAAGGACGTGGTCATGAGTGGAAAGAGTCTACGCCTGAGGATTCACCTGCATAGACCCGCCGGATCGTGGCCGCAGAGCACTCCCGGGCGGCCCCGGGGCACTCGGCGAACTCACGGACTCGCGGGCTGATTCGCCCGCATCGGCCCTCGCCGAACGGCTGATATATCGGTAGAGTGTGCCGTGTCACGCCTCGGCGTGACTTATCCGGGGGGATCCGTCGGCGCCCGGGCTTGGAGTGCCTTACTCAGCCCGGGCGTGCGATGGAATGTGCAACGTTTGTGTCACCATCTTTCTGGAATTTTCCCCTCTCCCTGCCGCGGTTCGATAACCTGTGGGGGACTCGACGCAGATAGCTCGGGCACAACAGAACGGCAATACATGAGTACCCAGGGCACGGTCAAGTGGTTCAACGCGGAGAAGGGCTTCGGCTTCATCGCTCCTGATGACGGCGGCGCCGATGTTTTCGCGCACTACACCGCGATCCAGTCGGGCGGTTACCGCTCGCTTGAAGAGAACCAGCGCGTCGAGTTCGAAGTAGCCCAGGGCCCGAAGGGCCTGCAGGCTGAGAACATTCGTCCGGTCTGACCTAAGACCGACCGCGCGGCGCCTCGTGCGTCGTGTTTGCGGGGCGAGCCGCGACACGAGTCCGTACCGGATTCAGTCGCGCTCGCCCCGCACCAGTTCCACGCCCGCGCCGGCGAACTGTCGCAACGTCGCGTCGGGGAGGAACGCCCGCGTCAGGCCCGCGCCGATGCGCGTGAGGTCGCTCTCGTCGCGAAACAGCAGGTGCATCGTCTCGTACCGCGGGTGGAACTTCTCCTTGAACCGGTGCAGCGATCCGAAGCCGTAGACGGGTTCGAGCATGTTCGCCAGCCAGTCCGAGAGACTGGCGATGGCCCCGGCATCCGGCGGGTAATCGTGCGCCAACGGCGCACCCGACAGTGACATGACCTCCGCCCCGTTTTCGGAGAAGTGCTTGGCCGATGAGCCGATCAGGAACTCCATCACCGGTCCGAATCCGCCGTCGCGGCGACGCATCAGGTCGAGGGTCCATCCGCGCACCTCGCCGTCGCCGCCGTAGACCGGCAGCCACGACAGGAAGCCGTCGACGTCGCCCTTGGCGGAGACCGCGAGGGCGAGCCGTACCTCAGGATCCATCGCCTCATCCAACGTGCCGAGGGTGAAGCCCATCTCGGGCAGACCCTTGTCGCCGACCCACATCTCCGAGATCGCGCGCAACTGCTGCTGCACACCCCAGGTCTCATCGGCGAGCCGGGTCATCCGGAAGGTGACTTCCTCGCGCACGGCGCGGTTGATCGACGTGCGCACGGCCGACCACGCCTTGCCCGTGAACTCGAGTCCGGGCAGGTCGACGATCGTGTCGTCGGCCACGACCAGATTCCGCCACGTCGGGGGGACGGCATCCTTCGTCGCATCGCTCGCGCTGAAGAAGCACGGGATGATGCCGGCGCGTTCGGCCATGCCGATGAACTCGGCGACCGACTCGGCGCGCGAGGACTCGGGGCCGAGCGGGTCCGCGAGCACGATCGCCACCCCCGCCCGCTTCTGGTACGCGACGATGCCGTGCGTCGTGCGCGCGTAGCTGTTGCCGCTCCACGTCGTCATCCACGACAGCGTCCCGCCGCCGTGCGCCCGCAGCTGCTCCTTGACCTCGTCGACACTCGGCTCGCCGCCGAGGCCGAGTGACGCCTTGCGCCGCGCGCGGAAGGCGCCGCGCACCCAGATCAGGTACACGAGCAGCACCGACCACATGGCCGACTGCGCGATGGCAACACTGACGTCTCCGACCGAGCTCTCCACGTTCGCCCCCGGAACCAGGAGAAGCGTCACGAACAGCACGCCCGTCAGCGCGTTGAAGCCGCCGAGGATGAGGCTCAGCACCCACGCCCAGTGACGCCCGCGCCGCAGTCCGTTCGCGATGATCAGGATGAGCGCGACATCGATGCCGATGTCGAGCAGAGACCCGCTGCGGCCGTCGGTATGCCCGAAGGGACCATCCGTGGGTACCAGGAAGGTGAGTACGTCGACCGCGAGCACCACGAGGACGCTCACGAAGGCGATGAGGCGCTGCTCGCGCACCGTCGTGCGCTGGAAGCGCAGCGAGCGATCCACGATCAGCACGAGACCCACGGCCAGCGCGTGCTCGAGATCGGCGAGCGATCCCCAGAAGAAGAGGGCGACGACGATGTACCCGAGCAGGATCGCCCACGCGCGCACGCGCCACGGCGCGGCCAGGAGACCGGCCGCCGCAGCGAGGCAGGCCATCGTGCCGCCGGACGGACCGACGTCGAGCGCGAGCGCCTCCTCCTGCGCCCAGGCCCACGGAAGGAGGGCGAGAAGCCAGATGAGCAGGGCGCTGCCGAAGATTGCGAAGAGCTGGCCGACGCCGAAGTACGCCAAGGCGACGCGCGACCCGCGGCGGAGTTCGAGATATCCCATGCCGACGAAGCTCGCGATCGTGAAGAGGTACACCAGCGGGTGGTTGACGAAGAAGGTTCCGGTGACCGGCGTCCACCAGCGACCTTCGAGCAGTGCCGGCAGACCGTACGCGACGGTCTCGTAGAGCGGGTTGTCCTCGAACGGACTCCACAGCCCCGCGAAGACCACGCCGACGGCGAGGATGACGGCGATGATCGTGAGCGTCGCGGGCATGCGCGCGACGACCCGGACGAGCGGATGCCGCGGCCTTGTCTCGAGGTCGCTCATGCGTTCACGATAGCGGCGAGCACGCGGGGCACGCTCGCCGGGGACTCCGGCGGGCCTCAGCCCCTTTCCCGGCGCCCGCCGAGGCGGTCGGAGCTCGCGAGTGCCTGGGCATCCTCGGCATCCCGCATTGCACGTCGCGCCGCGTCGAGAGCCTCCACCGGGTCCTGCACCTGGCGGGCAGCCGCCAGCTCGCGCTGGGCCGACACGAGCCGCGACCGCGCGTCGGCGCTGGCACGCGTGTGCGCGACGGATGCCTCGGCGTGGGCTACCGCGTTGCGTGCCGCCGCGAGCGTTCCGGGCAGCGCGGTGCGTGCGCCCCGGATGCGCTGCTGGGCGGTCCGCGCATCGCCGAGCGCCAGGTCGAGCCGATTGCGGAGGCGGGCGATGCGGCCGATCGTGCGGGTCGGGCGGCGCGCGGCATCCGCCTCGAGCTGGGTGATCTCAGCCTCGATCGCCCGCAGCTCGGCGCCGAGCCTCGCGGCATCGGGCGGATCGAGCTGCTCACGTGTCACCGATGCCTGACGCAGGGCGGTCCGGGCCGCGGCGAGCTCGCCGGGAACCGCCTGGGCGGCCTGCGTGATGAGCCGGTGCGTCTCCTCCATCGTGCGGGCCTCGACCTCCGCGCGGCGCAGGGCCCGCTCGGCCGTCGCCAGGTCGGCGAGGGCGGTGCGCGTCGGGTCGGCCGCGGTCTGGCCCGCGACGGTCAGCGACCGCTCGGCCTCGTCGGCGGAGTCGACGGCAGCACGGGCGGCGCGCGATGCGTCCGCCCACTCGTCGTCGGCGAATCGCGACGAGAGTTCGGCCACCAGCGCGGCAGGGTCGCCCATCGTGGCGCGCAGCGCGTCGAGGCGTCGTCGCGCGGACGCCACCTGCGCGGCCGCCGAGACGTTCGCGCGCACCCAGTCGGAGTGCTCGGCGCGCGCGGCGGCGATCGTCGCGAGCGCTTCGGTGCTGCGGCGCTGGATGCGGGCCGAGACCCGCCTGATCTCGACCGGGTGGGCGTCGGGGGCGGAGACCGCGCGATATTCCTCGAACGATTCGTCGCGCACATGCTGCGCGGTCAGCCGGGTACGGCGGAGGGATGCCGGTGCACCGCCGCCGTAGAGGGCGCCGGACAGGCCCACCTCGAGGTCGAGCTCGTCCACCGCATCGTCGAGCTGCACGAGCGTCGCGCCCGCACGGGCCCGTAGATCGTCGGCGGCTTTCCGTGCCCGCGGCGACCTTCGTGACGCGCGGACCGCCCACGCGATCACGGTGATCGCCAGAGCCGTGACGCCGAAGACGACCAGCGCGGGGATCACCCACGACAGGATGCCGGCCACGATCTCATCCATCGGCATCCCGGATCAGAAGGAGGTCGCGCAGTTCATCCACCGTGTCGACCGCGGCCTGCGCGCCGGCGGACTCGTGCGGCCAGCTGAAGCCCCAGCGCACGAAGATCACGGGCACGCCGTGTTCGGCGCCGCCCTCGACATCGTGGTGGCGGTCGCCCACGAGCACGGGGCGGCTGGTGTCGACGCCGGCTGCGTCGAGCCGCCGCAGAGCCTCGGCGACGATGTCGGACTTCGCGGCGAGGGTGCGCTCGTCGGAGGTCGCACCGACGATCGCCGAGAAGCACGGCGACAGGTCGAAGTGGTCCATGAGCGCGTCGACCTGGATCTCGGGCTTGGAGCTCGCGGTCGCCTGCGGGATGCCTGCTGCGGCGACCTCGCCGATGAGCTCGCCCACTCCGGAGAACAGCTTCGCACCGGTCGTGTAGCCATCGGCCTTGCCGAGAACCCGGTAGAACGCGACCGCTTCGGCCGCCTCATCGGCGGTCATGCCGCCGGTCACCTGGAAGGACTCGAACATGGGCGGGCCGATCCAGTGGACCAGCTCAGCGCGCGTGGGCGCCGTCTTGCCGAAGTGCTCGAGGGTGATCGTGAGGCGACGCAGGATGCCGTCCGAGGCATCGACGATCGTGCCGTCGACATCCCACAGCACGCACGTCCACGGCGATCTGCTCCCCATGGCAACAGCCTAAGTGCGGAAGAGGGAGGGCTCGGTTCGTCAGAACAACCGCGGGGCGCCGGAGTCGACGCCCTTCATGCCGTCGTAGTCGAGGGTGACGCAGCGGATGCCGCGATCGGCGGCGAGCACGCGCGCCTGGGGTTTGATCTCCTGGGCGGCGAACACTCCGCTGACGGGCGCGAGGTGCGGGTCGCGTCCGAGCAGCTCCAGGTAGCGGGTCAGCTGCTCGACCCCGTCGATGTCTCCGCGGCGCTTGACCTCGACCGCGATGGTTCCGCCGGCGGCATCCCGCAGCAGCAGGTCCACCGGACCGATCGCCGTCGGAAACTCGCGTCGCACCAGCGAGAGTCCGACGCCGATCACGTCGACCTGCTCGGCGAGCAGGCGCTGCAGGTCGGCCTCGACGCCGTCCTTCACGAGTCCGGGGTCGACGCCCAGCTCGTGCGAGGTGTCGTGAACCACTTCATGGATGCGCACGAGCAGCGCGTCGCCGGTCTTGGCGTGCGTGACCCTCCACAGCTCGACGACGCCGTCCGCGGCATCCGATTCGTCCGGCGCCTGGAGGGTCAGGGTGCACGGGGGGCTCATCCAGTTCAGGGGCTTGTACGAACCGCCGTCGGAATGCACGAGCAGGCTGCCGTCGCCTTTGTGCACGAGCAGGCGGGTGGCCAGCGGAAGGTGCGCGTTCAGTCTTCCGGTGTAATCCACCGAGCACCGGGCAATGACGAGACGCACCCGTAGAGCCTAGTCGGCGGGCCCGATCACCCGGTGTGATCGGTGCGCTGGTGTGGGTGCCCGGCGCCGACGGTCGAACCGGCGATCGGGCGCGCGGCCGGCGACGCGATGCCGGATGCGACGATCAGCGCGACCAGGATGTACAGGGTGTTCAGAAGGCCGATCTGCTCGCTGATCAGACCGAGGAGGGGCGGTCCGGCCAGGAAGGCGATATAGCCGATCGTGGCCGTCGCGCTCACCCGCGCCGCGGCGCGGGCGGGGTCGTCTGCCGCCGCCGACATGCCGAGGGGGAATCCGAGTGAGACGCCGGCGCCCCACAGGGCCGCGCCGACGAACACCAGCGGGATCGTCGGCGCGAGGATGAACAGCAGGAGTCCGACGGTCGCGGTGACTGCCAGCACCCGCAGCGTCGCCACACGGCCGAAACGATCGACCAGAGGGCCGCCGAACATGCGCACCACGGTCATGCTCACCGAGAAGACCGCGAGGCCCGCCGCACCCAGAGCCGGGTCGGCGCCGTGGCCTTCGACGACTCCGAGCGCCAGCCAGTCGTTGGCGCCGCCTTCGGCGAACGCCATGCCGAGCATGATCACTCCCAGGGCATAGGTGCGCGGTTCGCGCCAAGCCGACAGCGTGATGCTGAGGCGCTCGCGCAGGCCGAGCTTCTCGGTCTCGTCCGAGGTGTCGAGGGTGCTCTCGCGAGCCGGGACGTTGGCGATGCTCGCGAAGGCGATGACCACGATGACGGCCGCGATGATGCACAGGTGCACCACCACGTTCATGCCGAGTGCGATTGCCGCGACGCCGAGGCCCGCGCCGATCACGGTGCCGAAGCTGAAGAATGCATGGAACAGCGGAAGGATCGTCTTGCCCGACTGCTTCTCGATCGCGGCGCCCTCGACGTTCATCATCACGTCGACCGCACCGTTTCCGAATCCCCAGAGCAGGAGTCCGACCGTCACGACCACGGGCGAGGAGACGACGCTCGCACCGACACCGATGATCGCGACGCCGATGCCGAACAGGATCATCGAGCCAAGCATCCCCCGCCGCGCCCCGAACCTGGCAAGGATGACCGAACTCGCGGTGACTCCGAGGATGGACGCGATGCCGCCGGCGAGCAGCATCAGCCCCAGCTGGGCGTTGTCGACCCCGATCTCGTCCTTGATGTCGGGAACCCGTGCGGCCCAGGTGGCGATCGACAGGCCGCTGGCCAGGAAGATGGCGAAGACGGCGGTGCGCCAGCGCACCAGCTGCGACCGGGTCAGTACGGAGTCCATGAGCACCAGGATAGTGAATCCCTCCCGACGCGTCGAATCGATTCGGCAGCGCGCGGCTCCACGCGGTAGCATCGATCCGTCATGAGCACCCGCCGCCCCACGATCACCGATGTCGCCCGCCAGGCGGGCGTCTCACCGTCGACCGCATCGGTGGTCTTCAGTGGCAAGACCGCCGTATCCGATGCGACGCGCCAGCGGGTGCTCGACGCCGCGGGATCGCTCGGGTACACCGGTCCCGACCCGCGCGCCGCGTCGCTGCGTCGCGGGCGATCGGGCATCGTCGGCGTCGTCTTCGAGGAGCACCTGGGTGCGGCTTTCCTCGACCCCGTGAAGACGCTCATGATGGACGGGCTCACCGACGGTGTCGCATCGCTGGGCGCCGGACTCCTCCTGCTTCGCGACCACGCGCCACTCGGCACCGAGCCCACGCTCACGACGGCCCCGCTCGATGCCGCCGTGCTGATCGGCTGCAGCGGGATGCTGCGCGAATCGCTCGCGGTCGTCACGGCCCGCGGCATCCCGGTCGTGGTCATCGAGGGCGACGCCGGGGAGGGCATCCCCAAGATCGGCCTCGACAACCGGGAAGCGCAGCGTCAAGCCGCGAGCCATCTCAAGGCCCTCGGCCATGAGGACATCGCGATCGTGACGCTTCCGGTGCGCGCCGGCCGGGAGCGCGGCTGGATCGCAGCCGACGAGCGCATCTCCGTCGAGGTCACGCGCGAACGGCTCGCGGGTGCACGTGACGTCTTCCCGCACGCCGAGGTCTTCGCCGCCGCGGGCAGCTTCATCGACGAGGGTCTCGCCGCGGGCCGGGTGATCTTCGCCGACCAGCACGCACGCCCGACCGCGGTCATCGCGCAGAGCGACCTGCTCGCCGCGGGCGTGATCCGTGCTGCCGAAGAGGTGGGGCTGCGGGTGCCCGAAGACGTGAGCGTGACCGGCTTCGACGGGATCGTCGTCGACGGGCTCGCGCCGTACGAGCTCACCACGCTGGTGCAGCCCGCGGCCGACAAGGGTCGAGCCGCCGGCTTGGCCGTCGCGGCGATGCTGGCCGGCGAGCCGGCGGCATCCATCCGGTTCACCTGCGTGTTCCGGGTGGGCAACACCACCGCACCGAGGGCCTGAGCGGCTCCTCGGGGGATCGGGTCGGCTTTCTGCGCCGATAGACTGGAGCGGACACCCCGATCGCCCGAGCCTCCGCCATGCTGCCCTTCGCAGGCGGGCCGTGAGGCCGACGACCCCGAGGAGGCCGCTCATGTTGGCCCTCCTCGGCGCGTTCGCACTGGTGCCGATGCTCCTGCCGTGGCTCGTCGCCCGCATCGGAGCCCGCGCGTTCTACGTCGCCGCGGTGCTGCCGGTCGCCGCCTTCGCGTACACGCTGTTCCAGACGCCCGCCGTTCTCGCGGGGGATATTCCGTTCGAAGCATTCGACTGGATCCCCCCGCTCGGCATCCAGCTGTCGATGCGTCTGGACACGCTCTCGTGGCTCATGGCGCTCATCGTGACCGGCGTCGGCGCCCTCGTGCTGCTGTACTGCCGCTGGTACTTCCGCGACAAGACCGATGGGCTCGGGCAGTTCTCCGCGGTGCTGCTCGCCTTCGCGGGGGCGATGTACGGACTCGTCATCACCGACGACCTCGTCGTGCTCGTGATGTTCTGGGAGATCACCAGCGTGCTGTCGTATCTGCTCATCGGCTTCTACAACCGGCGCGCTGCGAGCCGCCGTGCCGCCCTGCAGGCGCTGCTGGTGACGAGCCTCGGCGGACTCGTCATGCTGATCGGCGTGGTGCTGATGGTGGTGGACGCCGGCACCTCGAGCATCTCGCAGATCCTCGCCGCGGCGCCCGCGGGTCCGGTCGTCGACGCGGCATTGGTGCTGCTGCTGGTCGGCGCGCTCAGCAAATCGGCGATCTTCCCGTTCCATTTCTGGCTGCCCGGCGCGATGGCCGCTCCGACGCCGGTGAGCGCGTACCTGCACGCGGCCGCCATGGTGAAGGCGGGCATCTATCTGATCGCGCTGCTGGCTCCCGTCTTCGCCCTGTCGCCGGTCTGGCGACCGATCGTGATCGGCCTCGGCGCGTTCACCATGCTGCTCGGGGGCCTCCAGGCGCTGCGCGAGTCCGACCTCAAGCGCCTCCTCGCCTTCGGCACCGTGAGCCAATTGGGCCTCTTGACGGTGGTCCTCGGGTACGGAACGCGGGATGCCGCGCTCGCCGGTCTCGCGCTGCTGCTCAGTCATGCGCTCTTCAAGTCCGCGCTCTTCCTGGTGGTGGGCGTGATCGACCGCCAGCTCTCCACGCGCGACATCGGCGAGCTCAGCGGAGTCGGACGGCAGGCACCCGTCATGGCGGTGTTCTCGTTCATCGCCGTCGCCTCGATGGTCGGGATCATTCCGACCATCGGCTTCGTCGCGAAGGAAGGAGCGCTCACGGCGCTCCTGCACGAGGCTCTGGGCGGAGAGGTCTGGGGCATCGTCGCCCTGACCGGCGTGGTCCTCGGATCGGTGCTCACCGCCGCGTACGGCATCCGCTTCCTGTGGGGCGCGTTCTGGACGAAGAAGGCCGGCGGCGCGCAGCGGCCGCGCACCGAGTGGCCAGATCCCCCCATCGGCTTCCTCGGAGCACCGGTGCTCCTGTCGGGACTGACCGTGGTCGCCGGGTTCGCCGCGCCGGCGCTCGATACGGCGTTCGCGCGCTATGCCGACCTCGCACCGTCCGCCAGCCCCGGCATCGCGCCGCCCGAGCACCCCGCGCACCTGCAGCTCTGGCATGGATTCGAGCCGGCGCTGTGGATCTCCCTCGCGACGATCGGGGTCGGTGCGCTCGTCTTCCTCGCGACCGCGCGCGGACGCGTGCTGCGGCGGATGCTGCCCTTCGCGGCATCCGACATCTACAACGCGGCGCTCAGGGGTGTCGCGCGGCTGTCGGTGCTGACGACGAGCTTCACGCAGCGCGGGTCGCTGCCGGTCTACGTCGGCACCATCTTCGTCGTCTTCGTCGCTGCCGAAGGCACCGCGCTGCTGGCGGGTGGCGACTGGCGAGCCCAGCTGGATGCCTACCAGACGCCGATGCAGCTGGTCGTCGCGCCGATCATGATC
>DASQLG010000118.1:0-26513 GCA_035630115.1 Microbacterium sp. | reverse complement strand
GATGCTGGCCTCTGCCGACACCCCCCGCCGGCTGCTGGCGCTGCTGGTGCCGCGATCACTCATCGTCCGGCCGGGCAGCGTCTACGCGGGCAGCACCCGGGCGCTGCTCATGACGGCCCACCTGGTGGCGGCGGTGATCGTCGTACCGGCCCTGGCGCGACGCCTGCGCTGACGCCGTTTCGCGCACCAGCGGCGGGAACCGGTTCCCGGAGCGGTCACGCCGGCGTAAGGCGGCCAGGAACGACGTCGCGTCGTGATCCTGCCGAAGTGGGACCGGAACTGAGACCGAACGACAACGCCCGGCCTGCCGCGCGAGCGGCAGACCGGGCGTTTGCGCTGGTAGCGCTGGCGGAGGATAGGGGATTTGAACCCCTGAGGGCGTTAACCCAACACGCGTTCCAAGCGTGCGCCATAGGCCACTAGGCGAATCCTCCGTGGCCCTCGCGGGCCGCCGACCATCCTACCTTGCGCGCACGGTCACTCCCGAACCGGCGTAGACGCTGCCCGGCCGGACGATGAGTGATCGCGGCACCAGCAGCGCCAGCAGCCGGCGGGGGGTGTCGGCAGAGGCCAGCATCGCCGCCCTCACCGTAGTCGCGGAATCCGCCAGAGCATCGCCCTGCCAGAAGGCGTGCTTTCCTCCAGGCGCGTAGCTGGCGCGCTCGATCGCACTGATCAGCAGGCTCATCTCGGCGGCGGGAGCGCCGTGCTGTTCCACCAGGCGCGTGCCCAGTGTGCGCGGGGTCTCGCTCGCGGGAACGTCGATGCCGAGGTCGATCGCGGCATCCTGCACCGCGAGCCAAGCCGCCGCTGCGTCGCCGGCGCGGGCGGAGACGAGCATCTGCCGACGCCGCAGCTCGCGGACGAACGCGGGGATCGACAGCGCGAGCAGGATGCCGAGGATCACGGTCAGAGCCGGCAGCGGGTTGACGGAGGTTCCTGCGGCACCCGCCTCCGTCCCGTTCTGCTCCGCTTCGAGTTCATCGGGCGAGAGGCCGCCGCCGGCGGATGCCGACGTGCTCGGCGCCGGCGTAGCCGCGGCAGGGTCGTCGGCGCCGCCGGCAGCCGACCCTGCGGCGGTGAAGCTGGTGGGCACTCCCAGGCCGTTGGTCGGCTCGAACGGCACCCACCCGATCCCCTCGAAGAGCACCTCGGGCCAGGCGTGGAGCTGACCGCTCGAGACGGAGTACACGGTCTCGCGTTCGACCGCGTCGCTGGTCGCGCTGCCGGGAAGGTAGCCGACCACGATGCGGCTCGGCATCCCGAGCGTGCGCGCCATGAGCGCGAACGCCGACGCGAAGTGGATGCAGTAGCCCTCGCGCACCTCGAGGAACTTCGCCACCGCGTCGGTCCCCGATCCGTCGAAGCCCTCGTCGACCGGTGCATCGAGTGAGTAGCTGAACTCCGAGCCGCGGAACCAGGACTGCAGCGCGACGAGCGCATCGTAGTCGTTGGTCGTCTCGGCTGTCACCTCCAGCGCGAGATCGCCGACGATCGGCGCGATCTCAACGGGCAGGCTGGTCGTGCCGTCCCGCTGATCGGGGCCACCGGCGGCACGCGCGCGGATCTGCTCGAGGGTGGGCCGTGGCACGTTCGAGATGATCTCGTAGTTCTGTCCCTGCGTCGTGGCGGCCTGGCTGAGGACGGTGCGGTTGTAGGGGGCGGCCGTCCAATCCCCCTGCAGTCCATTGACCGACACGGCGGGGTAGGACACGGGCAGCCACGGCGACGCGAGGTTGGTCACCTCGACCGTCGTGACGTACTCGCTGAGGCGGATCTCCTCATCCACCGGGACCACGCCGAGCGCCAGCTCGTTCTCGAGCGGAACAGTGCGCACCCGATCGGGCTCCCAGACGCTGCCCTCAAGCTGAGACAGGGTGGTCGCGCGCAGGTACGGGGGCGCGGGAGCGGTGCTGCGCACCTGCATGACCTCCACCTCGCGCGGCCGACGCAGGTCGTCGCCCAGCTGCAGAGTCGCGTCGATGCCCGGTCCGGTGCCCACGGTGCCGGATCCGGCGCGCGCGATGGGCTGCGGCAGAAGCGGGACGGCGACCAGGGCCACCACGACCGCGATGGCGCCGATTCCCAGCGCGGTCGCCGGCACGCCTGCCGAGCGGGTCGCCTCCCGGTCGGCAGGCTCCTCGCGCGCGCGGGTATCGGTGCGGATCAGGAAGAGGATGGCCGCCGCGAGCAGGACGAACGCCATGATGTCGACCTCACCGGGAACGGCGATCGACGGGATGAGCGACACGGCGATGAGGCCGATGGCGGCAAGCAAGGGCATCCGCGCGGTCAGCACGACGTGGTCGACGATGATCGTCAGCAGTCCGGTCCCGCCGACGATGAGCAGCGAGAGCGCGATGCTCGCGTCCAGAGGGGCGGCACCGAGGGCGATCTCCTCACTCGCGGCGGCCAGCAGGCCCGGCACGGCGCGGACGGTCTCCGGGGTGGGGATCGCCCAGAGCAGGGCCGTGTCGCGCAGGAACACGAGCATCATGAAGACGACCCAGACGGATGCCCCGATGAGAGTCACCGCGAGAGCAGGCAGCCGGTACCGGCGCGCGATGAAGCCGGCAGCCAGGATCGCCACCGCCAGCACGATCGCGCCGAGCAGCCAGCTGCTCGGCCGCACGACCCGCATGAGCGGCAGGAGCGCGGCGAACACCGCGACGAGCACACCGATCGTCAGGGTCAGATCGGCGCCGCGCCGCGTGGCCCGCTCATCGGAGGGCATGGCTGATCCCCCGTTCGGCCGCGGCCGACCATGCGGCCGCCAGGTCTCCGTCGGGGTCGACGGCCGCAGCGTGCCACCCGCGGTCCGCCGCGCGCTCGAGCGAGTCGCCCACGGGGGCGATCGCGAGGAGCATCGCCATCGTGCTGTGATGGGCGACCGGCGCGATGGTGTCGGCATCCGCCGGATCAAAACGTCCTACGACGAGCACGACAGGTCCGGTCATGACTCCCGCGAAGATCCGCACCAGCTTGCCGAGATGATCATCTCGGCGCGCCGTCAGCGTCGCGAACTGGTTCACCAGGCCTTCTACCTCGGTCATGTCGCCGCCGTCGATGCGCTCGGCGAGCAGCGACCCGTCGGAGTCGATCACCTCGACGGCATAGCCGTCGTGCACCAGGCGGCTGACGACCGACACGCACGCCGACACCGCTGCCTCGAAGCCGGCGTCGGCACCGGGAGCCTGCATCGCCTCGGGGGAGAATCGCAGCACTCCCCGGTCGATCACGACGGTCGCTTCGGGAGTGGACTCCTGCTCCTCCTGACGCACCATGAGCTCGTCGCGGTGCGCAGTCGCGCGCCAGTGGATGCGCCGCATCGAGTCGCCCGGAACGTACGGGCGGGCGATGAGGTTGTCGGCGCCCTGACCGAGCTGGTTGTTCGTGGTGTGCAGTGTGCCGCCGGCCTCGCCGGCGAAGTTGTTGAGCGGGGGCAGGTCGATCACGGCGGGCGAGACCGTCACCGGGGTGCGCTCACCGAAGACCGTGGTGCGCCGCGCGAGACCGAACGGGTCTTTCGAGGTGACCTGAAGCGGGCCGATCGGATGGATGCCGCGGCGCGCGCCCGTGACGGTGTACGACAGCTGCACCACGCGCTCCGCCCCGCGAAGGCCCGACCCCAGCGCCGGGAACACCCCGTGGGCAGCGGCGGTCAGACCCTTGGGCACCGTGTCGCGCCACGTTCCGGGCGCGGTCGGAAGCGCGGTGCGCACCCCTACGCGCACCGTCACGAGGGCATCGCGCCCCACCGTCGCCGCATCGGGCGACAGCGAGCGCGCGACGGTCTCGGAGCGGCGGGTGAGGTAGAGCGAGGCGATGCTGGCGGCCAGCACCGCGATCAGCAGGATGCCGAAGTACATCAGCTCGGCGATGCCGGCCTCGTTCGCGATGATGAAGCACGCCACGGCCAGCAGCAGCGCACCCGTCCCACGGGCGGTCAGCGGCCAGAGGCGTCTCATCGGATGCTCACTGTCGGGCGGCGATCGGAACGCGCACGGTTCCGGCGATGCGTTCCAGGATCGACGCGATCGCGTCGGCGGTGGTCCGTGCTCGCGCCCCGCCGGCCGACCGGGTCGGGATCAGCCGATGGGAGAACACGGGGATCAGGAGCGCGGTGATGTCATCCGGGATGACGAATCCGCGACCGTCGAGTGCCGCCCACACCTTGGCGGCGCGCACGAGCTGGAGCGTCGCCCGCGGACTCGCGCCGAGGCGCAGGTCGGAGTGGGTGCGCGTCGCGCCGGCCAGGGCGACGGCGTAGTCCTCGATGGTCGGCGCCACATGCACCGCGCGCGCCCACGCGATCAGCTCGGCGATCTTCATCGAGGTGGCGACCGGGGCGATCGCGTCGAGGGGGTTCACGGAGTCGCGCTGGCGCAGCATGAGCGCCTCGCTCCGCGGATCGGGGTAGCCCATCGAGATGCGCATCATGAAGCGGTCGCGCTGAGCCTCGGGAAGGGCATAGGTCCCCTCCATCTCGAGCGGGTTCTGCGTCGCGACGACCAGGAACGGCTCGGGGAGCATGTGCGTGCGGCCGTCAACGGTGACCTGGCCCTCTTCCATCGCCTCCAGGAGCGCCGACTGCGTCTTCGGGGAGGAGCGGTTGATCTCGTCGGCGATGACGATGTGGGCGAAGATGGCGCCGGGCTTGAACTCGAACTCGCGGTCGACCGGGTTGAACACGCTCACGCCGGTCACGTCGCCGGGGAGAAGGTCAGGCGTGAACTGGATGCGGCGCACGGTCGCATCGACGGATGCCGCGAGAGCGCGCGCGAGCATCGTCTTGCCCACGCCGGGGACGTCCTCGATCAACAGATGCCCCTCGGCAAGGAGGCAGACGAGCGCGCTGCGCACGGCCTCGGGCTTGCCGTCGATCACGCGCCCGACCGAGGCGAGGATGCTGTCCGTGACGCGCGCGAAACCCTCGGCCGTCATCGCACCGGCAGCGCTCGTCGCGGCATCCGTCATCGCCGTCTCAGCCAAAAGCGACCCCCCTCGACACGCGTCCGCGGGCGTCCTCACCCACCCGTCGATCGTATCCCGCGGCAGTGCGCCGTGGGTCTGGGAGATCGCTGTCCATCGGGCGCTGCGACGCGCCGCTGGGGCGCGGGGCGAGGAACCTGCCATTCGCGCGGGTCTACCGGCATGATGACACGCATGAGCGACGCAGACAGGCGATCACGCATCACCCTCATCGCGTTGATCGGGGGTGTCGTGCTGGTCGTCGTCATCGCCCTGATCGCCGTCTTCGCCGGCGGCGATCCCGAGCCGCTCGATTCCGGGACGCCGGAGGGGGTCGTGCAGCGCTACTCGCAAGCCGTCGTCGACGGAGACACGCAGGCGGCCCTGACCTATGTCGTGCCCGAAGTCGCCGACGCCTGCGTACGCAGATCGGTCAGTGACGAAGAAGACGCACGGATCACGGTGCTGGAGACCACGGAGCGAGCCGACACCGCGCACGTGCGCGTGCTCATCGTGACGGTCTACGGGACAGGTCCGCTGGGTGCGGACGAATATGAGAACGAATCGGCCTTCGACCTCCTCAAGGTCGACGGCGAATGGCTGGTCGAGGTGGCGCCGTGGTCGCTTGCGGTCTGTGAGGACATGGGGACTCTATGAGTGGTCGTGTGCCGTCGAGTGGTCGCGCGCAGTCGGTCGTGCGCCGCATCATCCTCTTCGTGATCCTCTTCGCCCTCGTCGCGGTCACGGCGACGGGCGTGAGCGGCCTCATCGAGCGGGTGATCGGTGCGAGCAGCGTGATCGTCTCCACCGACACCGGGCTCGCCCTGTCGCTCGCGTTCGCTCTCATCGCAGGTCCGCTGGCGGCAGTGCTGTGGTGGTGGGAGCACCGCAGACTGATCGCCGACTCCGCCGAGCGGGCGTCGCTGGTCTGGGCGCTGTATGTCACGGCGATGTCGCTCACGTCGCTCATCGTGGCCACCACGGCGCTGGCCAACGCTGCCGTCGCGGGCATCGACGGGGAATGGCGGCCGGGCGAGCTGTCGACCGGAATCGTCTGGCTCGGGGTATGGGTGTGGCACCGGCACATGCGCCGCAGCGCCGCGACGGCGCCCACGCGGCTTGTCGATGTGCCGTCCGGACTCGGCGCGGTCTACGGACTCGCGGTCGCCGCATCCGCCGCGATCACTGCGATGGCCGTGCTGCTCTCGCAGGCCCTCCTGGGCGGCTCGATCGTGATCGTCGGAGCGCAGCACTGGATCGTCGGCGGGCTGCAGAGTCTGCTGTGGTGCGCGGTGGGAACGCTGGTGTGGTGGTGGCACTGGTTCAGGGAACGGGCGAAAGACGCGCCCGGCACGTTCGCCGCGGTCCTTCTGGTCGTCGTCGTCGGCGCCGCGGCGGCGACCACCCTCTTCGCGATCGGCGGCGCCCTGTTCGTCGCGCTGCGGCTGCTGTTCGACACGGATACCGCGGCGGAGGTCGTCTCCGAACTCGACGTCGCCATCGCCGCCGCCCTGATCGGGGCGATCGTCTGGGTCTACCACGGCCACGTGCTCGCCAGCCGTTCGCCGCGGGCCCGTCGCGCGGGGCGACTGGTCGTCTCCGCGATCGCCCTCATCGGGGCCGCGAGCGGCTTCGGCGTCGTCGTCAACGCGCTGCTGGCGACGATCGGCGGCACGCTCGTCGGCGACGACCCCCGCACACTTCTGCTCGGCGGCGTCAGCGCCCTCGTGGTCGGGGCGACGGCATGGGCGATCACGTGGCGTCCCGCGCGTCCTGCGGATGCCGAGGAGGCCGCCGATCCTGCACGGCGCGTCTACCTGGTCGCGGTGTTCGGGGCCAGCGCCGTGGTCGCGATCGTCACGATGCTGATCATCGGCTACCGGCTCTTCGAGTTCGCGCTCGACGCCGGGGGATCGGACGCCCTTGTCGAACGCATCCGCGCGCCGCTCGGGCTGCTGAGCGCGACGGCAGTCGTCTTCGGCTACCACTTCGCGATCTGGCGTCGTGATCGCACCCTCGCACCGGCCGCCGCGAGTCGGCCGGTCATCGGAAAGGTCATCCTCGTGAGCGCCGGTGATGTGGCTGCCCTGGCCGAGGCCGTCCGCGCCGAGACCGGTGCCGGGGTGTCGCTCTGGCCGGTCGCGCAGGGAACGCCCGGCGTCGTCGAGGCCGACGCCCGGGAGGTGCTCGCTCTGCTGGCCGCGACTTCCGCGCCGCGCGTCCTGGTGATCGCGCGAGACGACGGAGGCGTGCGCGCCATCCCACTGGCGGATTGAGCCGACTGGCCCGGGTCCGCGAACCGGTTAGACTTGTCTCAGCTCTCCGCGAGGCGGCATCCAGGCCAACTCCCCCAGGACGGAAACGTAGCAAGGGTAACCAGGCTCTGCCGGGTTCGCGGAGAGTCTTACTTTTCCCGGGACGGCGCTGCAGCCGTCACCGTGCGAACGGGCCGTCGATCGCCGCCCAGTGCAGGAGCATGATCGTCTTCGCATCCTGGATGCGACCGTCTCGGATCATCGCGAGCGACTCGTCGAAGTCGACCTCGAGGACATCGATGTCCTCGCCTTCATGCTCGAGTCCGCCTCCCGCGCCGGTGCGCGACGAGGCGTCGTACGGTGCGGCGAAGAAGTGGATGCGCTCGGTCACCGATCCGGGGCTCATGTACACGTCGTAGACGTGCTCGAGCGTCCCGATCTCCACGCCCGTTTCCTCCGCCGCTTCGCGTCGGATGGCGGTCCCCGGGTCGTCGTCGTCGAGCAGTCCCGCGGCCGTCTCGATCAGCATCCCGTCAGGATGGTCGTTGACGTATACCGGGTAGCGGAATTGGCGCGTGAGCAGGACCGTGTGCAGGTCACGGTCGTACAGCAGCACGGTGGCACCGTTGCCGCGGTCGTACGTCTCGCGCTGCTGACGCGTCCACGCGCCGTCGGCGTCCTCGTAGTCCAGTGTCGTCCGCCGCAGCACGTGCCACCCGGCGGCGAGCAGTTCGACGTCGACGACGCGGACCCGGGGATTGCGCGTCAGGTCACGGCCCGTGCGGTCCAGCCCGGTGCGGCCTCGATGATCGGGGACGTCGACCCCGGGAACGGATGCTGCGGATGCCTCGCCGGTCATGGATCGGAGCCTAACGCCGCGGCCGAGGGCCGTAGGCTTCCCTCGTGGCGCAGAGCATCTTCATCACGTCGGCCGAGGGCCATTCGGGAAAGTCGACCGTCGCTCTCGGGGTGCTCGAGGCGCTCAGCCACGCGACACCCAGGGTGGGGGTCTTCCGGGCGATCGCCCGCTCGACCGTGGAGCGCGACTACGTCCTGGAGATGCTGCTCGCGCACGACGGGGTCGACCTCGACTACGAAGAGTGCGTCGGCGTGACGTACGACGACGTGCGGACCGATCCGGATGCCGCGCTCGCGACGATCGTCGAACGCTTCAAGGCCGTCGAGGCGCAATGCGACGCGGTGGTCATCGTGGGAAGCGACTACACCGACGTCGGAAGCCCCGCCGAACTCGCGTACAACGCCCGCATCGCCGCCAACCTCGGCGCGCCGGTGCTGCTGGTGCTCGGGGGCCGCTCTACGCAGGACGAGACGCAGCCGGAGCTGCTCGGCTCGTCGCTGCCGCGCACTGCTGCCGAGATGGGGCAGATCGCCGACCTCGCCCTCGCGGAGCTCGCCCACGGGCGTGCAGAGCTGTTCGCCGTCGTCGCGAACCGCGCCGATCCCGACAGTGCGGACGAGGCCATCGCGGCGATCGAACGGTCGCTGTCGGCATCCATGGCGACATCGCACGCGAAGGTGCCTGTGTGGGCCGTTCCGGAGGACCGCTACCTCGTCGCGCCGTCGATGCGCGGAATCATGCGCTCGGTCGGCGGCGAGCTGCTGGCCGGAGACCCCGACCGGCTGACCCGCGAGGCGCTCGGCGTCGTCGTGGCCGGCATGTCGATGGTGAACGTGCTGCCGCGACTGCTCGAGGGCGCCGTGGTGATCATCCCCGCGGACCGCTCGGAAGTGCTGCTGGCGACGCTCCTGGCCAACGCCTCGGGGACGTTCCCCTCGATCTCGGGCATCGTCCTCAACGGCGGATTCGAGCTGCCGGAGCCGATCATGCGGCTGCTGGACGGTCTCGGATCGAACGTGCCGATCGTCACGACCCCTCTCGGCACGTACGAGACGGCCGTGCGCATCATGAGCACTCGCGGGCGGCTCGCCGCCGACTCGCAGCGCCGTTACGACACCGCGCTGGCCCTGTTCGAGACCAACGTCGACACCGACGAGATGCTTCGCGCCTTCGGCGTCGCGCGGGCGACCGTGGTGACGCCCCTCATGTTCGAGTACCAGCTCATCGAGCGCGCGCGATCCTCACGCAAGCGGATCGTCCTGCCCGAGGGCGACGACGACCGTGTGCTGCGCGCGGCCGCGACCGTGCTCAAGCGCGGGATCGCCGATCTCGTGATCCTGGGCGAGCCGTTCGAGGTGCGCGCCCGCGCGATCGAGCTCGGCATCGACATCCAGCGCGCGGAGGTGCTCTCGCCGTTCGATCCGGTCCACGTCGCGAAATTCGCGGAGGAGTACGCGCGCCTGCGCGCGCACAAGGGCGTCACCGTCGCCCAGGCCTCCGATTCCATCACCGATGTCTCCTACTTCGGCACGATGATGGTGCACCTCGGCCTGGCCGACGGCATGGTCTCGGGAGCCGCACACACGACGGCGCACACCATCCGCCCGGCGTTCGAGATCATCAAGACCAAGCCGGGCGTCTCGGTGGTCTCGTCCGTCTTCCTGATGGCGCTCGCCGACCGCGTGCTGGTGTACGGCGACTGCGCCGTCATCCCCGATCCCACCTCCGAGCAGCTCGCCGACATCGCGATCTCGTCCGCCGCGACGGCGACGCAGTTCGGCATCGATCCCCGCATCGCGATGCTGTCGTATTCGACGGGGGAGTCCGGGTCGGGAGCAGAGGTGGAGAAGGTCCGCGCGGCAACCGCGCTCGTGCGTGAGCGCGCTCCACAGCTGCTCGTGGAAGGGCCGATCCAGTACGACGCGGCCGCCGACGTCGCCGTCGCAGCTGCGAAGTTGCCGGGGTCGGAGGTCGCCGGTCGCGCGACGGTGTTCATCTTCCCCGACCTGAACACCGGCAACAACACATACAAGGCCGTGCAGCGTTCGGCGGGCGCGGTCGCGATCGGACCGGTGCTGCAGGGACTGAACAAGCCGATCAACGACCTGTCGCGCGGCGCGCTCGTGGGCGACATCGTCAACACGATCGCGATCACCGCGATCCAGGCCCAGGGCGAAGCGTCCCCGTCGGCACAGGGCGTGGTGCCCGCGTGAGCGTCGTCCTGGTGGTCAACAGCGGCTCGTCCTCGTTCAAATACCAGTTGATCGACATGGATGCCGAGACCGTGCTCGCCTCGGGCCTCGTGGAGCGGATCGGGGACCCTTCGACAGGCTCAGGGGCCGGGGGGCGGTCGTCGCACACCGTCTTCGCGCCTCCGGGCGAGGGGCCGGCGCCGACGATGCTGAACGCGACGTACGAGCGCCAGCTGCCGATCCCCGACCACACCGCGGGTTTCGCCGTGATGCTCGCGGCGTTCGCGCAGAACGGGCCGTCCCTCGACGAGCATCCGCCGACCGCCGTCGGCCACCGTGTCGTCCATGGCGGGGCGCGCTTCTTCGAGCCCACCGTGATCACCCCCGATGTGGAGAAGAGCATCGCCGAGCTCTCCGTGCTCGCCCCGCTGCACAATCCGGCGAACCTGGCCGGCATCGTCGCGGCGAGGGAGGCGTTCCCGGCCGTGCCGCACGTCGCCGTCTTCGACACGGCGTTCCACCAGACGCTGCCCCGCGCCGCCTACACCTACGCGATCGACGCGGACCTCGCGGCATCCCATCGCATCCGCCGGTACGGCTTCCACGGCACGTCGCACAAGTTCGTCAGCGTAGCCGCGGCGGTCTTCGTCGGCCGGCCGCTCGGCGCACTCAAGCAGATCGTCTTCCACCTCGGCAACGGCGCCTCGGTCACGGCGATCGACGGGGGTCGCTCCGTCGAGACCTCGATGGGGCTGACCCCCCTCGAGGGGCTCGTCATGGGCACGCGCTCGGGCGACATCGATCCGGCGGTGCTGTTCCACCTGGCGCGTCGCGCCGGCATGTCGATCGACGACCTCGACGACCTCCTGAACAAGCGCAGCGGGCTGCTGGGCCTGTCGGGGTACTCGGACTACCGCGACATCCGCTCGGCCATGGAGCGGGGCGAAGACCGCGCGATGCTCGCCTTCGAGGTGTACGTCCACCGGCTGCGCGCGTACGCCGGGGCCTACCTCGCTCAGCTGGGGGGTGTCGATGTCATCTCGTTCACCGCGGGCGTGGGTGAGAACACCCCGCACGTGCGTGCCGCCGCGCTCGAGACCCTCGGCTTCGCCGGGGTGGAGATCGACCCTGCGCGCAATGAGGCGCCAGGCCGCGGCATCCGGCTCATCTCCACCGACGCGTCACGCGTGACCGTCCTCGTCGTGCCGACCGACGAGGAGCTCGAGATCGCCCGCCAGACCCTGGAGGCGGCTCGCGCCTGACCCGCGCGGCCACCACCTCCGGGTTACGGCGTCCGACCCGTCCCACTACGCTTGGAGGACGGCACGAAGAGGCGCCGAGCCCCCTCATTTCCACCCCCGCCTGGAGGTTCTGCGTGGCCCACGACTCCCTGCCCGATCTCGCTTCCTACGATGCCGTCCTGTTCGATCTGGACGGCGTCCTGACGCCGACCGCCGAAGTGCACATGCACGCGTGGCAGACGATGTTCGAGGAGCTGTTCGCCGCGTGGGACATCCAGCCCGCGTACACGGAGCGCGACTACTTCGACTATCTCGACGGTAAGAAGCGCTATGACGGGGTCGCTTCGCTGCTGCGCAGCCGCGACGTCGAGGTGCCGTGGGGGGATCCGTCCGACGACCCGTCCGCCGACACCGTCTGCGGCATCGGCAATCGCAAGAACGAGGTGTTCTCGCGCGTGCTGCGTGCGGAGGGGATCGTCGCGTACCCGGGCTCTGTCGCCCTCCTCGACGAGCTTGAGGCCGCGGGCATCCCCACCGCGGTCGTCTCGAGCTCCAAGAACGCCGAAGAGGTGCTGCGATCGGCCGGACTGCGGGAGCGGTTCTCCGTCGTCATGGACGGTGTGATCGCCGAGCGGGATCACCTCGCGTCGAAGCCTGCGCCGGACGTCTTCATCGAGGCCGCGCGGATGCTGGGCGTCGACCCTGCGCGCAGCGTCGCGGTGGAGGACGCGATCAGCGGCGTGCAGTCCGCCGCTGCCGGGGGCTTCGCGCTCGTGATCGGAGTGGATCGCGGCACCGGACCCGATGAGCTGCGGAATGCCGGCGCGCAGGTGGTCGTCGAGGATCTCGCCGAGCTCGTCACCGCGCCCGACTCCGAGCCCCCCACGCCCGACGCCGAGGAGAAGTCCGCATGATCGACCGCGACCGATTCCCCGTCGACCCCTGGTCGCTCGTCGAGAACAGCTTCTCGCTCGATGACGTCGGGGTGACCGAGACCCTCTTCTCCGTCGGCAACGGCTACCTGGGACTGCGCGGTAACCTCATCGAAGGCCGCTTCGCGCACGAGCACGGCACCTTCATCAACGGCTTCCACGAGACCTTCCCGATTCGGCACGCCGAGCAGGCCTACGGCTTCGCCGAGGTCGGGCAGACGATCATCAACGCGCCGGACGCGAAGATCATGCGGGTCTACGTCGACGATGAGCCACTCTCTCTCGACGTCGCCGACGTGCGCGAGTACGAGCGGGTGCTCGACATGCGCGCCGGCGTCGTGCGACGCAGAGTGCGCTGGACCACCCCGTCGGGCAAGGACGTCCTGGTCGAAGACGACCGTCTGGTCTCGTTCGAGGAGAAGCACCTGGCCGTCCTCCGCCTCGAGGTGACCGTCCTGAACGCAGATGCGCCGGTGACGATCAACTGCCAGGTGCTCAACCGGCAGGACGGCGAGAACGTCTACGGCGGCAGTCCGCAGGCCGCCAAGAAGGGCGGGTTCGACCCCCGCAAGGCCGAGCGCATCCACGAGCGGGTGCTGCAGCCCGAGGAGTACTGGCAGGACGGCGGGCGCTCAGCCCTGTCGTACCGGGTGACCGATTCGGGGATGACGTTCGCCGTCGTCGCCGACCACCTGATCGAGACCGAGAACGAGTACAACGCACGGACGCTCGTCGAGCCCGACATCGCGAAGAACGTGTTCCGCGTGCAGGCCAAGGCGGGCGTGCCGATCCGGGTGACGAAGCTCGTCAGCTACCACACCTCCCGCGGTGTCCCGGCGCGCGAGCTCGTCGACCGCTGCCGCCGCACGCTCGACCGGGTCGAGGTCGAAGGCGTGGAGCGTCAGTACGAGCGCCAGCGCATCTGGCTCGACGGCTTCTGGGAGCGCTCGGATGTCCGCATCAGCGGCCACGACGACCTCCAGCAGGCCACCCGATGGTGCCTCTTCCAGCTCGCTCAGGCCGCAGCGCGCGCCGACGGGCAGGGCGTTCCCGCGAAGGGCGTCACCGGGTCCGGCTACAGCGGGCACTACTTCTGGGACACCGAGATCTACGTGCTCCCGTTCCTGGCGTACACGACGCCGCTGTGGGCGCGCAACGCAATCCGGATGCGGTACCTCATGCTTCCCGCGGCACGTCGCCGCGCGCACCAGCTCAACGAGCACGGCGTGCTCTTCCCGTGGCGCACGATCAACGGCGAAGAGGCGTCCGCGTACTACGCGGCCGGCACCGCGCAGTACCACATCAACGCCGACGTGAGCTTCGCGCTCGCGAAGTACATCCGGGCGACGGGCGATGTCGAGTTCCTCCATCGCGAGGGAGTGGACATCGCGGTCGAAACGGCGCGCCTGTGGGCGACGCTCGGATTCTGGCGCACCAACGACAGCGACGGCGAGGAGTCGTTCCACATCCACGGTGTGACGGGGCCCGACGAGTACACGACCGTCGTGAACGACAACCTCTTCACGAACGTCATGGCCCGCTTCAACCTCCGCTTCGCGGCGCGCACCGTGCGCGAGATGGCCGAGGACGACCCCGAGGCGTACCGCCTCATGGTGGACCGCCTGCGACTGGATTCGTCAGAGGCGGAGTCGTGGGATCGCGCGGCCGAGGCGATGCACATCCCCTTCAGCCCGGCACTGGGAATCCATCCGCAGGATGCGGTTTTCCTCGAGCGCGAGGTGTGGGACCTCGAGCACACGCCGGCCGACCAGCGACCGCTGCTGCTGCACTTCCACCCGCTCGTGATCTACCGCTACCAGGTGCTCAAGCAGGCCGATGTCGTGCTCGCGCTGTTCCTGCAGGGCAACCACTTCTCCGACGAGGACAAGCTGGCCGATTTCGAGTACTACGACCCGCTGACCACCGGGGACTCGACCCTCTCCGCGGTCGTGCAGGCGATCCTCGCCGCTGAGGTCGGCTATCAGGATCTGGCGCTCGAGTACTTCCGGGAGTCGATCTTCGTGGACCTCGGTGACCTGCACCACAACGCCTCCGATGGTGTGCATGTGGCGTCGGCCGGTGGGGTATGGACCGCCCTCGTGTGCGGCTTCGGCGGGATGCGCGATCACTTCGGGGAGCTCTCGTTCGACCCGCGCCTGCCGGCGGATTGGCCCGAGCTGTCGTACGCGCTGCACTGGCACGGCACTGCGCTGAAAGTCACCCTCACCCGCGATGCGCTGCGGGTGCAGACGGGCGAAGGGAGCCCCCTCGTGTTCAGCGTCCGCGGCGCGCCCTACGCGCTGGGTCCGCACGAGGAGGTCCTGATTCCGCTCGCCGATCAGGGCCCGGTCATCTCCGGTCGTCCGTCTCTCAAACAGTTCGCCGACGTGCGCCGTGAGGACGGCACCCTGCTGTCGGCATCCGTTCCCACAGTCACCACGACGATCCCCATCATCGGCGCCACGGCGGATGTCGAGCACGGCGCCGACGTATGACGGAGGGGCCGCGAGCCTCGGAGCCTGAACGGTCGGGCGGCATGTCGCACCCACGCCGTAGGCTGGGGGCGTGACGACCGCTCTGTACCGCCGATACCGTCCTGAGACGTTCGGCGAGATGATCGGTCAGTCTCAGGTGACCGAGCCGCTCATGACGGCGCTGCGAGGCGATCGCGTCGGCCACGCCTACCTCTTCTCGGGTCCGCGCGGCTGCGGCAAGACGACGTCGGCGCGCGTCCTCGCGCGATGCCTGAACTGCGCGGCGGGGCCCACCGACGTTCCGTGCGGCGTGTGCGACAGCTGCATCGAGCTCGGCCGGGGCGGCGGCGGATCCCTCGATGTGGTCGAGATCGACGCGGCCAGCCACAACGGCGTCGACGATGCGCGCGACCTGCGCGAACGGGCGGTGTTCGCCCCCGCCCGCGACCGCTTCAAGATCTTCATCCTCGACGAGGCGCACATGGTCACGCCGCAGGGCTTCAACGCCCTGCTCAAGCTCGTCGAGGAGCCACCCGACCACGTCAAGTTCATCTTCGCGACGACCGAGCCCGAGAAGGTCATCGGCACGATCCGCTCGCGCACCCATCACTACCCGTTCCGCCTCGTGCCTCCTGCGCCGATGCTCGAGTACGTCCAGACCCTGTGCGAGACCGAGGGCGTCACGGTCGAGCCCGGCGTGCTCTCTCTCGTCGTGCGCGCCGGCGGCGGATCTCCCCGAGACACGCTGTCGCTCCTCGACCAGCTGATCGCCGGCTCCGAGGGCACACTCGTCACGTACGCGCGTGCGGTGGCGCTCCTCGGCTACACCCACGCGGAGCTGCTCGACGAGGTCGTCGACGCCTTCGGTGCGGCCGATGCGGCAGCGGCGTTCGCCGCGGTCGACCGGGTCGTGCAGACCGGCCAGGATCCGCGCCGCTTCGTCGACGATCTGCTCGAGCGACTGCGCGATCTCATCGTGGTGGCCGCCACCGGGCAGGATGCCTCGGCGGTGCTGCGCGGTGTGCCCGCCGACGAGCTCGCGCGCATGATGCGCCAGGCCGACGTCTTCGGTTCGCACCGGCTCTCCCGCACCGCGGATCTGGTCATCGCGACCCTCGACGAGATGACCGGCGCCACCTCGCCGCGGCTGCAGCTGGAGCTCATGGTCGCGCGCGTGCTCGCGCAGACCGGAGCGGCGACGGACGCCGAAGCCCGTCCCGTCGCGGTGGCATCGGCTCCGCCTGCGACGGCACGCCCGGTCGCTGGCGCGCCATCGGCCGCTGTTTCTCCATCGACCGCCGCCCCCCCGCCGGTCGACGCACCCGCGCCGAACCCCGCGCCCGCGGAGTCGGCGACGGCCGCGCCGAACCCCGCGCCCGCGGAGTCGGCGACGGCCGCTCCTGCGGCACCCGTCGCCCCGCCTGCCGCCGCACCGGCGGCGGTTGCCACGCCGCCCGCATCGGCCGGGCCGATCAGTCTCCCGCACATGCGGGACGCCTGGCCCGAGGTGCTCGGCAGGCTCGAGGAGACCAGCCGGGCGTCGTGGCTGCTCGCCTCCGGTGCGCGGGTCACCGAGCTCGACGGCGATGTGCTGACCCTGTCGTTCCAGAGCCAGTCCGACGTCGCGAAGTTCAAGAAGCTCGCGGCCGGCGCCGGCCCCAGCGAAGACCTCCGCCAGGCCATCCTCGCCGTTCTCGGCATCCGCGTGAAGTACCTCGCCAAGCACGACAGCGAGACCGGTCCTGCGACTCCGTCGGCAGGTGTCCCGTCGGCGCCCCCGGCGGGTTCGTCGCCCTCGCCCTCGCCGCGACCGTCGACGATGAGCTCGCCCCGCGCGTCGGCCGCTCCCGTGACCGAATGGGTGGTCGCGGCGATCCCGAGCGACGCCGACGCGCCTCCCGCCGACGCGCCCGAGCCGCCGACCGCGGTGGCGCAGTTCGCGGTCGACGACGAGCCCGAAGACGCGGCCGACACCTCGCGCAACCACGTCGCGACGCTCGCGCCGCCCCGCGAAGGCGACGTGCTTCCCGCGGGTGACGTGGAGCCATCGTTCGAGTCCGACGACGCCGACGTCGATGACGTCGAGATGGATGCCCCGCCCGACGCGCCCGTGCCGCCCGTGGTCGTGCCGCCGATGCGAAGCGCATCGGTCAGGTCCGCCGCGAACGGCACCCAGCGCTACGGGGAGGCGGTCGTCCGCCAGGTTCTCGGTGCCCGCTTCGTGCGCGAAGAGCCCTACGAGCCTCCGACGAGGTTCAGCTAGCCCATGTACGACGGCATCGTCCAAGACCTGATCGACGAGTTCGGCCGGCTCCCCGGAATCGGCCCGAAGTCGGCGCAGCGCATCACGTTCCACATCCTGCAGTCGCCCTCGTTCGACGTGTCGCGACTCGCGCAGCTGCTCGCCGAGGTGCGCGAGAAAGTCCGGTTCTGCGAGATCTGCGGCAACGTCTCCGAGCAGGACCGGTGCGGCATCTGTCGCGACCCGCGGCGCAACCCCGCCGTGATCTGCGTCGTGGAAGACGCGAAGGATGTCGCGGCCATCGAGCGCACCCGGGAGTTCCGCGGGCTGTACCACGTGCTCGGCGGCGTGATCAGCCCCATCGCCGGGATCGGGCCCGAAGACCTGCGCATCACGCAGCTCATGCAGCGTCTCGCCGACGGAACCGTGCAGGAGGTCATCCTCGCCACGAACCCGAACCTCGAGGGGGAGGCGACGGCGACCTACCTGAGTCGTCTGCTGCACACCCTGGAGATCGCGGTGACGCGACTGGCGTCGGGCCTGCCCGTCGGCGGCGACCTGGAGTACGCGGACGAGGTCACGCTCGGCCGGGCGTTCGAGGGCCGCCGCGCGGTCTGATGTCGGCGACTCAACTGCGTTTCGACGCCCGTGCGTGGATCCTGTTCGCCGCGATGGCGGTGCTGTGGGGCATGCCGTACCTGTTCATCAAGCAGGCCGTCGAGTCCTACTCCCCGGCATCCGTCGTCGCCGGCCGCACCCTGCTGGGTGCCCTGATCCTGCTTCCGTTCGCTCTGCGCCAGGGCTCACTGCGGCCCGCGTTCGCCAAGATCGGCTGGGTGCTCGCATTCGGTGCGATCGAGATGGCCGGGCCTTTCCTGCTGCTCAGCCACGCCGAGCAGACGCTTCCGTCGGGGCTGACCGGCCTGCTCGTGGCCACCGTTCCGCTGTTCGCGGCGCTGATCGCGTTCGGCGGCGGCGACCGGGCCGTTCTGAAGCCGGTTCGCATGGTCGGTCTGTTCATGGGGTTCGTCGGTGTCGCCATCATCGTCATCGGACCGGGACTCGCCGTGGGCGGCACGGTGGGCCTGGTGGCGATCGGAGAAGTCCTCCTCGTCGCGGTCTGCTACGCGATCGCGCCGTTCATCGTCGCCCGCCAGCTCAAGGGCGTTCCCGCCCTCGGCACCATCACGCTCGCACTCGCGGCGGTCGGCCTGTTCTACCTGCCGATCGCGTTCCTCACGCAGCACGAGGTGCCCACCACGGAGAGCACGGTGGCGCTGGTGGCGCTGGCCGTCCTGTGCACGGCGGTGGCGTTCATCGTCTTCTTCGCCCTGATCGACCGCGTCGGTCCCTCGCGTGCGCCGCTGTTCACCTACGTGAACCCGGTCGTGGCGATCATCCTCGGCGTGATCGTGCTCGGTGAGGAGATCACCCCCGGCCTGGTGATCGGGTTCCCGCTCGTCATCCTCGGCTGCTGGCTGGCCGCCACCGGGGGCACCGTTCGCACGAAGGAGCCGTCGGGTGGGCTCCCGCCCGTCGCGCCCGGCTGAGCCGTCTCAGCGCAGCACTTCGACGAGCACGACCCACGACACGACGATCCCCGCCACGATTGCCAGGATGCAGCCGGCCGCGGCGAACGACAGCCCCGCCGGGTGTCCCAGCAGGATGGCGACGCCCCCGACCGTGTACGCGCCGATCGGCAGAAATCCGAAGATCGCCTTGACCAGCTTGGCGCGGGCGGCCGGATCGCGGTCGGCGAAGATCGCCCGCGTCGCCTGCACCTGGAAGGCCGCCGCGGCCGCCGCCGAGACGAGCATCAGGATGCCGAGCCAGAACGGCGTGATCGTCGGCATGAGTCCCAGGCCCGACGCGACGATCGCGAGCACGAGGGTCGCGATGCCGGCGCCCAGCCGCGCCGTGAGCGATCGCGCCTTGACGATCTCGCCGATGTTGACGCTCGACGCGACGATCACGAGCCCTGCCAGAGCCGCGGTCGCACCGACCATCGCGACATTGAACTCCGCCCACAGCTCCAGTTCATCCGCCATGGTCGGGATGCTATCGCGCCGGGTCGCCTCACGGGATCGATCGCGCGCGCACCCGGGAACCCCTGGCGAGGATGCCCGCTCACGGGCACGATGGGGGAAAGCTCACACCGGCGTGGGAGGCAGCATGGAAGCGACACCGAGTCCGACGCACCGGACGGTCGCCCTCGTCGGCGGCGCAGGGTCCGGCAAGACGACGCTCGCCGAAGGACTGCTCTTCCGCGCCGGCGCGACCGCGCGCAGGGGGACGGTCGAACAGGGGACGACCGTCTGCGATCACGACCCGGAGGAGATCGCGCGCCAGACCACGCTCGGCATCTCGCCGGCCCACCTCACCTGGAAGAGCCCGGACGGCGGGGAGTGCGCGATGACCCTCATCGACACCCCCGGGCACCCCGACTTCATCGGCGGAGTCGACACCGCGCTCGCCGTGGCGGATGTGGCAGCCGTGGTCGTCAGCGCCGTGGACGGCGTCACCGCCGGGACGCGCGCGGTCTGGGCCGCCGCGGGCGATGCGGGAGTTCCGCGCGTCGTGATCGTCTCGCAGGAGGATCGTGCGCGCGCGGACTTCCGCCGGGTCCTGGGCGAGCTGCGCTCCACATTCGGCGAGCGCCTGTGGCCTCTCGAGCTGCCGCTCGGCGAAGAGCAGGACTTCCACGCGGTCGCCGATGTGCTGGGTGAGCACGCGCTGGTCTACGACGACACCGGACACCACCGTGAAGAGCCTCTGCCTCACGCCGCCGAGGCGGAGGAGCACGAACTGCACGTGAACGTGACCGAGGAGATCGTCTCGCACGACGATGCGCAGCTCGAGGCCTACCTCGAGGGTCACGAGCCGAGCGCCGGCGAGCTCGCCCGCACGCTCGCGCACGAGGTGGCGACCGGCGAAGCAGTGCCGGTCCTGCTGTGCTCGGGGCTGACCGGCACCGGGGTCGACCGCATCGCCGATCTGCTGTGCGCCCTGTCGCCCGCGGCGCGCGACCACGACACCCGCATCATCGTCGGCGCAGACACGGATGCCGCCTCCGGAACGGCGGTGGACGTCACTCCGAACCCCGACGGCGAGACGCTCGTGCACGTGTTCCGCACGGTGGCCGACCCGTTCGTGGGTCAGATCGCCATGCTCAAGGTGCTCTCCGGCACGCTGCGCCCGAGCGACCGGCTGCGCAATGCCACGACGGGTGCGGACGAGCGGATGCCGGCGCTCTTCCGGCTGCGCGGTTCCCAGCATCTGCCCGCCGAAGCCCTGCGCACCGGCGAGGTCGGTGCGGTCGCGAAGCTGGTCGGTTCCCCGTCGGGATCGCTGCTGTGGTCGCGCCCCCACGGCACGGCGCGCCCCGCGCCGCTGCCCCGCCGGCATCCGGTTTACGCCGTCAGCCTCGCTCCGGCCACCCAGTCCGACGACGCGAAGCTGTCGACCGCGCTCGGGCGTCTCCTCGCCGAGGATCAGACGCTCGTTATCGACCGAGCTGGGGGACAGACGATCCTGCGCGGCCTCGGCGAGACCCACGTGGCCGTGGCGGTCGAGCGGCTCGCGCGCGTTCTGGGAGTGACCGTGACCACGGGACCCGCTCCGGTCGCCTACCGCGAGACCATCGCGCAACCCGCGCAGGCTGAGGGCAAGCTGAAGAAGCAGTCCGGCGGCCACGGCCAGTTCGCGGTGGTGCAGCTACGTGTGAGCCCTCTCCCGCCCGGCGGGGGATTCGAGTTCGTCGACGCCGTGGTGGGCGGATCCGTGCCGCGGTCGTACATCCCCGCCGTGGAAAAGGGCGCGCGCGACGCGCTCGCGTCGGGCGGGCCGCAGGGGCACCCGGTCGTCGACGTGCGCGTCGAGCTGTATGACGGCAAGTCGCATTCCGTCGACTCGTCGGAGATGGCCTTCCGAACGGCCGCGTCGCTGGGTGTCAAGGCGGCATTGGCCGACGCCGGCACCATCGTGCTCGAGCCGGTGTCGATCGTGACCATCGTCGTCCCCGCCCATCTGCAGGGGCCCGTGCTGACCGACCTCTCGTCGCGCCGCGCCCACGTGAACGCCACCGAGACCACAGACGACGGCGATGCGCACATCATGGCGAGCGTGCCCGAGGCCGAGCTCGGGCGGTACGTCCTCGAGCTGCGCTCGCTGACCGGTGGCCAGGGGCAGCTGATGATCACACCCGACCGGTACGAGCGGGCGCCGGAGGGAAGTCGCAGTCACTCCGCGACCGGATGACGCATGGCGGGGGCGGCATGACCGTTTCCGTAAGATGGTGCGTTGGGGCGCGGCATCCGATCGCCCGTCCGTCACCACACGCGCGTCACCGCAGTGACGCCTCCGGGAGTGTCATCGTGGCGTTGTTCGTGCAGAAGTACGGCGGATCATCGGTCGCCGACGCCGAGAGCATCAAGCGCGTCGCCAAGCGCATCGTCGACACCCGCCGCGCCGGGCACGACGTGGTCGTCGCCGTCAGCGCGATGGGCGACACCACCGACGAGCTGCTCGACCTCGCCGCTCAGGTCGCGCCCATCCCGGCTCCCCGAGAGCTCGACATGCTGCTCTCCAGCGGCGAGCGCATCTCGATGGCGCTGCTGGCGATGGCGATCCACTCGATGGGCTTCGAGGCGCGATCGTTCACCGGGTCGCAGGCGGGCATGATCACGGATGCCACCCACGGCGCCGCGCGCATCGTCGACGTGACCCCGGTGCGTCTGCGCGAAGCGCTCGACGAGGGCGCGATCGTGATCGTCGCCGGCTTCCAGGGCTTCAACCGCGACACCCGCGACATCACCACCCTCGGACGAGGCGGATCCGACACGACCGCTGTGGCCCTCGCCGCGGCGCTCGATGCCGACGTCTGCGAGATCTACAGCGACGTGGACGGCATCTTCACGGCCGACCCGCGGGTCGTACCCCGCGCGCAGAAACTCACCCACGTCTCGAGCGAAGAGATGCTCGAGCTCGCAGCCAACGGCGCCAAGGTCCTGTACATCAGGGCCGTCGAGTATGCCCGTCGCCACGGCGTGCTGATCCACGCCCGCTCCACGTTCAGTTCCGGCGAGGGCACCTGGGTGCTCGGCGAGAGCATGACCGTGCCCGCGGGCCTCGCCGGGCCGGGCGGTGCCGCAGGGCGGATAGGCGCAGAAGGAGAAGAGATGGAAGAGCCGATCGTCGCGGGGGTCGCGACAGACCTCAGCCAGGCCAAGATCACCGTCATCGGCGTGCCCGACGTGCCCGGCAAGGCGGCGGAGATCTTCAAGATCATCGCGAAGTCGGGGGCGAACGTCGACATGATCGTGCAGAACGTGTCGGCGGCGTCCACCGGCCGCACCGACATCTCGTTCACCCTCCCCAAGGAGGATGCCGGGATCGCGCTGCGCGCCCTCGCCGCAGAGCAGGCCGGGGTCGGCTTCGAGAACCTCGTTCACGACGACCAGATCGGCAAGCTCTCGGTGGTGGGCGCGGGCATGCGCACGCACTCCGGTGTGTCGGCGACCCTCTTCGAGGCGCTCAGCGTGGCGGGCATCAACATCGAGATGATCTCGACCAGCGAGATCCGCATCTCCGTCGTCGTGCGCGGCGACGACCTCGCGGAGGCGGCGCGGATGGTGCACACCGCGTACGGTCTCGACGGGGATGCCGAAGCCGTCGTGCACGCGGGCACCGGGCGCTGATCTCCCAGCCGTATTCCAGCGATTCGCCATAGCCTCAGCACGTCGAGGGGGCGCGATGGTTCGCAAGAGGCTGTCGAGCCGGGCACGCTGGTTCTGGGGGATCGGAGCCGCGCTGGCCGTGACGGCCGTCGTGGTGGCGGGCCTGGTGTTCCAGCCCTGGCTGCTGTTCATCGACGTGCGCGTCGACGACGAGATCCCCGCGACCGTCGCGACGACGCCGGCAGCCGCGTCCCCGGCCGCCGAGCCGACGGGCGACGCGACGCCCGCACCACCACCGCCCCCTGCGGCGCCGGTCGATCTGCTCACCGGCAGCTTCGTCAGCCACGAGCATCCCACGACCGGAACCGTGCGCGTGATCGAGCACCCGGACGGCACGCGTCAGCTCGCGATCGTGGGGCTGGAGACCACGAACGGCCCCGATGTGCACGTGTGGCTGAGTGCCGGGCCGGTGCTCGAAGGATTCGACGGGTGGTTCACCGCCGCCGGGTACGAGTACGTCGACCTCGGCCCGATCAAGGGCAACATCGGCGACCAGCTCTACGACATCCCTGCCGGGGTCGATCTGAACGCGTTCCGCACTGTCGACCTGTGGTGCGTGCAGTTCGCCGTGTCGTTCGGAGCGGCTGCGCTGGCGTAACAGAAGGCGCCGCCGTCCGGCATCCACCCGCCGCCGGGTAGAATCTGGCCTCTACCCCTTACGACATCCGAGGACGACAGCCATGACCCGCATCTCCGATTCCGGACTCTCCGTCGCCGTCGTCGGCGCCACCGGCCAGGTCGGCACCGTCATGCGCGAGATCCTCGCCGAGCGGTCCTTCCCGATCCGCGAACTGCGCCTGTTCGCGACCGCGCGCTCCGCGGGAACCGCCGTGGAGTTCGCCGGTCAGACGGTCATCATCGAGGACATCGAGACGGCCGACCCCGCAGACATCGACATCGCGCTCTTCTCCGCCGGCGCCACCGGGAGCCGCGCGCACGCGCCCCGGTTCGCCGAAGCCGGTGCGACGGTCATCGACAACTCGAGCGCGTGGCGCATGGATCCCGAGGTGCCGCTCGTCGTCAGCGAGGTCAACGCGCACGCGATCCGCGAGGCGCTCAAGGGCATCATCGCCAACCCGAACTGCACAACGATGGCCGCGATGCCGGTGCTCAAGGTCCTCGACGCGGAAGCCGGGCTCGAGCGCCTCATCGTCAGCACCTACCAGGCCGTGAGCGGCTCCGGAATCGCCGGCGCGGAGGAGCTCCTCGGTCAGGTCGAGGGCGTGCTCGCCCAGGGCGACACCCTCCGCCTCGTCCACGACGGCTCGGCGGTCGACTTCCCCCAGCCGGAGAAGTACATCGCCCCGATCGCCTTCGATGTCATCCCGTTCGCCGGCAACCTCGTCGACGATGGACTGAACGAGACCGACGAGGAGAAGAAGCTCCGCAACGAGAGCCGCAAGATCCTCGAGCTTCCCGATCTGCGCGTCTCCGGCACCTGCGTGCGGGTCCCCGTCTTCACCGGTCACTCGCTGAGCATCAACGTCGAGTTCGCCCGCGACATCACGCCCGAGCGCGCTCGCGAGGTGCTGTCCGCAGCTCCCGGCGTCAGCCTCGAAGAGGTCCCGACCCCGTTGCAGGCCGCAGGAAAGGACCCGAGCTTCGTGGGCCGCATCCGCGCCGACCAGTCGGCACCCGAGGGCAGGGGCCTCGTGCTGTTCATCAGCAATGACAACCTGCGCAAGGGCGCCGCGCTGAACGCCGTGCAGATCGCGGAACTGGTCGCCGCGGGTCTCGGCGTCACCGCCTGACCTCTTTGCACGACGGTAAGAACCGCAGAGTTTTCGCGCAGAGCGTTCACGCGCGGCCGGGCGCGCGATCTGCGCGAACTAGACTTCTGGAGTGACAGAAACCGTCGATGTCGTGCTCATCGGTGGCGGCATCATGAGCGCCACCCTGGGCACCCTCCTCTCCGAGCTGCAGCCCGACTGGAAGATCGTCGTCTACGAACGACTCCATGACGTCGGCCTGGAGAGCTCGAACGCGTGGAACAACGCCGGCACCGGCCATGCGGCCCTGTGCGAGCTGAACTACACGCCCGAGTCGCCCGACGGCACCATCGACCCCGCCAAGGCCATCCTCATCAACGAGCAGTTCCAGCAGAGCCGGCAGTTCTGGTCGACTCTCGTCGAGGAGGGCGCCCTCGACGCCCCGACGACCTTCATCAACTCCACACCGCACATGACCTTCGTCCGTGGCGAGAAGGATGTCGCGTTCCTCAAGGCGCGGTACGAGGCGCTCAAGGACCAGCCGCTGTTCGCCGGCATCCAATACAGCGAAGACTCGCGCGTCATCAATCAATGGGCACCGCTGCTCATGCACAAGCGACGCGCGGGGGAGCCCTTCGCGGCGACCCGCGTGCCCGCCGGAACCGATGTCGACTTCGGCGCGCTCACCCGCCAGCTCTTCGACAACCTGCGCGAGCGCGGGGCCGAGGTCGTGACGAACCGCGAGGTGCGCGGGCTCAAGCGGCAGTCCGACGGCACGTGGAAGATCACCTGGCGCAACTCGATCGGCCGCACACCGGGCGAGACGAGGGCGCGCTTCGTGTTCGTCGGAGCGGGCGGCTGGGCGATCAAGCTGCTCCAGCGATCCGGCATCCCCGAGATCAAGGGCTACGGCGTGTTTCCCATCGGCGGGCAGTGGCTCAAGACGAGCAACCCCGCCCTCGTCGCCAAGCACAAGGCGAAGGTGTACTCGCAGGCGTCGGTGGGCGCACCGCCGATGTCGGTCCCTCACCTCGACACCCGCGTCGTGGACGGCGAGACCTCGCTGCTGTTCGGACCCTTCGCGACGTTCAGCGGGAAGTTCCTCAAGAACGGCTCGATGCTCGACCTCGTCGCGCAGGTGCGCCCCGTCAACCTCTGGCCGATGATGAAGGTCGCGATCGACAACCCGTCGCTCATCACCTACCTCGTGGGCGAACTGCTCAAGAACCACAAGAAGAAGGTCGACAGCCTCCGGACGTTCATGCCCACCGCCAAGGACGAGGATTGGGAGCTGCTCAACGCCGGTCAGCGCGCGCAGGTCATGAAGAAGGACCCCAAGAAGGGCGGCGTCCTCCAGTTCGGCACCGAGGTCGTCACGGGTGCCGATGGGACGATCGCGGGCCTTCTCGGCGCGTCGCCGGGCGCCTCCACGGCGGTCTCGATCATGCTCGGCCTCCTCCAGTCGTGCTTCCCCGACCGCATCGCGGAGTGGGAGCCGCGTCTTCGCGAACTCATCCCCAGTTACGGCGAGCAGCTCAACCCGCGGCCGAAGGCGGCGGAGGAAGTGCTTTCCGAAACGGCGGAGGCGCTCGCACTCACCGCCTAGCGGTTGCCCAATGGGGCGACGACCGAAACCCCCGGCGTGCTGCGCACGGGCCCTAGGGTGGGGGGATGCCGGCAGCCTGGGGACGGCGATCGCGGCGCGCGATCGCCCTTGCAATCACGTTCGTGCTGTCGATGCTGCTGGCAGCCGCGCCGGCCGCTGCGGCGGACACCGCGTTACCGGGCGCGGCCGCTGCGGCAGACACCGCACCACCCGACGCCGCCGCTGCGGCGCCGTCATCCGTCCAGAATTTCACCTACGAGTCGTTCGAGGCCGACTACTACCTCGTTCGGGGCGCCG
>DASQLG010000117.1:0-9876 GCA_035630115.1 Microbacterium sp. | reverse complement strand
TCGACGCTGCCGGTCACGGAGATCCAGGTCTCGGAGGGTGCTCGATGACCGGCGCTGAAGACACGACACCGGATGCCGTCCGCCCGGTCGCGGCCGCCGCCGCGGAATCCGTCCCGCCGCTGCCGCCGGCCGCCGCCGGGGAATCCGCCCCTCCGCTGCCGCCGACCGCCGCCGGGGAATCCGTCCCGCTACCGCTGCCGCCCACCGCCGCGGCATCCATTCCTCCGCCGCCCCGGCTTCCGCCCCCCGCGGTCGAGCCCCCCTCACCAGATGTGGCACCGGTCGAGGCCGAGTCGGCGCTGCCTGGAACGCACCGCGGCGGATTCGAGCGCTGGCCGACCGCGCCGGTCGGGGTCACGCCGACCGTGACGGCGCCCGACCTCGACGCTCCACTGCAATGGGCGCCGATGCAGCCCCAGGCGCCGCCGCGCGGGATGGCGGCCTGGGCGCTCACCTTCGGCATCCTCGCCCTCGTCGTGGCGATGTTCGTCGGATGGGGCATTCCGCTGGGGATCACGGCGATCGTGACCGCGATCATCGCCCTGCGACGCCCTCTGGAGAGTCGTGCGGTCGCCGTGTGGGCGCTCGTGCTCGGCGCCGTCTCCGTGCTGTACAGCGCGGGCTGGCTCTTCTTTGCCGCCACCCGCACGGATCTGCTCGCGCTCTTCCCTTGAAGGTGCGCGCTCCGATTGCGTGCACGCGGTGAGGATCAGACGCGGTCGGCCACGATCGCGAGGCGCTTCGCGCCGACTCGCGTGAGGATCAGCGTGGCCGACCCGTCGCCGCGCAGCTTCAGCGCGGTGCGGAACGCCGCGGGGTCGATGTCGACGCCGCGCTTCTTGATCTCGAGTCGGCCGATCCCGCGCTCGCGCAGGGCGCGGGAGAGAGCCCGCGGTTCGGCGGGAAGCACCTCGCGCACGCGGAAGCTCGCGACGAACGGGCTCGTGAGCGCGGCATCCGAGGTCAGGTAGGCGATCTGGTCGGCGAGCATGCCGGCCTCGAGCGACCGGGCGACCTCGCCGATGAGGCGCGCGCGGATCACCGCGCCGTCGGGCTCGTGCACGAACGCGCCGAGAGGGCGGACCGGCTCGTCGGCGGCATCCGCCGGCGAGGTCAGCTCCCACGCGTCGTCGCCGCGCATCACGAGCGCCGCCCTGCGTACGCCGTCGCGCGCGAGCCGCCCCGACCACAGCACAAGCTCGACGGTCGATCCGTCAGCGCTCACCCACTGCGCTTCGACGTCGTCGGGGATCATCGCGCGGTCAAGACCCGGACCGAGCTTGATGCCGGTGGGGATGCGCCCGGCGAGATCGAACGCCCAGTCCAGCGGCGGCGAGTAGTCCTCGGGGCGCACGCGCGCGGTCTCGCTGTGGCCTGAGGTGCGCCGGGCGGGGTCGAGCCATACCCCGTCGACACCGGCCAGGTCGGTCTCTTCGGCGAGGCCCTGTGCCACCGTGACGTCACTCCCGAACGGGGCGAGGTTGTATGCGGCGATGGCGGCGGTCACCTCATCGGCGTCGACGGCCGAGACGCGGATGCCGAGCGCGGCGAACCCGAGCGCGTCTCCGCCGATGCCGCAGCCGAGATCGGCGACGGAGGCGATGCCCGCCGCGCGGAAGCGCCCGGCGTGCCGCGCGGCGACGGCGAGGCGAGTCGCCTGCTCGAGGCCGGCTCGGGTGAAGAGCATGCGGTCGGCGAAATCGCCGAACTTGGCGTGTGCCTTCACGCGCAGGCGTGACTGTCCGACCACAGCCGAGACCAGCTCGGGAGAGTGACCGGCCGCGCGCAGTCGCGACACCGCGCGGGCGACATCGCCGGTCGATTCGACCGGATCGAGTCCGTCGAGCAGCCTCAGCCCTTCGGGAGTGAGCAGCGCAGTGAGTTCGGACGGTTCCACCGGGCCCAGCCTAGAGCGCGGCGCTCATACGACGTCATCTCCTGGCACTCACGTTGCATGAGTGCCAGCGCTTGCCTAGACTGGAATTAGCACTCTCAGGTGGAGTTTGCTAATCAGTCTTGAAGTTTCAAGGAAAGCAGAGGTAGACCGTGTCGGTTTCCATCAAGCCGCTCGAGGACCGCATCGTCATCCGTCAGGTCGAGGCCGAGCAGACCACCGCCAGCGGCCTGGTCATCCCGGACACCGCCAAGGAGAAGCCCCAGGAGGGCGAGGTCGTGGCAGTCGGACCGGGTCGCATCGACGACAACGGCAATCGTGTTCCCCTCGACGTCGCCGTGGGCGACCGCGTGCTGTACAGCAAGTACGGCGGCACCGAGGTGAAGTTCGGTGCGGACGAGTTCCTCGTCCTCTCGGCGCGCGACGTGCTCGCGGTCGTCGTCCGCTAGGACGCACGCAGTTCTGAGAAGGGCCCGGATGCTTCGGCATCCGGGCCCTTCTGCGTGTGCCCGGCCCTACGCTGGATCAGTGACCCGTGATCTGCCCGCTGCCTCCGTCTCGGCATCCGGATCACTTCCCGATGACCCGCGTGAGCGGGCGCTCGGCGGCGTGTATGCGTTCACGGCCTACTTCCTGTGGGGCTTCCTGCCGCTCTACTTCCTGCTGCTGGTGCCGACCGGGCCGTTCGAACTGGTGGCCTGGCGCATCGTCCTGTCGCTGGGATTCTGCGCGATCCTGCTGACCGTCCTGCGCGGCTGGGGGCGGCTGATCGAGATCATGCGCCGGCCGCGCCTGCTGGTGTGGACCGCCGCCGCGGGCGCCCTCATCTACGTCAACTGGCAGGTGTACATCGTCGCCGCGCTGAGCGGCCACGTGATCGAGGCGAGCCTCGGATACTTCATGAACCCGATCGTGACGGTCGTGCTGGGCGTGGTGGTGCTGCGCGAGCGGCTGCGGCTCACGCAGTGGATCGCGGTCGGGGTCGCGGCGATCGCGGTCGGCGTGATCGTGGTTGGGTACGGCGCCTTTCCCTGGATCGCGCTGACGCTCGCGTTCTCGTTCGGCATCTACGGCCTGGTCAAGAAGAAGCTGGGGCCGTCGGTGGACGCCGTCAGCGGGCTCACCCTCGAATCGCTGTGGCTCGTGCCTGTCGCCACCGTCATCCTCGTCGTGGTCGGCACGACGTCGGGTCTCTCGTTAGGCGCCGCAGGCCCCTGGCACGCGGTGCTGCTGAGCCTGGTGGGCGTCGTCACCGCGGTGCCGCTGCTGCTGTTCGCCGCGGGCGCCCGGCGGGTCCCGCTCACGGTGATCGGACTGCTGCAGTTCATCGCCCCGATCCTGCAGTTCATCATCGGCGCGTGGCTGCTGGGGGAGCCGATGCCGCTCGAGCGGTGGATCGGGTTCGCGCTCGTCTGGCTGGCGCTCATCGTGCTGACGATCGACTCGCTGGTGTTCGCGCGCCGCGCTCAGGGAGTGTCGGACGTCGGCGAGCTCACCTGAGCTGTCGGGGCCGCGGGAGCCGGCGCGTGCCGCGCCTCGCGGCCCGCGATCGAACGCGGGCCGCGACGTCGGGCCGCCCGTGCCCCGAGCGCCGCCGAACGGCTACCGAACGAGGCGGGCGATCGCGGCGGTGGCTTCCGTGATCTTCGCGTCGGCCTCGTCGCCACCCAATCGCGCGGCGTCCACCACGCAGTGGCGCAGGTGGTCGTCGAGCAGGCCCACGGCCACCGCCTCGAGCGCACTCGTGAGCGCGCTGATCTGAGTGAGGATGTCGATGCAGTACTTCTCGTCCTCGACCATCTTGTGGATGCCGCGGGCCTGACCCTCGATCCGCCGCATGCGGTTGAGGTACTTCTCCTTGTCGGTGATGTACCCGTGGGAGGTGTGCACGTCGGTCATCGGGACTCCTTCGTGGGGGGAACGGCGCGGCTGCCGACCGTGTCGAGTGGCCGGAATCGGCGCAGGCGCAGGCTGTTGCCGACGACGAAGACGCTCGAGAACGCCATCGCCGCTCCGGCGATCATCGGGTTGAGCAGCCCCAGTGCCGCGAGCGGGATCGCCGCGACGTTGTAGGCGAATGCCCAGAAGAGGTTCGTGCGGATCGTGCCGAACGTGCGGCGCGACAGCCGGATCGCATCGGCTGCGCTGCGCAGGTCACCGCGGACGAGGGTGATGTCGGACGCCTCGATCGCGGCATCCGTTCCCGTTCCCATGGCGAGGCCGAGATCGGCCTGCGCGAGGGCGGCGGCATCGTTCACGCCGTCGCCCACCATCGCGACCACGCGGCCCTGGGACTGCAGGTCGCGCACGACCGACACCTTCTGGCCCGGGAGCACCCCGGCGATCACGCGCTCGATACCGACCTCCGCGGCGATTCGCCGGGCGACGGTGTCGTTGTCGCCCGTGAGCAGCACCGGGTCCAGGCCCAGTCCGCGCAGCTGCGCGACGGCCTCGCGGCTGGTCGCCTTCAGCTGATCGGCCACCACGAGCACGGCGCGCGCCTGCCCGTCCCACGCGACGAGCACGGTCGAGGAGCCCTCGGCCTCGGCTCGATCCTTCGCCGCCGTCAGCTCGGCGCCGAGGGGGATGGCCCACTCGGCGAGCAGCTGTTCGCGGCCGACGATCACCGCGTGGCCAAGTGCGACTCCCGAGACGCCGATGCCGGCGGTCGCCGCGAACGACTCGACGCCCGGCAGGTCGCCCAGCTCGTCGCGCGCGGCCCGCGCGATCGCCTGAGCGATCGGGTGCTCGGATGCCGCCTCGAGCGCTCCGGCGAGCCTCAGCACCACAGCGCGGTCTGCGCCGGGCGCGATCACGCCCACGAGCGTCATCCGTCCGGTGGTGACCGTGCCCGTCTTGTCGAGCAGGATCGTGTCAACCGTGCGGGTGGACTCCAGCACCTCGGGGCCTTTCATCAGGATGCCGATCTGGGCGCCCCGCCCGGTTCCGACCAGCAGCGCGGTGGGCGTCGCGAGCCCGAGGGCGCAGGGGCAGGCGATGATGAGCACCGCGACGGCAGCGGTCACGGCGGATGCGGCGGGGAAGCCGAGCAGCAGCCAGGCCGCGAGGGTCGCCACGGCGATCGCCAGGACGATCGGCACGAACACGCCGGAGATGCGGTCGGCGAGGCGCTGCACGTCCGCCTTGCCCGACTGGGCCTCGTCGACCATGCGCGCCATCTGCGCGAGCTGCGTGTCGTCGCCGACGCGGGAGGCTCGCACCACGAGGCGTCCGCCCGCATTCACGGTCGCTCCGATCACCGCATCGCCCGCGCCGACCTCGACGGGCACGGACTCGCCGGTGACCATCGAGGCATCCACCGCCGAGGAGCCCGACACGATCACGCCATCGGTCGCGATCTTCTCGCCCGGACGCACGACGAATTCGTCGCCCACCCGCAGCGCCGAGACCGGGATGCGGCCCTCCACGCCGTCGCGGATCACGGCGACGTCCTTCGCGCCGAGCTCCAGCAGGGCGCGCAGCGCGGCTCCCGCGCGCCGCTTCGAGCGCAGCTCGAAGTAGCGCCCGGCAAGGACGAACATCGTCACGCCCGCGGCGACCTCGAGGTAGATGCTCCCGGCGCCGTCGCTCGGCTGCACGGTCCATTCGAACTCGTGCGTCATGCCGGGCATGCCCGCGTGGCCGAAGAACAGGGCGTAGAGCGACCAAAGGAAGGCGGCGGAGACCCCGATCGAGATGAGCGTGTCCATCGTCGCGGCGCCGTGGCGCAGGTTCATCCACGCGGCGCGGTGGAACGGATACGCGGCCCATACCACCACGGGGGCGGCGAGCGTGAGCGACAGCCACTGCCAGGAGGTGAACTGCAGCACCGGGATCATCGCCATCGCGATCACCGGAACCGAGAGCACGACCGCGCCGATCAACCTCTGGCGGAGCGTCGTCAGCTCGCGATCCTCGGGCTTGTCAGGGGCGGATGCCGGGGGCCGCGGAAGCGCCGCGGTGTAGCCGGTCTTCTCGACCTCTGCGATCAGCACCTGGGCGTCGAGCCCGGCGGGGGCGGTGACGACGGCCTTCTCGGTCGCGTAGTTCACGCTTGCAGAGACGCCGTCCAGGCGATTGAGCTTCTTCTCGATGCGGTTCGCGCACGAGGCGCAGGTCATCCCGCCGATCTCGAGTTCGACCCGCGAGGTCTCTTCGCCCGCGCCGGCGGCCAGGGCCGCGGCCGGGCCCACGCGCCCGGAGGCTCCGGACGACGCGTCAGCGGCGTTGGGAGGGGGCGTGGGGACCATCAGACGCGCGCCGCCGCGTACCCGGCCTCGTCGACCGCGGCGAAGACGTCGTCGTCCGACAGGGGCTGCGCGGACGCGATGACCAGCCGACCGCTCGCGGCGCTCACCTCGACCTGCTCGACTCCGCCCAGCTTCGACACCTCCCCGCGCACCGCCGCCTCGCAGTGGCCGCAGGTCATGCCCGTCACTCGGTACTCGTTCACCGTCGTCATGGTCGCTCGCTTTCCGTGGGGATACCCCTGGGGGGTAGTACGCATGACACAACCCTATACGGGATGCGGGCACTCCCGGCCTCGGCTGTTCGCGACGCGATTGCGGCATCCGCTCTCTTTCACCGTGAAACTGCGGTTCATAACAATTTGACTGCGTTACACATCGTTAACGAACGGCAACATTCGGGAGACCCGTCCGCGATTAGGTTTAGGAGAACTGGATCGGCGCCCGAGTCGAATCCGCGTTCATTCACAGCAAGGAGCAACATGAGCGTCTTTTCCCGAGGCACTGCCTCCCGTTCGCGCGTGCGGACGGTGATCGGCGGCATCGCCATCGCCGGCGCCAGCGCCCTCGTCCTCGCCGGCTGCGCCGGCGGCGGCGGAACCGCCGAGCCTTCGGACTCTGCCGCGCCCGCTGAGGACCTCACCCTCAAGATCGGCACCGTTCTGCCGCAGACCGGCAGCCTCGCCTTCCTCGGCCCGCCCGAGGAGGCCGGCGTGCTGCTCGCCTCCCAGGAGGTCAACGAGGCCGCCGCCGGTGTCACGACCGAGATCACCTTCGGTGACTCGGGCGACGCCGACAACAAGGCCTTCGAGACCACGGTCCCGAAGCTGCAGAGCGAAGGCGTTTCGGCGATGATCGGTGCCGCCGCCTCCGGTGTCACCAAGCTCTTCCTCGACAGCAACGTCAGCGAGGGCATCATCACGTTCTCGCCGGCGAACACCTCGCCCGACTTCACCTCGTGGGACGACAACGGCCTGTACTGGCGCACCGCCCCGAGCGACCTGCTCCAGGGCGAGGTGCTCGGCAACCTGATCGCCGAGGACGGCCACAGCAACATCGGCATCATCTATCAGAACGACGCCTACGGCACCGGCCTGCTCGGGGTCGTCAAGGAGGTCTTCGGGGCCAGTGGCGGCACGGTGGTGGCGGAAGCCTCCTACAACGACGGCGACACCTCGTTCGACGCGCAGGTCGCCACGGTCACCGCGGCCAACCCCGACGCGATCGTGCTGATCACGTTCGACCAGTTCGCGACCATCGCGCCGCTGCTGGTGAACGCGGGCCAGTCGGCTGAGAACTTCTACCTGGTCGACGGAAACCTCAAGCAGTGGGGCGCCGACGTCACCGTCGACCTCGCGGGCGCGAAGGGCACCCTGCCCGGCCCGGCACTCGAGGATGACTTCCAGGAGCGTCTGAACGAGGCGTGGACGGGTGAGGGCAACACCGACCTGGAGGACTACTCCTACGCGGCGGAGTCCTACGACGCGGTCGTGCTGCTCGCACTCGCTTCGCTCGCGGCCGGCTCGACCGAGGCTGCCGACATCGCTGAGCACCTCCAGGAGGTCTCTGGTGGCTCGGGCGATGGAGAGACGTGCACCACGTTCGCCGAATGCGCCGAGATCATCAACGGTGGCGGAGTGGCCGACTACGACGGATACTCCGGTGGTGTGGCGTTCGATGAGAACGGCGACCCGACCGAGGCGTCGATCGGCATCTTCGAGTTCGGTGCCGACAACATGCACACGCGCATCAACTGATCTGACACCCGTCAGAGCGAGGGCCCCGGAGCGATCCGGGGCCCTTCGCTGTGCGGGCCGTGAATCCAGCGCGCGGTGGCGCACGCAGAAGAGCGGATGCCGGGAGGCATCCGCTCTTCATCCGTCCGGAGTGGCGCTACACCCCGTCGGAGCCCAGCGTTCCGAGGTAGAGGCCGATGACCTTCGGGTCGTTCAGCAGGTCGCGCCCGCTGCCGTGGTACGCGTCGCGACCCTGGTCGAGCACGTAACCGCGGTCGCAGATCTGCAGGCAGCGACGGGCGTTCTGCTCGACCATGATCGTGGTCACACCGGCCTTGTTGATGTCTGAGACGCGGATGAACGCGTCGTCCTGACGGACGGGCGACAGACCCGCCGAGGGCTCGTCGAGAAGGAGGACGGACGGATCCATCATGAGCGCCCGCGACATCGCCACCATCTGGCGCTCGCCGCCCGAGAGCGACCCGGCGCGCTGCTTGAGGCGCTTGCCGAGCTCGGCGAAGATGCCCGTGACGAACTCGAGCCGCTCGCTGTAGATCTTCGGATTCTGATAGAGCCCCATCTGCAGGTTCTCCTCGATCGAGAGCGAGGGGAACACGTTGTTGTTCTGCGGCACGAAGGCCACCCCGCGCTTGACGAGCTTGTCGGCTTTCAGCCCGACGATGCTCTCGCCGTTGACCGTGATGTCACCGCCCCGCACCTTCACCAGACCGAAGATGGCCTTCAGCAGCGTCGACTTGCCGGCGCCGTTGGGGCCGATGATGCCGATGAGCTCGCCCTGGCGTGCGATGAGGTTCGTGCTGTTGAGGATGTTCACGCCCGGCAGATAGCCCGCGACGAGGTCGGTGACCTCGACGACGACCGCATCGGTCTTGGCGACCGACCGCTCGCCGGCGTGGCTCATGTCCATCGCTGGCGCTTCAGGTGTCACTGAGCCTGTAGACGGGTCGCTCACTTCTTCTCCTCCTCGGCTTCGGCGATGGACGCTTCCTCGGCCTCCTGAATCTCTGCGAGCAGCTCTTTCGCTTCCGCGTTCAGCTCCCCGTCGTGGCGCCCGGTGATGACGCCCAGGTCGACATCCTGGTGGCTGCCGAGATACGCGTCGATGACGGCCTTCTCATGCATGACCGTCTCCGGCGGGCCCTCGGCGACCACGCGACCTTCGGCCATCACGACGACCCAGTCGGCGATGTGGCGCACCATGTGCATGTCGTGCTCGACGAACAGCACCGTCATGCCGAGATCCTTGAGGTCGAGGATGTGGTCCAGCAGCGACTCGGTCAGTGCCGGGTTGACCCCGGCCATCGGCTCGTCGAGCATGACGAGAGTGGGGTCGCTCATGAGGGCGCGAGCCATCTCGAGCAGCTTGCGCTGACCGCCGGACAGCGATGCAGCGAAGTCCTTCTCCTTGGCATCCAGCTTGAAGCGCTGGAGGAGCTCGCGCGCCTTGACCTCGATCTCGGTGTCCTGCGATCGCCAGAACGCCGGGATGAAGCTCGTCCAGAACCTCTCACCGCGCTGTCTGGTCGCCCCGAGCTTCATGTTCTCGAGCACCGTGAGCAGCGACAGCGCCTTGGTGAGCTGGAACGTGCGCACCTGACCCATCCGTGCGACCTTGAAGGCCGGGATGCCGGAGAGCGTCGTTCCGTCGAACGACCACGTGCCGCTGTTGGGCTTGTCGAAGCCGCACAGGAGGTTGAACAGCGTCGTCTTGCCGGCGCCGTTGGGGCCGATGAGGGCGGTGATGGCACCTCGCGGGATCTCGAGGTGGTCGACGTCGACGGCCGTGAGGCCGCCGAAGCGGCGCGTCACGTTGTCGATGATCATGATCGGGTCGGTCTTGGCGACGCCGGGTGCGGCATCCCCTTTCGCGAGTCCGCCGGTCTTCGGACGGCGGATGCTGCCCGTGGTCGGCACCGTCTCGGCGGAGCCGTAGGCCTTGGCACCGCTGCCTGCCGTGCCGTTGCTTGCCGTGCCGTTA
>DASQLG010000116.1:0-18647 GCA_035630115.1 Microbacterium sp. | reverse complement strand
GGGCATGTACGCCGCCCCTCCGGCCGGCGCGATCGAGACCGACCGGATGACGGTCGAGGACACGGTGTGGAAGACCTTCGGGCTCTTCGCGATCCTCGTCGTCACCGCCGCCGTCGGCTGGGTGTGGACGCTGTCGACGGTCGCAGAGACCGGTCAGCCGAACATCCTGCCGTGGATCATCGGCATGCTGGGCGGCTTCGTGCTGGCGCTTGCCGTGATCTTCGGCTCTCGCAAGAAGGTCCGCCCGCTTCTGATCTTCGTCTACGCGGCATTCCAGGGACTGTTCGTCGGAGGCATCTCTGCGTTCTTCGAGTTCCTGTACTCCGGAATCGTCATGCAGGCGACCCTTGCCACCCTTGCTGTGGTCGGCGTCACCCTCGCGCTCTTCGCCAGCGGCAAGGTGCGCGCGTCGAAGAAGGCCACGAAGGTCTTCATGATCGCGATGATCGGCTACCTGGTCTTCTCGCTCCTGAACCTCGTCCTGATGTGGACCGGGGTGCTCCCGGCGAGCATGATGTTCGGCCTGCACAGCGCCACGATCATGGGCATCCCGCTCGGCCTGATCATCGGCGTCCTCGTGGTCATCATGGCGGCCTACTCTCTCGTGCTCGACTTCGACCAGATCCAGCAGGGCGTGCGCAACGGCGCACCGCGTCAGTACGGCTGGCTCGGGGCCTTCGGCATCATGGTCACGGTGGTCTGGCTTTACGTCGAGATCCTGCGCATCCTCGCGATCGTCCGCGGGTCGAATTAGCAGCTGACAATCATCGCGAAGGGGCCGTCCGAAAGGGCGGCCCCTTCGTCCGTAATCGGGACTGTCCCCGCCGCGGCGGGGCGGCTATCGTGACGCTATGGTCGGGCCGCGCGCGCTCATCGCTACCGCGCTCGCTGCGTGCGCCCTTGCCGCCGCGATCCTCGTCCCCGCCCCTGCCGCCGCGGCCGCACCCATCTCCGCAGCCACGAGCCCTGTGGACACGTTCGAGGACAGCGACTGCCCCGTTGATGTCCCCCGCGAGCACGAACGCAGGGTGACCTGCAGCGTGCTCACGGTGCCCGAGCGCCGCTCGCCGGGGAGCGACCCGGCGAAGACCCTGCGGCTGCCGGTGGCCGTCATCACCAGCGAGAGTCCGATCGCAGCCGATCCCCTCGTGTTCCCGACATCCGGCGGCCCCGGCGGAGGCAGCCTCACTTCGCTCTGGTACTTCCTCGACTATGCGGACTGGGCCGAAGGCCGCGACATCATCCTGATCGAGCAGCGCGGCGATGCGCTGGCCGAGCCGTCGCTGGACTGCCCCGAGCTCGATACCGAGCACTTCATCGAGGACGGCGCATTCCTGCAGCCCGCCGCTCAGCGCGCCCGGCGGAACGAGCAGGTGGAGGCGTGCCGTGCACGGCTGACCGAGGAGGGCATCGACCTCTCCGCCTACACCAGCGCCGAGAGCGTCGCCGACCTCGCCGACCTGCGCGCTGCTCTGGGCTACAACCAGTGGGATCTGTACGGGGTGTCGTACGGCGCCCGCCTGGCGCTGACGGCGATGCGGGACCGCCCCGACGGGCTGCGCGCCGTGATCCTCGACGGGGTCTACCCGCCGCACATCAACAAGTTCGAGCAGGAACCCGGCGGATTGGTGGCGGCGATCGAGACGCTCGAGGCGGACTGTGCCGCACAGACCGAGTGCCGCGAGCGCTACCCCGATCTCGCCGAGTCCCTCGCCGCACTTCTCGAGAGTGCCGATGAGAACCCGCTGACGGTCACCGTGAAGCACCCCGTCGACAGGTCGCCCGTCACGCGAGCGCTGTCGGACGAGGACATCGTGGCCGGCCTGTTCAACGCGTTCTACGACGCCGACACGATTCGAGCCCTGCCGTACCTGATCGATCGCCTCGCCGCCGGTGACGCCGGCGCGGCGATTCCGCTCGCGCAGCGATACACCGACGACGAGGACGTCCTGGCCGAGGGACTGAACCTCTCGATCGAGTGCGCCGAAGAGGCGCCCTTCAATGACGACGAGCGCATCGCGGCTGCGCTGGCGGCCGACCCGCTCCTCGCGCACTGGGGGCGCAACGACGGATTCCGTGAGGACTGCGCGCGGTGGAACGTTCCCCCACTCCCCGAGGGCGAGAACGCGCCGGTCGTCAGTGCGATCCCGACCCTCCTCACCACCGGCGGATACGATCCGGTCACGCCGGTCGCATACGCAGGGGCCGCGGCCGAGCACCTCTCGGTCCGCTACATCCACACGTTCCCCGGCCAGGGCCATGGGGCGGTGTGGACGAACTGGGTGGACGACTGCGCAGCGAAGATGGCGGGACAGTTCCTGATCGACCCTGCCGTGGCACCGGACGCATCGTGCGTAGAGTCCATGCCCCCGACGGAATTCCTCACCGACGAAGACATCCACCCCACCTCCGCGGTGTACCGCCTCAACGGCGATGTCATCCAGGACCGCGACCCGCTGCAGATCGCGATCGCCGGATCGACCATCCTGACCTTCCTTGCGACGCTCGTCTACGCCGCGATCTACGGCCTGGGGTGGCTCGGCCGTCGCCATGGCGAAGCACCCGGTGGGCTCGTGCTCGTCGCAGCCACGGCGGCGCTGCTGAATCTGCTCTACATCGGCGGGATGACCCTGGTGCTGACGCGCACTGATCAGCTGATCCTCGCGTTCGGCCTGCCGACGGGGATCTGGCCCCTGCTGCTCGTCCCGTTCGTCGCACTCGCCGCCACCGTCCTGCTGATCGTGTCGCTCGCCCGTGCGTGGATGCAGGAAGAGGGCACACGGTTCCACCGCATCGTCCTGTCGGTCTCGGCGCTGGCGGGGGCGGGCTTCGCGATCTGGCTGCTCGCCCGCGGCCTGCTCCTGCTCTAGCGGTACGCCGTTCTGCTCTGAGCGGAACGGCTCGGATGCGGCATCCGCTCGTCTTATCGTGAGCGCATGCATGCACGAACGGCGGAGATCATCCCTATGCCGCCGAAGCGCCCGGCGCGGGCGCCAGAGCCGCTCTGGCGCGACGTGCTCGGTGAGCAGCTGCGCCGCATCCGTCACGAGCGGGGTGAGCGCCTCGCCGACACCGCGGAGCGGGCGGGCGTGTCACCGCAGTACCTCTCCGAGATGGAGCGGGGGCTCAAGGAGCCCTCGAGCGAGATGATCGCCGCCGTCGCCGGCGCGCTGGAGATCACTCTCGTCGACCTCACGGCGACCGTCGTCGACGAGTTGCGTGCGCGCACCGCCGACCGCTCCGCCGCCGTCCGCGGTCAGGTCGGCCTCTCGCTCGTCGCCTGAGCCCGCGGGCGGGTTCCGCCGGTCAAGCCCTGGTCGCGACCTCGGTGCGGGCGCTAGCGTGACGAAGATGAGTCCCGCGAAGAGCACCGGCGAGATCCTCGAGATCGATGGCCGCGAGGTGCGCGTATCGAGCCCGGACAAGATCGTCTTCCCGCAGCAGGCCCTGACCAAGCTCGACGTCGTGCGCTACTACCTCGCCGTCGCGCCGGGCGCCCTCCGCGGCGCCGGTGGACGCCCGATGGTGCTCAAGCGCTTCGTGAAGGGCATCGACCAGGAGGCGTTCTTCCAGAAGCGCGTGCCCGAGAACCACCCCGACTTCATCGACACCGCGACGCTGCACTACGCCCGTGGCACGTCAGCGGAGGAAGCGGTGATCCGGGATGCTGCGGGCCTGGCCTGGGTCGTCAACCTCGGTTGCCTCGATCTCAACCCGCACCCGGTGCGCGCCGAAGACCTCGACCACCCCGACGAGCTGCGGGTCGACCTCGACCCGATGCCGGGCGTCGACTGGTCGCAGATCGTCGATGTCGCGATGGTCGCGCGCGAGGTGCTCGACGACATGGGACTCGTCGGATGGCCGAAGACGAGCGGATCGCGCGGGCTGCACATCCTCGTGCGGATCGCCCCGAACTGGGACTTCACGCAGGTGCGCCTGGCGGCGGAGACCCTCGCACGCGAGGTGGAGAGCCGCGCACCGGGCTTGGCGACCGCACGCTGGTGGAAGGAGGAGCGCGGCGAGAGCGTGTTCGTGGACTTCAACCAGAACGCCAAGGATCGCACGGTCGCATCCGCGTACTCGATCCGCCCGCTCCCCGACGCGCGCGTGTCGACGCCGCTGGACTGGGACGAGGTGCGGCTGCGCCGGCCGGAGGAGTTCACCGTGGCGACGATGCTCGATCGCTTCGCCGAGATCGGCGACCCGCACGAGGGCATCGACGATGCCGTGGGCACCCTGGACGGCCTGCTGGCCCTCGCGAAGGAGCTGGGCCCCGCCGAGAAGCCGCCGCGCGCGGGAGACGCCGACGGACGCCGCCAGTCGACGATGCCGCTGATCGAGATCGCGCGCACGAAGACCAAGCCCGAGGCGATGGATGCCCTCGAGCAGTGGAAGTCCCAGCATCCGGATACGGCCGGGAAGCTGCATCCGGCCGACACGCTCGTGGACGGTATGCGGGGCTCGAGCTCGATCTGGTACCGCGTGCGAATCAACCTGCAGCACGTGCCCGAGGCTTCGCGGCCGGAGCAGGGCGAGCTGCTCGCCGACTACGACCCCTGGGCGGGCAAGACCTGGCCCGGGCGCCCCGCCGACTGACCCCGCCCGTCTCCGCGATCAGCCGCGACTGAATCCTGAGCAAGCGACTGCGCTCAGCGCTCGGCGAGGACGCGATCCACCAGGCCGTAAGCCACGGCCTCGTCGGCGGTGAAGACGCGGTCGCGGTCGGTGTCGAGGCGCAGCTTCGCGGCGTCCTGCCCCGTGTGCCGTGCGAGCACCTGCTCGACCTCCCCGCGTACGCGCACGAGTTCGTCCGCCTGCAGGATCAGGTCGGGGATCGCACCGCGACCCTGCCCGGTGGGCTGATGCAGCACGACCCGCGCGTGCGGCAGCACCGCCCGTTTTCCCGCGGCACCCGACGCGAGCATGACGGCACCGACACCGATCGCCTGCCCGACGCACGTCGTCGCGATGTCGGGCCGCACATGCTGCATCGTGTCGTAGATCGCGAGCATCGCGCTCGGGTCGCCGCCCTCCGAGTTGATGTACAGCTGGATGTCGCGGTCGGGGTTGTCGGCATCCAGGTGCAGCAGCTGGGCGATGAGCGCATTCGCGACGCCCGCGTCGATGCCGGTGCCGAGGTAGACGACCCGCTCGGTCAGCAGGTGCGAGTAGACGTCCATGATGCGGTCGCCCCGCGGATGCTGCGAGACCACGTTCGGGATCGTGTAGCCGCTCATGCCGCCACCTCCGCCGCGCCCAGGCCGAGCCCCGCGGGTCGCCGCCGACGCGGCACGACCTGCGCGAAGTCGGTCACGATGCCGTCGATGAACCCGTAGGCCTCGGCCTCGGTCGCGGTGTACCAGCGGTCGTGCAGCGAATCCTCGAAGATGCGCTCCACCGGCTGACCCGTGTCGTCGGCGATCAGCCCCAGGACCGTGTCGCGCATGTGCCGCAGATCGTCGGCCTGCACCTCGACCTCGACCGTCGAGCCGCCGATGCCCGACGAGCCCTGGTGCATCAGAATGCGTGCGTGCGGCAGCGCCCGGCGCTTGCCCCTCGTTCCCGCCGAGAGCAGGAACTGCCCGGCACTGCACGCGAGCCCCAGGGCGAGGGTCGCGACGTCGTTCGGGATCAGGTGCATCACGTCGCGGATCGCGAGCATCGACGGCACCGAGCCGCCTGGAGAGTGGATCCACAGTGCGATGTCGGATGCGTCGTCCTCGGCCGCCAGCGCGAGCAGCTGCGTCGCGATCAGGGTGCCGTTGTCGTCGTCGAGCGGCCCGTCGAGCACGAGCACGCGCTGGTGGAACAGTTCGCGGCGCGCCTCGGCGCCGAACTGCGGGATCTTCGCATCATCTGCCATGACCCCAGCGTGCGCGGCGCGGTGCGGGCTTGCACGCCTTTCCGCCGCGGGCGGATCCGCTGGTGGCGGCGTGCGTCAGGTGCTGCGGCGCTGCGAGGGCCGCGCGAGCACGTCGCCGACCGCCTGCGCGAGGGCGGCCATGGCGTGGTCGGGGTGCACGGCGCGGGAGGCGGCGACCGCTTCAGCGGTCAGGCGCGCTCGCAGCTCGACGTCGGTGAGCAGCTCGACCAGCGCGGCGGCCAGCGCGTTGATGTCGGCGTCGGGCACCAGCATCCCGCCACCTCCGGCGAGCAGATCGCGCGGGCCGTACCGCACGTCGTATGCGACGACCGGGCAGCCATGGGCGAGTGCTTCGGCGATCGACAGACCCTGCCCCTCGAAGGCCGAGGTCGAGAGGAACGCGGTCGCCCGGTCGAGCTCGTGACCGGGGTCTTCGGTGAGCCCGCGAAGCACGACATGTGCTTCGCGTCCGAGTTCGCCGACGAGGCGCTCGAGAGCCTTGTGCTCCGATCCCGCTCCGTAGATGTCGAGCGTCGCTTCGGGCACGACCCGGATCACGGCGTCGAACGCGCGGATCGCGTGATCGATCCGCTTTCCCGGGGCGAGCCGGTTGAGCATGACGACCCGTCCCGGCGCGCGGTCGGCGAGCGGGGTGACGGATGCCGCGGCCGGAACCGCGTTCGGAACCACGACGTGCACGGGCGACGCGCCGAATCGCTCCTCGACATCGGATCGCTGGGCATCCGTGGGCCACAGCACCGCGTCGAAGCGCTCGGCGAGGGTGAACCACCGCGACCACAGCGGGTTGAGCGGCGCGTCGGGGCTGAACGGGGGCTCGAGGTGGATCGTGTGGATCGTGTGGAGGAGGCGCAGCGCGGGATCATCCCATCCGGCGAGAAGCTCGCCGAGCTGCCGCGACTCGCACACGACGACGACGGGGCGCGCGGCATCCCCTGCTCGAATCCCGTCGACGACGTGTTCGAGCCACGCGCGGTAGAGCGCCCCGAACCCTCCGATCACTCCCGCGATCGCGCCGCGCGGGTCGTACACCGCGATCGGAGCCGCCGTGACGTGCCAGTCGGGGTCGCCCGCGATGACCGGGAGCGCGACGACCGCGCGGCCGCCGGCATCCGTGATCACGCGGTATTCGAGCGCCGGATCCGGCTCGCCGGGATGAGAGGCCGCCCGCAGCCAGACGGCCGCTCCTCCGTGCGCCGCTGCGGCCTCGTCGAAGAGGTTGCGCATGCGCGCGGGCTCGACCACCAGGTCGCGGCCGGCGAAGGCGGCGCGGTGCTGCGCGTGCTCGGCCGGGGTACCGGGATCGAGGGTCAGCAGAAGCGGCCCGAGCCCGTCGTGCACGCCGGCGGCCGCCATCTGACGCGCGCGCGCGAGCGTGGCGAGGGCGTAGCCTCCGTCGCGGTCGGGAATGAGCCTGCTCGACAGGACGAGGTACTCGGCATCCGGGAAGTCCGTCACGTTCCCCATCCTGCCCCGATCCGCCGTGGGGTCCTACCGGGTCACTCCCACTCGATGGTGCCCGGCGGCTTCGAGGTCACGTCGAGCACGACGCGGTTCACTTCGCGCACCTCGTTCGTGATGCGGTTCGAGATGCGAGCGAGCACGTCGTACGGCAGGCGGGTCCAGTCGGCGGTCATCGCGTCTTCCGATGAGACCGGCCGCAGGACGATCGGGTGCCCGTACGTGCGGCCGTCGCCCTGCACGCCCACCGAGCGCACGTCGGCCAGCAGCACGACCGGGCACTGCCAGATCTCGCCGTCGAGCCCGGCGCGGGTCAGCTCTTCGCGGGCGATCGCGTCGGCGTCACGCAGAATCTCGAGGCGGTCAGCGGTGACCTCGCCGACGATCCGGATGCCGAGGCCGGGCCCCGGAAACGGCTGTCGGCCGACGATCACCTCGGGAAGGCCCAGCTCACGGCCGATCGCGCGGACCTCGTCCTTGAACAGGGTGCGCAGGGGCTCCACGAGCTCGAACTGCAGGTCTTCGGGCAGGCCGCCGACGTTGTGGTGCGACTTGATGTTCGCCGTGCCCGTGCCGCCGCCCGACTCGACCACATCGGGGTAGAGCGTGCCCTGCACGAGGAAGCGGATCGGCTCGCCGTCTGCTGCGGCCTCGTCCACCAGGGCCTTCTCGGCGGCTTCGAACGACCGGATGAACTCGCGACCGATGATCTTGCGCTTCTGCTCGGGATCGGAGACGCCGGCCAGCGCCGACAGGAACTGCTCGCGCGCATCGATCGTGACCAGGCGCACACCGGTTGAAGCGACGTAGTCCTGCTCCACCTGCTCGCGCTCGTTCTTCCGCAGCAGTCCGTGATCGACGAAGATGCACACGAGCTGATCGCCGACGGCCTCGTGCACGATCGCGGCCGCGACCGCCGAGTCGACGCCGCCGGAGAGGCCGCAGATCACGCGTCCGGTGCCGACCTGCTCGCGAATGCGGGCGACCTGCTCGGCGATCACGTTCCCGCTGTTCCAGTCGGCCGGCAGGCCTGCCGCCCGGTGCAGGAAGTTCTCGATCACGCGCTGGCCGAAGTCGGTGTGCTTGACCTCGGGGTGCCATTGCACGCCGTACATGCGCCGTTCGTCGCTGCCGAACGCGGCGACCGGAGTCACCGACGTCGACGCGAGCACATCGAAGCCGTCGGGCGCTTTCGAGACCTGGTCGCCATGGCTCATCCACACGTTCTGCGCGGCCGGCTGGCCGGCCAGCAGCACGCCGCCGTCGCCGGTGAGCGCAGCATCCGTCGCCCCGTATTCGCGCAGGCCGGTGTTCGCGACCTCACCGCCGAGCGCCTGGGCCATCACCTGGAAGCCGTAACAGATGCCGAGGGTGGGCACCCCGAGGTCGAAGACCCCGCTGTCGAGTGCGGGAGCGCCGGGCTCGTACACCGACGAAGGGCCGCCCGACAGGATCAGACCGACCGGGTTCTTCGCCGCGATCTCGACGGCGGTGGCGGTGTGCGGCACGATCTCGCTGTACACGCCGGCCTCGCGCACTCGGCGGGCGATGAGCTGTGCATACTGCGCTCCGAAGTCGACGACCAGGACAGGGCGCTGATCGGTCTCAGTCTGCTGTGTCACCGCTTGTTCTCCGTCGGGATGGCCTGAGTGAGTGACGAGTGCTCGGCGCGGGAGTGCAGTTCGATGTCTTCGCGCGTCGAGAGGTATGCGCGCACGTCACGGGCGACGCGCACCTCGAGGAAGAACGACAGGAGCGGGACGATGCCCCCCGACGCCAGCAGCAGGAAGCGCCAGAACGGCCAGCGCATGAGGCTCCACACGCGGAAGCAGGCGAACAGGTACACGACGTAGAACCAGCCGTGCGCGACGAGGATGCCGAGCGAGAGGTTCATGCCGTCGCCCGTCGACTCGAGGCCCTCGGGACCTTCCACGACGGGCGCGAACCAGAGGAAGCCGCCGGATCCGCCGAGGAACAGCTCGTAGCCGAGGGCGTACTTCGCGAGCATCTCCGCGCACAGCAGCAGCAGCATCGTGCCGGTGATCACCGAGCAGATCTGGTAGAACTTCAGCGCCCCGCGGATGGCCGGGAACGTGGCGAGTTTCGGGGCCGGAGGCATGGGCCCAGTCTACCCGGGGCGCGTGGCACCCCCGCCGGGTCAGGACGTCGCGGGCTCGGCCTCTTCGAGCTCTTCGAGCTCGCGTTCCCAGGCATCTCGAGCGAGGCGATACCAGAGGTAGAACGCGAAGCCGGCGAACACCGCCCACTCGATCGCGTAGAAGATGTTGAGCCAGTTGACGTTCGAGCCCTCGGCCGGAGCGGGTGAGGAGATGTCGACGAGGGAGCCCTGCGCCACCTCGGATGCGACGTACGCACGGTAGACATCGAGGCCTTCGATGTCGTGCCAGCGCGAGAGCAGCGCAGCCGGCGACATGCGCGTGAGCGTCTGCGGATCAGCGCCGCTCGGAGGCAGCACCGGTCCTTCGTCGGAGATGAGCCGACCGGTGATCGCCAGAGGGGTCTCGGCGGCGTCCGGAGCCGACGCGTTCTGCTCGAGCAGGTCCACCGAAGCCAGGGCGTCGTCTTCGGTGGCCGCCCAGCCGATCGCGACGGCGACGGACGTCGGCTGCACACCCTCCTCACCGGCCACGCGCAGCTGGCCGGTGACCCAGTACCCCTCGACGCCGTCGTTGAACCTCGACGAGACGACGATGAAATCGCCCGGCACCCACGTGCCGGTGACCGTGACGCGCTGCCCGACCAGCGGCTCTTCGACGTACTCGCCGGGAGCGGCGACCTCGGCGAGAGGCCGCACCTCCTCGGTCGCGCCGGGCGGTGTCGGGTCGGTGTCGATCGCGCGACCGAGCTGCCACTGTCCGAGCCACGCGAACACGCCCGCGACCAGGAGGCACAGGGCGAGGAGCGCGATCCAGCGAGGGCGCAGCATGACTTCGCGCAGCGTCGGCGGGAACACTTCGGGCAGCAGTGCGACGTGGTCGGCATCCGGGGCCGCATCGGCGGGGGCCGGGACCGGCGTCGGCCGTGCGTCGACCGGCTCGTCGGAGGAGGTCATCCGGTGCTGTAGGGGGCGACGACGACATCGACCCGCTGGAACTCCTTGAGGTCGGAGTAGCCGGTCGTCGCCATCGACTTCTTCAGCGCCCCGATCAGGTTCGCGGTGCCGTCGGCGACCGGCGCGGGGCCGTACAGCACCGATTCCAGGGTCGTCACCTGGTCCACGCTCACGCGGTGGCCGCGCGGCAGCTTGGGGTGATGCGACTCCGGACCCCAGTGGAAACCGCGGCCGGGGGCATCCGTCGCGCGCGACAGGGCGACACCGAGCATGACGGCATCCGCACCCATCGCGAGCGCCTTCACGATATCGCCCGACGTGCCGACGCCGCCGTCGGCGATGACGTGCACGTAGCGTCCGCCGGACTCGTCGAGGTAGTCGCGCCGGGCACCGGCCACGTCGGAGACGGCCGTGGCCATCGGTGCGTGGATGCCGAGCGTGGCACGTGTGGTGGATGCCGCTCCCCCGCCGAACCCGACCAGCACACCCGCTGCACCGGTGCGCATCAGGTGCAGTGCGGCCGTGTAGGTGGACGCGCCGCCGACGATCACGGGCACATCGAGGTCGTAGATGAACTTCTTGAGGTTCAGCGGCTGAGCGACCGAGGAGACGTGCTCGGCGGAGACCGTGGTACCGCGGATGACGAAGAGGTCGACACCGGCGGCGACCACCGTCTCGTAGAGCTCCTGCGTGCGCTGCGGGGTGAGCGCACCGGCCACGGTGACGCCGCCCGCGCGGATCTCCGCCAGGCGGTCGCGGACCAGCTCGGGCTTGATCGGCTCGGAGTAGAGCTCCTGCATCCGCCGAGTGGCGTGCGCGTCGTCGAGTCCGGCGATCTCCGCAAGATGCGGCTCGGGGTCGTCGTAACGTGTCCAGAGACCTTCGAGGTCGAGAACACCCAGACCGCCGAGCTGACCCAGCATGATGGCGGTCGTGGGGCTCACGACCGAGTCCATCGGCGCGCCGAGCACCGGGATCGCGAACGAGAACGCGTCGATCGTCCACGCCGTGGAGACGTCCTCGGGGTTGCGCGTGCGCCGCGACGGCACGACCGCGATGTCGTCGAACGTAAAGGCACGACGCGCGCGCTTGGCGCGACCGATCTCGATCTCCATGCTCACAGGCTCAGCCTACCCGGGGCCGTCGGCTCGACGCGGGCCGGCCTCATCCTGCGGTGCGGTTGAGCGCGCACCAGAACAGGCGTTTCGGCGCAGACAGGGAGAAACTGTGGCAGATCGGCCTGTCTGACCCGGATCCCCTGTTCCGGGCATGACTGACGACGGACTAGCGCGACCGGGCGACCCGCTTCTCGTCCCACACGGGTTCATCCGACTCGTAGACCGCGCCGTCCGCGCCGAACACGAGGAAGCGGTCGAACGACCGGGCGAACCAGCGGTCGTGCGTCACGGCGAGCACGGTCCCCTCGAAGCGGGCGAGCGCGCCTTCGAGCGCCTCGGCGGAGGCGAGGTCGAGGTTGTCGGTCGGCTCGTCCAGCAGCAGCAGGGTCGTGCCCGTCAGCTCGAGCAGCAGGATCTGGAAGCGAGCCTGCTGGCCGCCCGACAGCGTCTCGAAGCTCTGCAGCGCCTGACCGACCAGACCGTAGCGGTCCAGGGCCGAGCTGGCGGCATCCCGCGGCATTCCGGGACGATTCTCATCGCCGCGGTGCAGCAGCTCGAGCAGCGTGCGGCCCACGAACTCCGGATGCCGGTGGGTCTGCGCGAACCACCCCGGCACGACGCGTGCGCCCAGGATGCCGCGGCCGCTGTGCGCGACCGGCTGGAGCTTCGCGCCGGCCGTCGTCGTGTGCCCGAGGCGGGGGTCGGGTTCGGTGCCGCCGCGCGCGAGCAGCCGCAGGAAATGCGACTTGCCGGAGCCGTTCGATCCCAGCACCGCCACCCGGTCTCCGAACCACACCTCGAGGTCGAAGGGCTTCATGAGCCCGGTGATCTCGAGGTGCTCCGCGACCACCGCGCGCTTGCCGGTGCGCGCGCCGCGCAGCCGGAGCTGCAGGTCCTGCTCGGGCGGCCGCTCCTGGGGTGGTCCGGCTTCCTCGAACTTGGCCAGTCGCGTCTGTGCCGCCCGGTAGCGCGAGGCGAAGTCGTCGCTCGAGGTGGCCTTCACCTTCAGCGCGGCCACGAGCGCCTTGAGCTTCGCGTGCTGCTCGTCCCAGCGCCGCCTGAGCTCGTCGAGCCGATCCATGCGGTCGCGCCGCGCCGCGTAGTAGGTCGCGAATCCGCCGCCGTGCACCCAGGCGGTGCTGCCGGCGGCGCCGGTTTCGAGGGTGACGATGCGGTCTGCGCCGCGCGCGAGCAGCTCGCGGTCGTGCGAGACGAGCAGCACCGTCTTGGACGTGGCGCGCAGCTGCTGCTCGAGCCAGCGCTTGCCCGGCACGTCGAGGTAGTTGTCCGGCTCGTCCAGCAGGAGCACGTCGTCGGGTCCGCGCAGCAGCGCCTCCAGCACGAGCCGCTTCTGCTCTCCGCCCGACAGCGAGGTGAGCTCGCGGAACCGCGCACGCTCGAAAGGCACGCCGAGCGCGGCGACGGTGCACTGGTCCCACACGGTCTCGTGCTCGTAACCGCCCGCATCCGCGTAGTCGGCGAGCGCTGTGGCATATCGCAGCTGGGTCTGGAGGTCGTCGTCCTCGATGATGGCCGCCTCGGCGGCTTCCAGTTCGATCGCGGCCGACCGGATGCGGGGCGGAGCCACGTCCGTCAGCAGCTCATGCACGGTCGCGCCGGAGTCGCCGTGCCCGACGAACTGATCCATCACGCCCAGCGCACCGCCGATCGAGACGACACCGCCGTGCGCGGGCTCGGTGCCGCGGATGATGCGCAGCAGGGTGGTCTTGCCGGCTCCGTTCGCGCCGACCAACGCGGTGGTCGAGCCTTCGCCGACGCGGAACGAAACCTCGTCGAGCAGCTGCCGGCCGTCGGGCAGGCCGTAGGAGACCGTGCTGATGTCGATGTAGCCCATGACCGATCCTGCGTGCGGCCGCGTGCTGCGGCATCCGTCGGCGTCGCTCGCCGGCCCGCGGGTGGCGAGCCGACCAGACTATCCCAGCTCAGGCGGCGGAGTAGCGCCCCGAGGCGATCGCACGCGCCCGGGCCTTCGCGGCCTCTTCCTCGCGGTTCTTCGGCGGGCTCGCCGCGACGAGGTCCTGCAGGAGGTGGCCGGTGATGTGCGCGATCTCGTGCACGGCGCGATCGAAGGCCTCCTGATTCGCCTTGGACGGCTTGGTCGTGCCCGCGATCTTGCGGACGTACTGCAGAGCTGCGGCGTTGATCTCATCATTGGTCGCAGCCGGCTCGAAGTTGTGAAGGGTGTGGATGTTGCGGCACATGCCGTCCACGCTACGCCGGGGCACTGACGAGCGCGAGAACGGAGTCAGTCGTCGCCCTTGCCCTTCAGCTGACGGGTCAGCAACCCGTCGAGCAGGAACACGGTGAACGCGATCGACCCGATGAAGGGGGAGAGCACGAGGACGATGCCCGACAGGATCAGGGCGCTGAGATTCCCCCGACCGTAGGCGACCGCGTCCTCCGGCGAGAGATCGGGCAGGATCTCCGTCCGGTGGCGGACCGCCCACCTCCACTGCAGGAAGCTGAAGACGATGGCCAGGAAGAAGTTCGCCGCCAGCATGACCCGGCCGGCGTAGAACTCCGAGTACTCGGTGGTGATGCTCGTGCTGAACGGCACCAGCACGATGAACAGCAGGCGCCCGTTGTTGAGCCAGATCATGACGTTGTCGACCCTGGCGATGTGCTCGAACTGCGACACGTGGACCATCCACATGATGCACAGCAGCACGAAGCTCAGCGCGACGTTGACGAACAGCATCCACTCGCTCAGGAGCGCCGCCCACAGTTCGCCGTCCGACGACACCGCGTCGAACGTGTTGGTCGTGAGCTCCAGAACCAGGAGCGTCGCGGCGATGGCGAAGACGCCGTCGGTGAAGGCCTCTGTGCGGGTGGTCGACAGGGTCGCCGACGGATGCGTCCGCCTGATCATCCGCCCAGGGTAGCGACTAGCGCTTGTAGTTGGGCGCCTCGACCACGATCTGGACGTCGTGCGGATGCGACTCCTTGAGTCCCGCCGCGGTGATGCGCACGAACCGGCCCTTCGCCTTCAGCTCGTCGATCGTGCGGGCGCCGACGTAGAACATCGACTGCCGGAGCCCTCCGACCAGCTGGTAGGCGACCGCCGCGACGGGCCCGCGGTACGCGACCTGACCCTCGATCCCCTCGGGGATCAGCTTGTCGTCGGTGGGCACATCCGCCTGGAAGTACCGGTCCTTCGAGTACGAGGTCTTCTTGCCGCGCGTCTGCAGCGCGCCGAGCGAGCCCATTCCGCGGTACTGCTTGAACTGCTTGCCGCCCTGGAAGACGATCTCGCCCGGCGACTCGTCGGTGCCCGCCAGGAGCGAGCCGAGCATGACCGTGTCGGCGCCCGCGACGAGCGCCTTCGCGATGTCGCCCGAGTACTGCAGGCCGCCGTCGGCGATGACCGGGATGCCGGCCTCCCGCGCCGCGAGCGACGCTTCGTACACCGCCGTGACCTGGGGAACGCCGACGCCCGCGACGATGCGCGTGGTGCAGATGGAGCCCGGCCCGACGCCGACCTTCACGGCATCCACCCCCGCATCGATGAGCGCCTGCGCGCCCTCGCGGGTGGCGACGTTGCCGCCGATGATGTCGATGTGGGCGAACGACGCGTCGGCCTTGAGGCGGCGGACGATGTCGATGACGCCGGCCGACTGGCCGTTCGCGGTGTCGACCACGAGCACGTCGACGCCCGCGTCACGCAGCGCCTCGGCCCGCTCCCACGCATCGCCGAAGAAGCCGATCGCGGCACCGACACGGAGGCGTCCCTGCTCGTCCTTGGTCGCGAGGGGGTACTTCTCGCTCTTGTCGAAGTCCTTGACCGTGATGAGGCCGGCGAGCTTGCCGTCGTCGTCGAGCAGCGGAAGCTTCTCGACCCGGTGCTTGGCGAAGATCGCGATGACGTCGTTCGCGCCGATCCCGACGTGCGCGGTGACGAGGTTCTCGCTGGTCATGACGTCTTTGACGAGCGTGGTGGTGCGCTCGAAGCCCGACACGAAGCGCATGTCGCGGTTGGTCACGATGCCCACGAGCTGCCCCTCGGCGTCGACCACCGGCAGGCCCGAGATGCGGAACTGCGCGCACAGCGACTCGACCTCGTCGATCGTGGCGTCGGGCGTCGTGGTGATCGGGTTGGAGATCATGCCCGACTCGCTGCGCTTCACGCGGTCGACCTGCGACGCCTGCTCCTGGATCGACAGGTTGCGATGCAGGATGCCGAGGCCGCCCTCGCGGGCGACCGCGATGGCCATCCGCGCCTCGGTGACGGTGTCCATCGCGCTCGAGACGAGCGGCGTGGCCACCGTGATCCGGCGCGTCACACGCGAGGACGTGTCGGCTTCGCTGGGGATGACGTCGGTGTGTCCGGGCAGGAGCAGCACGTCGTCATACGTCAGTCCGACGAAGCCGAAGGGGTCGTGATTCTCCATGGGTTCTCCTGCGCGCGCGGCGCGTTGCTCGAAGTGGACGACGACGGCCGGTGCGCAAGGAACGCGCCGTACTCAATTCTAAGCGCGCGCGAGGTCGATTCATTCCGCGTCCTGACGGGCCGGAATGCACTCTGCCGGTATCGGATCTGTGACGTGTCGGAAGAGTGTTGTATGCGAAACAAGAACGACACATTACGCTCGTACCGTCGTTGATCAGCGCCGCTGCGACCCGAAGCTTCGGCGCGCGGCGGCGGACTGGGAGGTTTTGTGGGTCCTACGGCTCTACGCGTTCGACGGGTTCGGCCTTGGCTGATCGTCGTGATCGGCACGCTGCTCGCGGCAGCGATGATGTTCCTGTCCACCCCGGGCGCATACGCGTCCGCTCCGGACACCCCTGGTGGCGACCAGGAGGAGACCGACTTCTACTTCGGCGGCATCATCACCTTCGAGGATGAGCCGGTTCCCGACGCGACCGTCACGGTGTCGGGCGGAGGCTTCGAGGCAGAGACGATCACCGACGCCGAAGGTCGCTGGCGCCTGTACGTGCCGGAGAAGGATGTGTACACCCTCGAAGTCGTGGAGGACACCCTCCCCGAGGGCGTCATCGTCGAGGGCGAGAACCCACAGGAGGTGGAGTTCGGCCTGACCGGCTCGAAGATCATCAACCTGTTCCTGGGCGAGGGCGAGCGCGTGACGCAGTCGTTCTTCGACCAGCTCATGATCCGCCTGATCAACGGACTGAACTTCGGGCTCCTGCTGGCGTTGGCGGCGATGGGCGCCTCGCTCATCTACGGGACGACCGGCCTGTCGAACTTCTCACACGGCGAGATGGTGACGTGGGGCGCGCTGATGGCGCTCGTGCTGACGTCGTTCTGGGCGTTGCCGTTCTGGCTGGGCATCATCATCGCCGTCGTGATGGGCGGTGTGCTCGGACTCGCTCTGGATGCGGGGTTGTGGAGACCCCTGAGACGAAGAGGGCTCGGGGTGGTCCAGCTGATGATCGTCAGCATCGGACTGTCCCTCGCCCTGCGTTACACATTCCAGTACTTCATCGGCGGCGCCACGTATCAGCTGCCCGGTGCGAGCCCTGCCCCGATCCAGTTCGGCCCGATCTCGCTGTCGTACATCGACCTGATCAGCATGGGCGTGAGCGTCGTGGTGATCCTCGGTGTCGCGTACTTCCTGCTGGGCACCCGCATCGGCAAGGCGACCCGGGCGATCTCGGACAATCCGCAGCTCGCCTCGGCCTCGGGCATCAACGTCGACCGTGTCGTGCGGATCGTGTGGATCCTCGCCGGTGTGCTGGCCGCCCTTTCCGGCATCCTGTGGGCGTACTTCCGCCCCGGGGTGAAGTGGGACATGGGAACGCAGATGCTGCTGCTGATCTTCGCGGCGATCACGCTCGGCGGGCTCGGCACCGCGTTCGGCGCTTTGCTGGGCTCCCTGATCGTGGGACTCGTGGTCGAGGTCTCGACCCTGTGGATCCCGTCTGATCTCAAGTACGCGGGTGCGCTGGTCGTGCTCATCCTGATCCTGCTCGTCAGACCTCAGGGCTTGCTCGGTCGCAAAGAGAGATTGGGGTAGCGGCCATGGATTGGGGATCGATTCTCTCGAACACGCTCAGCTACCTGCTGAGCCCGGTCACGATCGCGTACGCGCTCGCGGCGACGGGCCTGGCCGTGCACTTCGGCTACGCCGGCCTGCTCAACTTCGGTATGGCGGGCTTCATGGCCCTCGGCGGGTACGGCTACGCCATCTCGGTGCTGAGCTTCGGCATCCCGTGGTGGATCGGCATGATCGTCGGCCTGCTCGCGGCGGCGATCTTCGCGCTGATCCTGGGCATCCCGACCCTGCGCCTGCGCGCCGACTATCTCGCGATCGTCACCATCGCGGCGGCGGAGATCGTCCGGCTGCTGTTCACGACGCAGGTGTTCGACCGGTGGACGAACTCGGCCGACGGCCTCGGCGGCTACCACGACGACTTCCGTTCGGCGAACCCCTTCCCTCCGGGACAGTACGGCTGGGGCCCGTGGACGTTCAACGAGACCGGCCTGTGGGTACGCATGTTCGGTCTGGCGATGCTCGCGCTCGCCATTCTGCTGGTGTGGTCGCTCATGCGCAGCCCGTGGGGACGCGTCCTCAAGGGCATCCGCGAAGACGAAGACGCCGTGCGCTCTCTCGGAAAGAACGTCTTCGCGTACAAGATGCAGGCGCTCGTCGTCGGTGGCGCGATCGGCGCGATGGGCGGCATCGTCTATGTGCTCCCCTCCGCCGTCGTCCCCTCGAGCTACACCACCGCGCTCACCTTCTTCCTGTGGACGATCCTCCTGCTCGGCGGTGCGGCGACGGTGTTCGGTCCGACGCTCGGCGCGGCGATCTTCTGGGTCGTGCTGGCCTTCCTGGGCAACCTGCTTCCCGATCTCGCAGCGGCCGGAATCCTTCCGATGTCCTCCATTCAGGCGGGCACACTGCGGTACATCCTGGTCGGCGTCGCCCTCATGGTCCTCGTGATCTTCAGGCCCCAGGGCATCCTCGGCGACAAGAGGGAGATGACCTTTGTCAAATAACGGCACGGCAAGCAACGGCACGGCAGGCAGCGGTGCCAAGGCCTACGGCTCCGCCGAGACGGTGCCGACCACGGGCAGCATCCGCCGTCCGAAGACCGGCGGACTCGCGAAAGGGGATGCCGCACCCGGCGTCGCCAA
>DASQLG010000115.1:0-9653 GCA_035630115.1 Microbacterium sp. | reverse complement strand
CGCTTGCCGGCGAGCGAACCCAGCGAATCGAGGGTGCGCAGAGGCATGGTGATCGCTTGCTTCTGGACGGCTTAGAGGCGCTCGGCGACGTACTCGGTGAGGTCGACGAGACGGTTGGAGTAGCCCCACTCGTTGTCGTACCAGGCCGAGACCTTGACCAGGTTTCCGCTGACGTTGGTCAGCTCGGAGTCGAAGATCGAGGAGTGCGGGTTGAGCTGGATGTCGCTGGAGACGATCGGATCTTCCGTGTACTCCAGGTAGCCGGCCAGGCGGCCGTCTGCTGCCGCGGCCTTGTAGGCCGCGTTGACCTGGTCGACGGTCAGCCCCTCGGTGGGGGTGACGATCGTCAGGTCGACGATCGAGCCGGTCGGCACGGGCACGCGATACGACGAGCCGCTCAGCTTGCCGTTCAACTCGGGCAGGACGTGCCCGATGGCCTTGGCCGCACCGGTCGAGGCCGGGACGATGTTGATCGCCGCACCGCGGGCACGACGCAGGTCGCTGTGCGGGCCGTCCTGCAGGTTCTGGTCGGCCGTGTACGCGTGCGCGGTCATCATGAAGCCGCGCTCGATGCCGAAAGCGTCGTTGAAGACCTTCGCGAGCGGCGCCAGGCAGTTCGTCGTGCACGAGGCGTTGGAGATGATGACGTCCGTCTCGGGATCGTAGGCCTCCTCGTTGACCCCCATCACGATCGTCGCGTCGTCGCCGGTCGCGGGCGCGGAGATGAGGACCTTCTTCGCTCCGCCCGCGATGTGCTTCCTGGCGTCCTCCGCCTTGGTGAACCGGCCGGTCGACTCGATGACGATGTCGACGCCGAGCTCCCCCCACGGGAGGTTGGCGGGGTCGCGCTCCTCGAAGACCCTGATCTTCTTGCCGCCGACGGTGATCGAATCCTCGTCGTAGGACACATCTTCACTCAGCGGGCCGCCGACCGAGTCGTACTTGAGCAGGTGTGCGAGTGACTTGTTGTCGGTGAGGTCGTTCACCGCCACGATGTCGAGGTCCGCCCCCTGCGCGAGCGCCGCGCGAAGGAAGTTGCGTCCGATGCGGCCGAAGCCGTTGATTCCGATCTTGACAGCCACGGAAGTTCTCCTGAGATGTGTCGTGCGCGCGAGCGCGCTTGTTGCGATTGCAGACGATGGACGACGGCGTCCCGGCGGAGTCATCCCGCCGGGACACCCTCACTCGCTATGACAGTACCAGCAGGCCCGAAGTCTTCTCGCGGGCCGCAGCGAGGCGCTGCGCGACGTTCTGCCAGTTGGCGATGTTCCACACGGCCTTGACGTAATCCGCCTTGACGTTCAGGTAGTCGAGGTAGAAGGCGTGCTCCCACATGTCCAGCTGGAACACCGGGACCGTGCCCTGGGCTGTGTTGCTCTGCTGATCGAACAGCTGCTGGATGATGAGCTGCTCGCCGATCGGATCCCAGCTCAGCACGGCCCAGCCGGAGCCCTGGATGCCCATCGCCGCGGCCGTGAAGTGCGCCTGGAACTTCTCGAAGCCGCCGAAGAACTCGTCGACGGCAGCCTTCAGCTCGCCTTCCGGCTCGCCGCCGCCCTCGGGCGACAGGTTCGTCCAGAAGATCGAGTGGTTGACGTGACCGCCGAGATTGAACGCGAGATCCTTCTCGAGCTTGTTCACGTTCGCGAGGTTACCGCTGTCGCGGGCCTCGGCGAGCTGGTCGAGGGCGGTGTTGGCACCGGTGACATACGCCTGATGGTGCTTGTCGTGATGCAGCTCCATGATCTTGCCGCTGATGTGCGGCTCCAGAGCCGCGAAGTCGTAGGGGAGGTCGGGCAAGGTGTACTTCGCCATGTTCTCTTCTTCCTGTCGGCGCTGAGCCGAGACTCCTCGGCTCAGCGAGAATGACGTATTCACTCTACTGATCGCCAACCCGGTGAGGTGGGGGTTGCTTCCCTGTGTGACACCCACTACCGGCGGTACGATCGCCCGATGAGCGAGCCTGTGGTGCAGCGATGGGCGGCGTTCTCGAGCGACCCCGCGGGAGGCAATCCCGCAGGCGTCGTCCTGGGGGCCGACGAGCTCGACGACGTCCGCATGCAGCAGATCGCCGCCGAGGTGGGCTACGCCGAGACGGCCTTCGTGTCCGGCACGGGCCGAGGTCGCGGCATCCGGTATTTCTCCCCCATCGCCGAGGTGCCTTTCTGCGGCCACGCCACCGTCGCGGCGGCGGTTGCCATGGCCGAGACGGAAGGCGACGGGGTATTCGCGTTCAGAACTCCGGTCGGCGAGATCGCGATCACCACTCGTGTCGACGAGTCGATGCGAACGGCATCGTTCACGAGTGTCGAGCCGTCGGTCGTGCCGATCGGTGACGCCGCCCTCGACGCGGTGCTGGGCCTCATCGGCGCGAGTCGCGCAGACCTGGACGGTGCACACCCTCCCCGACTCGTGTTCGCAGGTAATCGGCATCCACTCGTCGTGCTCGCCGACGCCGGCCGGTTCGACACCTTCATCTTCGATCCCGCCGCTGCGCGGGCGCTGATGGATGCCGAGGGTTGGCCCGCGACGATCATCGTGCTCCGCGACCTCGGCAAGGAGCACTGGGATGCGCGCAACATCTTCCCGGTGGGGACGCTGATCGAAGACCCGGCGACCGGCGCTGCGGCAGCTGCGACCGGCGCCTATCTGCGCGCCACCGGCGCGGTGCGCCCGCCCGCGCGCATCGTGATCAGACAGGGGCGCCATGTGGGTCGTCCCAGTCTGCTCACGGTGGACGTGTCCGAGACAGGCGGCATCACGGTGTCGGGAACGGCTGTGCCGATCCGCTGAGGGGTCAGTCTTCGGCGCCGACCGGCACCGCGGCCTCGGTGTCGGGGATGCCGTCGTGTTCAGCCTTCTTGTCGGCCATCGCGAGCAGCCGACGGATGCGACCGGCCACCGCGTCCTTCGTGAGCGGCGGGTCGGCGTGGTGGCCGAGCTCGTCCAGGCTCGCGTCGCGGTGGGCCAGGCGCAGCTCGCCGGCTTCGCGCAGGTGCTCGGGAACCTCGGGGCCGAGGATCTCGAGCGCGCGCTCGACGCGGGCGCACGCGGCGACGGCGGCCTGGGCGGAACGGCGCAGGTTCGCATCGTCGAAGTTCACGAGCCGGTTCACGCCGGCGCGCACCTCGCGACGCTGACGCATCTGGTCCCAGTCGCTCGCCGCCCGCTCCGCGCCCATCTGGGCCAGCGCGAGACGGATCGCCTCGCCCTCGCGGACCACCACGCGGGGAACGCCGCGCACCTCGCGGGCCTTCGCAGGGATGCCGAGCCGGTGCGCCGCACCGACCAGGGCCATCGCCGCCTCGGGTGCGGGGCAGGTGATCTCGAGGGCCGCCGATCGGCCGGGCTCGCTGAGCGTGCCGGCGGCCAGGAACGCCCCCCGCCAGATCGCCGCGAGGTCGCCCCGCGAGCCGGTGGTCAGCTTGTTGGGCAGGCCGCGCACGGGCCTGCGGCGCGGATCGAGGAGTCCCGTCTGTCGAGCGAGGGTCTCGCCGCCCTCGATGACGCGGACGGCGTAGTGGCTCCCCGTGCGGGCACCCGACCCCTGCACGTGGACCAGCTCAGGGCGCACTCCGTAGATCTCCATGAGGTCGCGTGCGACGCGACGCGCGAGCAGGTCGGAATCGAGTTCCGCCTCGACGGCGACGCGATTCGCGATCGAATGAAGACCGCCGGAGAAACGAAGGAGAGACGTCAGCTCGGCGACGCGAGCCGTCGGGCTCGGATCGCGCACGGCCGCCAGTTCAGCCTTCACGTCAGCGGTCAACGACACGGATCTCCTCGCGGATGGGTGCGGATCGGGGTGGGAACGAGGGTCAAGCCTACTCGCGACCCAGATCGCGATGTTTCACCCGCACCGCGACCCCGGGCAGCGTCGACAGCCGCGCGGCAAGCTCACGCGCCACGACGACAGATCGATGCTTGCCTCCGGTGCACCCGATCGCGACGACCGAATGTCCCTTGTTCTCGCGCTGATAGCCGTCGAGCACGGGCGCGAGGGCGGCCGTGTACGCGTCGAGGAACTCGCTCGCCCCCTGCTGGGCGAGCACGAAGTCCCGCACGTCGTCGTCTTCGCCCGAGAGGGCGCGCAGCTCGTCGTTCCAGAAGGGGTTGGGCAGGAAGCGCATGTCCGCGACGAGGTCGGCGTCGGGTGGCAGCCCGTACTTGAAGCCGAAGCTCATGATCGTGACCGTGTGGCGCGCGGCACCCTCGGCGGAGAACATGTCGATCACCTGTGTGGCGAGCTGATGGATGTTGAATCCGGACGTGTCGATGATGACGTCGGCGCTCTCGCGCACGGCGGCCAGGCGGTGACGTTCCAGGTGGATGCCGTCGAGGATCGTGCCCTCGCCCTGCAGCGGGTGAGGCCTGCGGACGGCCTCGAACCGCCGGACCAGAACCTCGTCGGACGCGTCGAGGAACATCACGCGCACCGGCCTGCCGCGGCGGAGCGCCCGCGTGACTTCGGGCAGTTCCGCGAACAGGTCGCGCCCGCGGACGTCGACGACGACCGCCACCCGCGGCAGGGCGCTCGCCGCCAGCGCCGTGAGGTCCAGGAGCGGACGCATCATCTGCGGGGGAAGGTTGTCCACGACGTACCAGCCGAGGTCCTCCAGGGCGTCGGCGGCCGTCGAGCGGCCGGCGCCGGACATCCCGGTGACGATCAGCACCTCACCGGAGTCGCTGCGCACCGAGGCAGTGTCCTCAGGGTCCGTCATGACCACCCCCGTCGTCGGATTCAGCCTACCCATTGGTCAGGTGGTCATGAATCGCGGCGGCGAGCTTGGGGCCCACTCCCGGCAATTCGGTGATCTCTTCTGGAGAGGCCTCCTTGAGCGCCGCCACCGAGCCGAAATGCCGCAGAAGGGCTCTGATGCGCGCCTCGCCCAGACCCGGGATCTCGGCGAGCACACTCTGGATGTCGCGGCGGCGGCGGCGGCGCTGGTGGGTTATGGCGAATCGGTGGGCCTCGTCACGCAGGCGCTGGAGCAGGTAGAGCGCCTCGCTCGTGCGCGGCAGGATGACCGGGTACTCCTCCCCCGGCATCCACACCTCCTCGAGACGCTTCGCGATGCCGCACAGCGCGATCTCGTCGTGACCGGCGTCGGAGAGTGCGCGCGCGGCGGCTTCGACCTGGGGCTTTCCGCCGTCCACGACCAGGAGCTGGGGCGGGTACGCGAAGCGAGGTCGCTTGCGCGTCGTCGCGACCATCCCGTCCTCGGTGGGCTCGGGCTGCGGTTCGTCCTGCTCTTCGGGCCGGTCGAGATAGGCGAGGCGGCGCGTGAGGACCTGGTACAGAGAATCGGTGTCGTCGGTCGTCTCGGGCACGCCGAACGAGCGGTACTGATCCTTGCGCGGAAGCCCGTCCTCGAACACGACCATGGATGCGACGACGTTGGTCCCGCTGAGGTGCGAGACGTCGAAGCACTCGATCCGCAGCGGCGCTTCAGCGAGCCCAAGGGCCTCCTGGAGGTCCGTCAGCGCTTGGGTGCGCGCGACGTAATCGCTCGTACGGCGGGTCTTGTGGATCATGAGCGCCTGCTGCGCATTCAGGGTCGCCGTCTTGAGCAGCTCCGCCTTGCGGCCGCGCTGGGCGACCTGGATCGAAACGAGCCTGCCGCGGCGTGTGCGCAGCCACTCCTCGAGATCGGCGGCGTCGTCCGGCAGCGCGGGCACGAGCACCTGGCGCGGGATGTCAGCAGGCGCGGCGTCGCCGTAGGCCCGCTGCAGAACCTGGTCGACGAGTTCGCCGCCCGAGATGTCGAGCTCCTTCTCGATCGTGGTCGCCCGTACACCGCGCACGCGCCCGCCGCGGATCACGAACTGCTGCACCGCGGCGTGGAGTTCGTCCTCCGCGATACCGAAGAGGTCGGCATCGGTGTCGGCTGCCAGCACCAGCGCGCTCTTGGACAGCACGGCATCGATCGAGACGAGCCGGTCGCGGTAGACGGCGGCCGCCTCGTAGTCCAGCGCAGCGGAGGCCTCGCGCATCCGCGCGTTCAGCTCCCTCGCGAACCGCTGGTCTCCTCCGGCCATGAAGGCGATGAAGTCGTCGACGATCGCGTGGTGCTCCTCGATCGTCACCTTCATCGAGCAGGGCCCACCGCACCGGCCGATCTGACCCGGGAAGCACGGCCGCCCCGTCGCCATCGCCTTTTTGTAGCTCGCGTCGCTGCAGGTGCGGATCGGGAAGACCTTGATCATCAGGTCGATGGTGTCGTGCACAGCCCACACCTTCGGGTACGGGCCGAAGTACTTCGCACCGGGAATGCGGCGGTTGCGCGTCACGATCACCCGCGGAGCCTCGTCGCCGAGTGTGATCGCCATGAACGGGTAGGACTTGTCGTCCCGGTAGCGCACGTTGAACGGCGGATCGAACTCCTTGATCCACATGTACTCGAGCTGCAGGGAGTCGACGTCGCTCGCCACGACGGTCCACTCCACGGATGCCGCGCTGGTGACCATGCGCCGCGTGCGCTCGTGCAGGGTCTGCAGCGGAGCGAAGTAGTTCGAGAGCCGGGCGCGCAGATTCTTCGCCTTGCCGACGTACAGAACTCGGCCCGCGGCATCCCGGAATCGGTAGACGCCGGGATTAATCGGGATCTCCCCCGGGCGCGGCTTGTAAGCCACCGTCGGGCGCGACCGGATCCTGCCCGTCCGAGGCTCAGGCGGGGACACGCTCAGCCCGCCTTGCGGACAGCCGCCAGGCCGAGCACCTCCGCCAGGAACGCGCCGGTGTGGCTGCCGTCCACGCGTGCGACCTGCTCAGGCGTTCCGGTCGCGACCACTTCGCCGCCCCCTGAGCCGCCCTCCGGGCCGAGGTCGATGATCCAGTCCGACGACTTGATGACATCGAGGTTGTGCTCGATGACGATCACCGTGTTGCCCTTCTCAACCAGGCCGTTGAGCACCTCGAGGAGTCGCTGGACGTCCTCGAAGTGCAGACCCGTGGTCGGCTCGTCGAGCACGTACACACTGCGTCCGTTGCTGCGGCGCTGAAGCTCGGTTGCGAGCTTGACGCGTTGCGCCTCGCCGCCGCTGAGCGTGGTTGCCGACTGGCCGAGCCGCACGTAGCCCAGGCCGACGTCGACGAGCGTCTTGAGGTACCGGTGGATCGCCTGGATCGGCTCGAAGAACACCGCGGCCTCCTCGATCGGCATCTCGAGCACTTCGGCGATGTTCTTGCCCTTGTAGTGCACCGAGAGCGTGTCGCGGTTGTAGCGCTTGCCGTGGCAGACCTCGCAGTCGACGTACACATCCGGCAGGAAGTTCATCTCGATCTTGATCGTTCCGTCGCCCGAGCACGCCTCGCAGCGACCGCCCTTCACGTTGAAGCTGAAGCGGCCCGGCTGATAACCGCGCACCTTCGCCTCGGGCGTCTCGCTGAACAGTGTGCGGACGCGATCGAACACACCCGTGTAGGTCGCCGGGTTCGAGCGTGGAGTGCGGCCGATCGGCGCCTGGTCGACGTGCACGACCTTGTCGAGGTTGTCGAGGCCGGTCACCCGCGTGTGCTTGCCGGCGATGCGGCGCGCGCCGTTCAGCTTGCCGGCGAGGACTTCGTACAGGATGCCGTTCACCAGCGACGACTTGCCTGAACCGCTGACGCCGGTGACGGCCGTCATCACCCCGAGTGGGAAGTCCACCGTGACGTTGCGGAGGTTGTTCTCCCGCGCTCCGACGACGGTCAGCAGCCGCTTCCTGTCGATGCGCCGCCGCTTCTTCGGTGTCGGAATGGCCCGACGGCCCGAGAGGTAGTCGCCGGTGATCGAGCGGGTGTCGGCCAAGAGCTCGGAGAGGGGCCCGGAGTGCACCACATGCCCGCCGTCGACGCCGGCGCGCGGGCCGATGTCGACGACCCAGTCGGCCGCGTGGATGGTCTCCTCGTCGTGCTCGACGACGATGAGGGTGTTGCCCAGGTCACGCAGCGTGAGGAGGGTTTCGATCAGCCGCCGGTTGTCGCGCTGGTGGAGGCCGATCGACGGCTCGTCGAGCACGTAGAGCACGCCGGTCAGACCCGACCCGATCTGGGTGGCGAGGCGGATGCGCTGCGCCTCTCCGCCGGAGAGCGAGCCCGCGGATCGGCTCAGGCTGAGGTAGTTGAGCCCGACCTGCAGGAGGAAGTTCAGTCTCGCGCGGATCTCGCGCAGCACCTGCGCCGCGATCTTCGCCTCGCGTTCGGTCAGCTCGAGCTGCGCGAAGTAATCCTGCGCGTCGGCGAGGCTCAGGCGCGACGCGTCTGCGATCGAGTGGCCGTGGACGAGGACGGCAAGCACCTCGGGCTTGAGCCGGTCGCCGTTGCAGGCCAGACAAGGGACCTCGCGCAGGTACTCCGACCAGCGCTGACGCTGCGAGTCCGAGTCGGCTTGGATGTACTGCCGTTCGATATAGGGGACGACGCCCTCGAAGCCCGACGAATAGCGCATCTCGCGGCCGTAGCGGTTCTTCCACTTGACCGTGACCTTGTAGTTCTCCCCGCGCAGCACGGCCTCCTGCACGTCCAGCCGGAGGTCGCGCCACGGAGTGTCGAGCGAGAAGTTCAGATCCGCCGCGAGTCCTTCCAGGAGCCGCTCGTAGTACTGGAAGAGCCCCTTGCCCTGAGTCGTCCACGGGATCAGCACTCCCTCACGGATCGAGGCTTCCTCGTCGCCGAGCATCAGGTCGACGTCGACCGACATGCGAGTGCCCAGGCCGGAGCAGGTAGGACACGCGCCGAACGGGGCGTTGAACGAGAACGTGCGCGGCTCGATCTCGGTGAGCTGCAGCGGGTGACCGTTCGGACACGCGAGCTTCTCGGAGAAGGACTGCCATGCGGCGTCGCCCTCCTCATCGACGAAGTTGACCTGCACGATGCCGCCGGCCAGGCCCAGCGCCGTCTCGACGGAGTCGGTGACCCTGCTCAGGATCTCGGGACTTGCGACGAGGCGGTCGACGACGACGGCGATGTCGTGCTTGTAGCTCTTCTTGAGCACCGGCGGTTCGGCGAGCTGGATCAGCTCGCCGTCCACGACTGCGCGCGCATACCCCTTCGCCGAGAGCTCCTTGAAGAGGTCGACGAACTCGCCCTTCTTCTGCGAGACGACCGGGGCGACGATCTGATAGCGCGTCTTGTCGGGCAGCTCCATGAGCTGATCGGCGATCTGCTGGACGGTCTGGCGCTGGATCACCTCTCCGCACTGGGGGCAGTGGGGTACGCCGATGCGCGCCCACAGGAGGCGCATGTAGTCGTGGATCTCGGTGATCGTGCCCACCGTCGACCGCGGGTTGCGGTTCGTCGACTTCTGATCGATGGAGACGGCGGGGCTGAGCCCTTCGATGAAATCCACGTCGGGCCGGTCGACCTGCCCGAGGAATTGGCGCGCGTAGGCACTGAGCGATTCGACGTACCGCCGCTGACCCTCGGCGAAGATCGTGTCGAAGGCGAGACTGGACTTTCCCGACCCGCTGAGGCCGGTGAAGACCACGAGCGAATCGCGCGGGATGTCGAGGTCGACGTTCTTCAGATTGTGTACGCGAGCACCCCGAACGGACAGGGTTCCGCTCGTGTGGGCATGCGAAGAGACGGGGACGATGGGCACCGAACAAGTCTAGGCGGGGCCCCGGACACGGGTCGCGGGGTTCGCCGGGAGCGCACCCGCGTGATAGTGCGG
>DASQLG010000114.1:0-37009 GCA_035630115.1 Microbacterium sp. | reverse complement strand
ATCACCCTCGGCAGCACCGAGTCCCGCATCCGCACCGGCGTGGTCTACATCGTGGTCTCGCTGGTCTCGTCGATCCTCTTCCTCGCTGCGATCGCGGTGATCTACGGGGCGCTCGGCACCGTGAACATGGCACAGATCGCCGATCGGATGACGGAGCTTCCGCAGGACACGCAGACCGTGCTGCACCTGCTGCTGCTGCTGGCCTTCAGCATCAAGGCAGCCGTCTTCCCCCTGTCGTTCTGGCTGCCCGACTCGTACCCGACCGCGCCGGCACCGGTCACCGCCGTCTTCGCCGGACTGCTGACGAAGGTCGGCGTCTACGCGATGATCCGCACCGAGACGCAGCTCTTCCGCGACAACGACCTGAACACGCTGCTGCTGATCGTCGCCCTCGCCACGATGATCGTGGGGGTGCTGGGTGCGGTCGCGCAGGCCGAGTTGAAGCGCATCCTGTCGTTCACTCTCGTGAGCCACGTAGGCTACATGGTCTTCGGGCTCGCGATCGCGACGCCACTCGCAGTCGGGGCGACCATCTACTACATGGTCCACCACATCGTTGTGCAGACGACGCTGTTCCTGGCGGTGGGCCTGATCGAGCGCCGCGCCGGGAGCACCTCCATCCTGCGGGTGAAGGGGCTGATGAAGGCCGCCCCCGTCATCGCGGTGCTCTACTTCATCCCCGCCGTCAACCTGGGCGGACTACCGCCGTTCTCCGGGTTCATCGGCAAGTACGCGCTGTTCGACGCGGCGGCCGAGGTCGGCAGTCCGATCATGATCGTGCTCATCGTCGGCGGCATCGTCACGAGCCTGCTCACCCTCTACGCACTGATGCGCGCCTGGAACCTCGCGTTCTGGCGCGAGGAAGACGACTCGGCGGAGACCGAAGCGCGCATCTCCTATCTGGGCGATGCGCCCGCCGCGGCGGTTCAGACCGAGCGTCGCACGATTCCGCGCATCATGACCGCGGCCACCGGCGGGATGGTGGCCGTCACCGTCGCGCTCACGATCTTCGCCGGCCCCCTTTACGACGTGTGCGCGCGCATCGGCGCCGCCCTGCTCGAGCCGGTGAGCGTCTCGCAGCTCGACGAGGAGGTGAGCCCATGACCGCCCCCGCGGACGACCCTCGGACGACGGATGCCGCGAGCACGCGCACCGTGCTGACCCGGCTGTGGCGCCAGCTGCCGTTCTTCCTGTGGCTGATCGCGCTGTGGATGCTGCTGTGGGGTCAGTTCACGGTCGTCGCCTTCCTCACCGGCCTCGTCGTCGCCGTGTTCGTGACGAGCGTCTTCCGGCTACCGCCCGTGGAGCTCTCGGGCCGGCTGAACCTCTGGTACGGGCTGATCTTCGTGGTCACGTTCTTCGGAGCGCTGGTGCGCGGGTCGCTTCTGGTCACGTGGCAGATCGTCGACCCGCGCAAGCCGGTGGGCAGCTCGATCGTCGCCGTGCGGCTGCGCACGAATGACGACCTGATCATGACGCACACCGGGGTGACGGCATCCCTCATTCCCGGCTCGCTCATCGTCGAGGCCGATCGTGATCGACGCATCCTGTACCTGCACGTGCTGGGCGCCACCAGCGATGAGGAGATCGCGCACCAGAAGCGTGCGGTCCTCGGGTGGGAGGCGCGGATCGTGCGCGCGGTAGGTTCCCGCGAGCAGCTGGAGATCATCCGCGACGCCGCCATCGACACGCCACGCAAGGGAGGGGCGCCGGTATGAACGCACTTCTGATCCTGATCTACGTGGTGTTCGCCGTGGCCGCGCTGCTCACGCTGTGGCGCATCGTCATCGGCCCCTCGATCCTCGATCGCGCCGTGGCCTCCGACGTCCTCCTCACCGAGATCATGTGCGTGCTCGGTGCGGAGATGGCGATCAACCACCACACCCGCAGCCTGCCCGTGCTGCTCATCATCGCCGCCGTCGGCGTCTTCGGCTCGATCTCGATCGCGCGGTTCGTGGCGAGAAGGGACAACGTGCAGCAATGACGAATCTCACTCCCGCGCTCGAGTCCGTCTTTCCGGTGGATGCCGTGCTGGATGTGACCGTGCTCGTGCTGATCCTCCTCGGCGCGGTGCTGTGCCTGACCGCGGCGATCGGGCTGCTGCGGTTCACGGACGTGCCCACACGACTGCACGCCGCCACGAAGCCGCAGGTGCTCGGGCTGATCCTGATCTGCCTGGCCATCGCGCTGTCGCTGCGCTCGTGGCCGGTGGTCGCCTTCCTCGTGCCGGTCGTGCTCATCCAGCTGGCGACCGCCCCGCTGTCGGCGCACATGATCGGGCGCCGCGCGTACCGCAACGGCACGATCGACGAGAACTCGATGTACGTCGATGAGCTCGCCGAGTCCAAGCGCACGCCGCCCGCCGCGGGCGGCTGAGGCGTCGGGTCAGTCGGCGGGAACCAGCATGAGCGTATGGGTCGTCGCGGCATCCACAGCGGCATCCGTGAACGCCCACGGCGTGAGTTCGGCGCGCTGCCACGCCGCCGTCTGGTCGACGTAGTTCGGGTGGAACGTGTGCCCGCTCGTGCCGGTCAGGTGGTTCCAGCCCGACGCGTCGAAGTCGGCGAGGTCGACGATCATGCGCATCGACGGCACCGTGACCGTCTCGAATCCTTCGCCGACCTGCCAGCCGGTCGCGTTGGCGACCGAGGAGCCGCCGCCGACCGCGTACGGACCGCGGTTGAAGAGCGCCTCGATCGGGGCGATGCCCGATGAGCCGAACGTGTCGCTGCGCAGCGCGAGCGCGTGCAGCGACCCCCAGCTCCACCTCGACGGATTGTCGCCCTGCCGTGCGACGAGCCGGTCGTACGCTTCGCTCGCCGCATGCTCGAGCATCTCGTCCTGTCCGCTGACCCCGAGTTCCGCGTTGGTCCACCACTCCGAGTCGGGGTCATCCAGCAGCGCGTCCACGACGAGGAAGAGGCGACCCTGTCCGGTGACCGGAGCCGGGTTCTCGCGGCCGTGAACGAACATGTCGAGCACGAGCTGGTCCCACAGCACGTTCGCGAAAGCAGCCGTTCCCGACCCGGCGTCGTTCTGCGCGTCCCACGATCGCATCATGTCGAGCGCGGCATCCGGGCCCCGACGATCGGTCGCGACGTCGGTATACGCGGCGGAGAGCTGCATGCCCATCGCGAACTGGTTGTCGGCCTGGATGTCGCGCATGTCATCGGCGGTGAGCTCGCCCATCGCAGCTTTGCGCTGCAGAAGGTCCACGATGCGCGCGGCGCGCCACCCGTAGTCCCAGTCGCGGGTGAGGAGGTACGGGTATTCGGCACCGACGATCGCGTTGTTGGCGGTGACGATGTAACCTTCGGGAGGATTGAACGAGGTCGGCAGATCTCCGAACGGGATGAAGCCCTGCCATGCGTAGGCCGAGTCCCATCCCGGCTGGGGCATCGAGCCGTCCCCGGCGCCGCGGACCGGGAGTCGGCCCGGCGTCTGGTAGCCGATGTTGCCGTCCACATCCGCGTAGACGAGGTTCTGCGCGGGCACGTCGAAAAGGGCGGCGGCTTCCTGGAAGTCGGCGAAGTCCTCGGCGACGTTGAGGGCGAAGATGGATGCCGCGGTGGTGCCCGGCTCCAGTGCGGTCCACCTCAGACTGACCGCGTATTCACCCTCCGGCGCCACGGCGGGCGCCGCGACCACCCCAGCCGTACCCGTGAAGGGGTCGGTGGCGATCGCGTCGAAGTCGGGAGACGAACCCGACAGGATGGGCCCGTTCGCGGTGGAGCGGACGCGCAGCTCCACGCCGTCACCGCCCGCGACCTCGATGGTCTCGGTGCGCTCCTCCAGCGGAATCAGCTGGCCGTCCCGCCAGTACTGGTCGCCCTGGATCTTCTCGAGGTACAGATCGGTCACGTCGGTCGTGAGGTTGGTGAAGCCCCAGGCGATGCGGGTGTTGTGGCCGATCACCACTCCGGGCACGCCGGAGAAGCTGAACCCGGCGACGTCGAACGCGCAGTTCGCCGTCATCGTGCGGCACTTCAGGCCGACCTGGTGCCAGACGCTCGGAAGAGCCGCGCCCAGGTGCGGGTCGTTCGCGAGCAGCGGCATCCCGCTCTCGGTGAGATCTCCCGACACGACCCACGAGTTCGATCCGATGCCTTCGCCGGCGTCTCCGATCAGCGCGCTCACCGCCTCGATCACCCCGTCGGCTTCGGCCCACTCGATCGATGCGGTGGCGCTGCCGGGGTCGGATGCCGCGCCCGCACTCGCCGGCTGTGCCGCGGTGAGCGTCGGAACGATGACCGGGTTGCGCTCGAACGGGTATCCGGGATACAGCTGCGCGACCTCATCGGACGTGAAGTCGGGTGCGATGAGGGCGCGCTCGGTCTCGTCCTCGATGTTCGTCCGCAGGTCCCAGGCCATCGCCTTCAGCCAGGCCACCGAGTCCTCCGGCGTCCAGGGTTCGATCTCGTAGTCGGCGTTCTGAAGGCTCAGCACCGCGTACTCGAAAGACGCGTCGGCGCCGTCGTGCTCGGCGAGGTAGGCGTTCACGCCCTCGGCATACGCCTCGTAGTACGACGCGATCTTCGGATCGAGCGCCCCGACGTCCTGCGCGGCGACCTCGCGCCAGCCGAGCGTGCGCAGGAACCTGTCGGTGGCCAGCTGCGATTCGCCGAAGAGCTCGGAGAGCCTGCCACTCGTGACGTGGCGACGGAAGTCCATCTCCCAGAACCGGTCCTGGGCGTGGACGTAGCCCTGCGCGAAGAACAGGTCGTCGCTGTCGGATGCCGTGATCGTCGGGATGCCGAGCACGTCGCGCTGGACCTCCACGTCGCGACCGAGGCCCTCGACCGCCACCGTTCCCTCGAGCTGGGGGAACGACCGCTGGATCGTCCACACCACGAAGCCCGCCGCGATGAGCGCGATGACGGTGACGCCCGCCACGACGCTGAACAGCGTCACGCCGATCATGCGCCCGACGGATCGCCTCCGGGGCTGCTCGGCCTCCGGGATCGTCGGGGACGCGGTGATGGGCTTCGACATGGAAGAACTCTCGAGTGGGTTGCGTGGGGAACGCGATGTCATCCACCGCGAACCTCGGTCCCACGTGTTCGGGTCGCGCGGGTCCGTCAGGCATCGTAACCCGAGCACGCCGCAGCGCCGGACCTCGCCCGCAATCCGCCAGGTTCAGCGGTGGGTTCCGGCAGCCTGCTCAGTCGGTTCCGGCGTCGAACATCGCCGACTCGGATGCCGCCTCGATGGCGTCTTCGAGCGCTTCGGCCCTGGCATCCGCCGGCGCAGCCGACTCGGTGATCTCATCGGCGTGACCGGCCGTGATGCGGCCGACGAGCGCCCCGGTCGCGCCGCCGATGAGCCCCAGCCCGGCGTACTGCTCGAGGCGCGAGCGCGAGTCGGCGATGTCGAGATTGCGCATCGTGAGCTGGCCGATGCGGTCGGTCGGGCCGAATGCGGCGTCGCCCACGCGCTCCATCGAGAGCTTCTCGGGCGCATAGGAGAGGTTCGGGCTCGTGGTGTCGAGGATCGTGTAGTCGTCGCCCCGCCGCAGGCGCAGCGTCACCGAGCCGTTGATGGTGGACCCGACCCACTTCTGGATCGACTCGCGCAGCATGAGCGACTGCGGCTCGAGCCAGCGACCCTCGTACATCAGGCGCCCGAGGCGGCGACCCTGCTCGTGGTAGGTCGCGAGGGTGTCTTCGTTCAGGATGCCGTTCACCAGGCGCTCGTAGGCGATGAACAGCAGCGCCATGGCCGGGGCCTCGTAGATGCCGCGACTCTTGGCCTCGATGATGCGGTTCTCGATCTGGTCGCTCATCCCGAGCCCGTGGCGGCCGCCGATGCGGTTCGCCTCATGGACGAGTTCGACGGGGTCGGCGCACTCGACGCCGTTGAGGGCGACGGGTCGGCCGAGTTCGAACGTGACCGTGACGTCTTCGGTCTCGATCGCGACCGCGGGATCCCAGAACCGTACGCCCATGATCGGCTCCACCGTCTCGAGCGACACGTCCAGGTGCTCGAGCGTCTTGGCCTCGTGGGTGGCGCCCCAGATGTTGGCGTCGGTCGAATACGCCTTCTCGGCGCTGTCGCGATACGGGAACCCGTGCTCGAGGAGCCACGCCGACATCTCGGACCGGCCGCCCAGCTCGGTGACGAAGTCGGCGTCGAGCCAGGGCTTGTAGATGCGCAGACGGGGGTTCGCCAGGAGCCCGTAGCGGTAGAAGCGCTCGATGTCGTTGCCCTTGTAGGTCGACCCGTCACCCCAGATGTCGACGCCGTCGTCCTTCATCGCGCGCACGAGCATCGTGCCCGTCACCGCGCGGCCCAGGGGAGTCGTGTTGAAGTAGGTCTTGCCGCCGGAGCGGATGTGGAATGCACCGCAGGCCAATGCCCCCAGGCCCTCTTCGACCAGGGCGGTCTTGCAGTCGACGAGGCGCGAGATCTCGGCGCCGTACTCGAGCGCGCGGCCGGGGATCGCGTCGATGTCGTCCTCGTCGGGCTGGCCGAGGTCACCCGTGTACGTGCAGGGAATCGCGCCCTTGTCGCGCATCCACGCGACGGCGACCGAGGTGTCAAGGCCCCCGGAGAAAGCGATGCCGACGCGCTCGCCGACGGGCAGGGACTGCAGGACCTTCGACATGATTCGAGTCTACTGAGGCGGTGCCGGAGCCTCGACGACGCGGGAATGCCGGGCCGGACGAGTCCGACCCGGCATCCTGCGTCTCTCAGGCGTGGAGCGCTCCGGCCGCCGATGCGGCCGCACCGCGGACCGCGGCACGCCGCTCGCGGTAGCGGCCGATGGCGATGATCACGGCGCCGATCGCGACGAATCCGATCAGCATCGCGCCGATGTAGAGCAGCGCCGAGGGGTAGCCGCCTGCTCCGTTCGGATCGAGGAACGGATACGGGTACCACCACGACGTGCTGCCATCCGGGTTCGAGACCCGCACCCCGCGCACCATCGTGTACACCGTCCACCCGAGGGGGTAGCCGACGAACACCGCGAGCGACCACCACGGCAGTCCCCGGCGGCGCGAGGCGAACAGCAGATCCAGCACGAAGTAGATCGGCAGGGCCACATGCAGAACCTCGACCGCCCACGAGTCCAGCAGAGCGATGCCTGCGGAATCGCCGAGGGCGACGCCGCTGGGAGCGTCGCGCAGCAGCAGGTTGTAGACGATGCCCAGGAGCAGCACCGGGCCGGCGACGGCCGCGATTCCGAGCGCGATTCCGAACGGCTCACGCGATGTGCCGGCGTGGCGCTGCGCCCACGACGCGGCGGCCACGAGAGCGACGACGCTCAGCAGCGACGAGACGATCGTGAACAGGCTGAAGTAGTTGACCAGTACGAGCTCGAGATCCTGCTTCTCTCGCGACGCGCGGTCGATGTTGACGATGAATCCGGCGACCACTCCGGAGAGTGCTGTGACCGCCGCAGCGATCCTGAACCATGACCAACGCATTTCGATGACCCTTTCCGTCTCCCCCGGGTGTGTCATCCCCAATGAGTCAGATGTAGCGGGTTGAGATACGGGTCGGCGGAAACATTGGCGCCGTGGCGGTGGAAGACGCCCAAATGGGGGACAGAAAGTTTGTGGATAGTCTACAAGACGGCCGCTCGGTCGGCTGAGCCGTGGACGACCTCCGCGGCGACTCCTCGGCGGCGGCCCACCCAGACGACGAGAAGGGCGGCGGCGATGATGGCGACCGCGATGACGATGACGTAGACCACCACCGAGCCCCACCCGCCGGGATTGTTCGGGTTGAGGAACGGATACGGGTACCAATACGGGTCGCCCGTGCCGGGATTGGTGATGAACGACGCCCGCAGCAGGGTGTAGGCCACCCAGATCAGCGGGAAGATCACGATCCCGGTCACTGTGCGCCAAGGCAGTGCACGGCGGAACGGGCCGACGAACAGGTCGGCCAGGAGGAAGATCGGCCCGACCAGGTGGAGGATCTCGTTCGACCACGCGACGATCGACCCCGGCTCGAGGGCGATGCCCCGCAGCAGCGTGTTGTAGACGATCCCGGTGACCACCATGTAGGTCGTCACCGCAGCGAGCAGGAACGCGAGCCACCGCGGCTCCACCTTCGCGCGGCGCCCGCGGGAGAAGTACCAGATCGCGGCGATCGTCAGGACCACCGCCGACGCGGCGTTGGAGAGGATCGTGAAGAAGCTGAAGAAGTTGGCGATGATCGTGACGACGTCGCGGCCCGCTTCCATCGCGCCGGTGACCGACTGCACGAGCTGAGCGACGATCGCGGCGACGATCGCAACGGCCATCGCCAGGCGCAGGAGGGACCATACGAGAGACCACAGCGGGGAGCGCAGCATGGCGCCACCCTACCGGCGCACGTGCGACGCGGCGTCGATCGCGGATGCGTAGAATCCGCGGTGTGGCGACACCCTTCCTCGATCTTGCCGATCCGGCTTTCGATGTGACCTCCGGAGCCGTGCATGACGCTCGCGAAGCGGGGTGGTACGCCCGGACACCCTACGGCTGGGCGATCCTCCGCTACGACCAGGGCACCGCGATCCTCAAGGACCGCCGCTTCCAGCAGGGCAACGCGCGCTGGCCCGAGCAGAACGGCATCCACGACGGTCCGTGGTCGCAGTGGTGGGGCGAGACGCTGCTCAGCGTGGAAGGCTCGGACCACACCCGTCTGCGCCGCCTCCTGGGTCCGGCGTTCCGCAGTCGCGCGATCGAGGCGATGCGCCCGCAGTTCCAGGCGCTCGCGAACGCTCTGATCGATTCTTTCGCGTCCCGCGGCAGCGTCGAGTTCGTCGGCGAGTTCGCCGAGCCGTACGCTGCCCGCATCCTGTGTCTGCTCCTGGGACTGCCCGAAGACGAGTGGCCCCGGGTCGCGCACTGGGCGGATGACCTCGGCAAGTCGTTCGGCGTCAATGTCCGCAGTGATCTGCCGCGGATCGAAGCGGCGCTGCAGGGACTGACGGACTACATCGACGACGTGATCGCGGATCGACGCACGCATCCGCGGGATGACCTGGTGACGACGCTGCTGACCGCGCACGAGGACGACGACTCGCTCACGCGCCGCGAGCTCAGCGTCAGCCTGGTCTTCCTGGCGTTCGCCGGCATGGAGACCACCCGAAACCAACTGGGGCTCGCCCTGCAGACCTTCCTCGCCCATCCCGACCAGTGGGCGCTGCTCGCGGCGCATCCTGAACTCGGTGGCCGCGCGGTCGAAGAGGTCATGCGGGTCAACCCCACCGTCACCTGGGTCACGCGTGAAGCGATCGAAGACGTCGATCTGGACGGACTCCAGGTGCCGCGCGGAGGCATCGTCCAGGTGCTCTCCCACGCCGCGGGCACCGACCCGCAGGCGATGGGCGAGGCGGCGGATTTCGACATCACGGTCGCGGACCGCCCGCTGCACAGTGGATTCGGCGGAGGCGCGCACCACTGCCTCGGGCATTTCGTGGCACGTACCGATATGAGCGTCGCGCTTCCCCTGCTGGCGAAGCGGATGCCCGATGCCGTGGCCGACGGGCCCGGCGAATGGCTTCCGGTGTCGGGAAACACGGGGCCGGTGCACTTCCCCCTCCGATTCAGCGCGGAGGCCTGATCGCCCCGGTCGCCTGCGAGGTCCCCGATAGGATGGGGTGTACCGTCGGATCCTTCCCGAGGAGTGAATACATGCCCGCCATCGTGATCGTCGGAGTCCAGTGGGGGGACGAGGGGAAGGGCAAGGCAACGGATCTGCTCGGTGAGCGCACCGATGTCGTCGTCAAGTTCAACGGCGGCAACAACGCCGGCCACACGGTGGTGATCGGCGACGAGAAGTACGCGCTGCACCTGCTGCCCTCCGGCATCCTGTCCCCGGGTGTGACGCCGGTGATCGGCAATGGCGTCGTCGTCGACCTCGAGGTGCTCTTCGCCGAGCTCGAGGCGCTCCACGCCCGCGGGCTCGACACCAGCAGGCTGAAGATCAGCGCCAACGCCCATGTGATCACGCAGTACCACCGCACGCTGGACAAGGTGACGGAGCGCTTCCTCGGCAAGCGCATGATCGGCACCACCGGCCGCGGCATCGGACCGGCCTACGCCGACAAGATCAACCGTGTCGGCATCCGTCTGCAGGATCTGTTCGACGAGAACATCCTGCGTCAGAAGGTGGAAGGCGCCCTCGACCAGAAGAACCACCTGCTCGTGAAGGTCTTCAACCGCCGCGCGATCACCGTCGACGAGATCGTCGAGGATCTCCTCTCGTACGCGCCGCGGCTGCAGCACATGGTGTGCGACACGTCGCTCCTTCTCAACAACGCACTGGATGCCGGCGAGGTCGTCGTGTTCGAGGGGGGCCAGGCGACGATGCTCGACATCGACCACGGCACCTACCCGTTCGTGACCTCGTCGTCGGCGACGGCCGGCGGAGCCGCGACCGGCGCGGGCGTCGGACCGAACCGGCTGGACCGGATCGTGGGCATCGTGAAGGCCTACACCACCCGCGTCGGCTCGGGACCGTTCCCGACCGAGCTGTTCGATGAGCAGGGCGAGTGGCTGCGCTCGCGCGGCTTCGAATTCGGCACGACCACGGGGCGTCCGCGCCGGGTCGGCTGGTACGACGCGCCGATCACGCGGTATGCGACGCGGATCAACGGCATCACAGACCTCGTGCTGACCAAGCTCGACATCCTCACCGGTCTCGACGAGATCCCGGTGTGCGTCGCGTACGAGGTCGAGGGCACGCGCTTCGACGAGGTGCCGGTCAACCAGTCGGACTTCCACCACGCCACGCCGATCCTGCAGCACTTCCCGGGGTGGGAGGAAGACATCACGGGCGCACGCACGTTCGAGGAGCTGCCCCGGGCGGCGCAGGACTACGTGCTCGCCCTCGAGGCGATGAGCGGAACCCGCATCTCGGTGATCGGCGTCGGGGCTTCGCGCGACGCGGTCATCGTGCGCCACGACCTCGTGGACTGATGCGTCCCTTCGGCGGGCTCAGGGACCGCGCCCTTCGACAGGCTCAGGGACCGGCTCCGCGGAGTGAGGCGGCATGAGGTTCTGGCTCGGCGGGTACACCGCCGACGGTGAGGGATCGGCATCCGGAATCGGCACACTCCTCGCGGGCGCGCCGGATGACGCGCTGGCCGGCGGGCAGCTGGGATTCGGCGGCACGGCCGCGGCGACCGGTGGCTCGCCGTCGTGGCTCGCGGCCCACCCGACGCTCGACGTCGTGTACGCCGCCCTCGAAGACGCCGGAGCCGTGCGCGCGTTCCGGCGCACGGGGGAGTCGTCGCTCGTTCCGCTCGGCGGCCCGGTCGTCGGCGGAGAGGCGCTGTGCCATGTTGCGGTGGCGCCCGACGGAGCCTCGCTCGTCGCCAGCTGCTGGGGAGACGGCCGCGTGGTGCGGATGTCGCTGGATGCCGCGGGCCGCCCGTCGGCGCCCGTCATCGCGCCGGCCGCGACGGACCCGTACGATCCGGACGCCGCCCCCGCCGAGTTCGCGGGAGGCATCGACCTCGCCGCTGCTTCGCGGGCGCTTCGCGCAGCGGCCGGGGCCGAGTACGCCCACCTGCTTCCCCACTACGACGACGCCGACGAGGCGCCGGCGGATGCCGCGGCCGACGTGCCGGCCGACCCCTCCGCCCGGGTTTCCCGCGCGCACGAGGCGGTGTTCCTGCCCGGCGGGCTCGTGGCGACCACCGACATGGGGCTGGATCTCGTGCGGTTCTGGCGAGCGACGGATGCTGGACTCCGCCGCCTGCAGGAGGTCGCGCTGCCGCTCGGAACGGGCCCGCGGCATATGGTCCGGCATCCGAGCGGGCACCTGTACGTCGTCGCCGAACTCAGCTGCGAGATCTACGCGCTCGCCGCCGACGTGACCGGATCGTGGCGGATCGTCGCCGGCACACCCCTGGGTGCAGGCACCCTTCCGGATGACACGGCCGCCGAGCTGGCGGCATCCCGCGACGGCGACTTCCTCTATGCGGGCGTGCGCGGCAGCAACACGCTCGCCACCGTGCGGGTGAAGGGCGCTGGGGACGCGCTCGCTCCCGTCGCGCTCGTGGACGCAGGCGTGGACTGGCCACGCCATCACCTCGTCGTGCGCGACACGCTGCTCGTCGCCGGGCAGCGCTCGAACGATGTCGCCTCCCTCACGCTCGATCTGCGCACCGGAGTCCCGGGGCGCGTGCGACACCGCGTCGAGGCGCCGTCGCCGACCTGCCTGCTGGCCGCGAAGCTGTTATAGCTTCGCGTCCTGCTTCGGTATGAAGACCTGTTTGATGATCAGCAGGATCGATGCGGTGACCGGAACCGCGACGAGCGCGCCGATCAGTCCCAGCAGCGTGCCGCCGATCAGGGCGCCGATCACGACGAGCGAGCCGGGGATCGAGATCGCCTTCGACATGACCTTCGGTGTGATCACATAGGCCTCGATCTGGATGTAGACGAGATACGCGATGGCGAAGATGAGCGCCGACACCGGGCTGGTGAACAGCGCGAGCACGCTGGCGAAGATCCAGTACAGCACCGGTCCGACGAGGGGGATGATCGTGATCGAGAAGGCGAGCACGCCCATCAGCAGCGGGTAGGGGAGTCCGAGGAAGAAGTGCAGCAGGAAGGCCACGATGGAGTTGAAGAAGGCAAGGATGACCATCCCCATGAGGTAGCTGCCGATCGAGTCGGTGATCTCGTTCGTCATGATGCGCACCTTCGGCCGGTTGCGGGCCGGTGCGAACTGCATGAGCGAATCCTTGATCGCGGGCAGCGATGCGACGAAGTAGAGAGTCAGCACGACGACGATGAGTCCGCCGGAGACGGCCGTCGCGATTCCCGCGCCGATCTTGAGCAGTCCGCCCGAGATGGCGGCGATGTTCGCGGGATTGGTGATGAAGGACTCGAGCTCGTTGACCAGCGTGGTCAGGCCCGGGCCGAAGATGCCCTCCAGCCAGGCGTAGGTGTCGGTCGTCTCGAAGTTCGCGATCGTGGCGGGGATGCCGGTGATGAACGCGGTGACCTGATCGATGAGAGTCGGCACCACGAGCCAGATGAGTCCGGCGCCGAGGACCCCGAAGACCAGGAAGACGATCGTGATCGCCCACGGGCGCTTGACGTTGTGACGCTCGAACCACTTGAGCACCGGATCGAGGCCGAGGGCTGCGAACATCGCCAGGGCGATGTAGATGATGACCGTTGCGATGTTGGTCAGCGCGATGCCGAGCGCAATGGCTGCGAGCCCTCCGAGGGTCAGCAGGAAGCCCACCCCGAACGGACTGTCGAGGCGCGCCCAGAGCGGCTTGCTCGCTCGATCGGGCGACCCGGAATCAAGGGCGGGGACCACGTAGGTGTCGGCGACCGCTGCATCAGTCCCTGCCTGCGGACTGGCGGCGAGGGGCCCGGGCGAGGGGGTGCCATCGGTCATGGCTCACACTCTATGGCCCTCGCTCGTCGGCGGCCCTCACCCATCGGGGATGAATGCGTGCCCGGCCCCACGTCGCTGCGAGCTCGCCCGGTATCGTCGGGGAGCGAGGAGGAACTCCATGACCCATCACACCGCAGGCGCCGACGACGCCGAGGCGCTCGAGACCCTGCAACGGCTCCGAGGCAGCATCGACAACATCGACGCCGCTCTCGTATATCTCCTCGCCGAGCGATTCCGCGCCACGAAGCAGGTCGGAGAGCTGAAGGCGGAGCACGGGATGCCGGCCTCGGACCCCGCTCGCGAGGAACAGCAGCTGGCGCGCCTGCGCGCGCTGGCGATCGATGCCGAACTCGACCCCGAGTTCGCGCAGAAGTGGTTCACGTTCGTGGTGGCCGAGGTCATCCGCCACCACGTCGAACTGGCCGAAGACCGCTGACCGACGGCCGGCAGGAGGAGCATTCGACATGGGCGACGAACTGACGATCGGCACACTCCTCGAATCGGAGAGCGCCGCCCCGGCGCGGCTGCTCGCGTCCAAGATGAACCGCCACACCTTCTGGTGCGGGCAGAGCGGATCGGGCAAGACCTATGCGCTCGGCGTGGCGCTCGAGCAGATCATGCTGCACACCCGACTGCCCCTGGTGATCCTGGACCCGAATTCCGACTTCGTGAAGCTGGGAGAACTTCGGCAGGACGCGCCTGCCGCGGAAGCGGCGGAGCTCGCGCTCCGCGACATCCGGGTGCGTCGCTCCACCGTCGGTGAAGGCGAGCAGCTGCGTGCCAGATTCCTGTCCATGCCGCTTCGTTCCCGGGCGGCGATCCTGCACATCGATCCGGTGCAGAACCCCGAGGACTACAACACGATGCTGCGGATGGAGACAGACATCCATCTTCTGCCCGACCACGATCTGGTGGGATTCATCCGATCCCACCCCGATCGCATCCGCCACCAGCTCGCGATGCGGCTCGAGAACCTCGGCGTGGCCGACTGGAAGCTGTGGGCGTGGGGCCAGCGCAGCATCACCGACGAGATCGACGATCAGCCCGATGCGACCGTCGTCGACCTCGGAGGGTTCGCCACCCAGGCCGAGTCACGAGCGGCCGCGCTCGCCGTGCTCGATCACCTCTGGGAGAACCGCGAGCAGCGCATCGGCCGGCTCATCGTGATCGACGAGGCGCACAACCTGTGCACTCCCGAACCGGCGACGCCTGTCGAGAAGCTGCTCACCGAGCGCATCGTGCAGATCGCGGCGGAGGGCAGGAAGTACGGACTCTGGCTGCTGCTGTCGACGCAGCGTCCGTCGAAGGTGCACCAGAACGCGCTCTCGCAGTGCGACAACCTCGCCCTCATGCGCATGAGCTCGCCCCGAGATCTCGCCGACCTCGCGGAGGTGTTCGGCTATGCGCCCGATTCGCTGCTCGATCGCTCGCCGGCCTTCACCCAGGGCCAGGCGCTGTTCGCCGGCGGATTCGTCGACCAGCCCAGCCTCGTGCAGATGGGCGCGCGGCTCACCCGCGAGGGCGGCACCGACGTGAGGGTTCCGCTGCGCTGAAGGGCGGCATCCGTCACCGTGGTCAGGGAATCGCGCGCCGGAGGGTGAGGAACGAGATCCCCGCGAGCACGGCCCCGAGCAGAACTCCCCAGAGGGTCATTCCCACGGCGCCCTGCTGCCCGAACCACGCGAAGACCTGAGCCCACGCGTTCATCCGCCCGATGAGCCACAGCAGACCGACGAAGATGACGCCGATGCCCACGAGCACGATCGTGAGGATGACCGAACCCCAGCGCTTGTAGATCGTCGCGGCCCAGAATCCGGCCACGAACATCAGCATCGCGATCACGAAGTAACCGAGCCAGGCCGCCCCCCACCCCGCCTCCCACAGCCACTGGATGTAGAAGAAGTAGCCGTTCATGCCGTACCCGCCGGTGGCGATCTCGATGAAGCCGCCCACGACGAAGATCGACGCGAGGATCGCAGCGGTCAGGACCGCCGTCAGCAGTGTTCCGAGGTAGAACTCCCGGCGCGTCACGCTCATCGCCTGCGAGAAGGGGAAGCTCAGCGTCAGTGCCTGCACGCCGACCACCAGAAAATACCAGAGCGGTGCCTGCGCACCGCCCCCGTACATCGGGCCGGAGGCTCCGCCGCTCCTGATCAGGGCGTAGACGGCCAGGGTGAGCGCGAGCGCTCCGAAGAGGACGAGTAGCGGAACCCAGATGTATGTCTGCTTGTTGACCAACTGAAGCCGGACGACGTTCAGAGTGCGGTTCATCGTGTCACCTCCTCGATGGGCGCGGTCGTATGGGCCGCGTCGCCGTTGGCATGCTGGGTGAGCCGCACGATCAGCTGCTGCAGCGACACCGGTGCGTTCTCGAGGCCGAGCGCCCCGAGCCGCGCGCGGTCCTCGGCTGCGAGGGTGCCGAGCACGGTCACCGCGGTGACGCGGCCGAGGCTCTCACGATGGATGACCTCGCGATCGCCGATGAACTTCTCCACCGCGGCCGAGTCGCCGACGATCGTCGATGCGCGGTCGCGCACGGCATCCGTCGTCTCGTCCATCAGGATGCGCCCGCGGTCGATCACGAGCACGCGTTCGATGAGGTTCGAGACCTCGTCGATGAGGTGCGAAGACAGGATCACCGTGCGGGGATGCTCGGAGTAGTCCTCCAGCAGCCGGTCGTAGAAGATCTGCCGGGCAACGGCATCCAGACCCAGGTAGGGCTCGTCGAAGAAGGTGATCTCGGCGCGGGAGGCGAGTCCGATGATGACGCCGACGGCCGAGAGCTGCCCGCGCGAGAGCTTCTTGATGCGACGATCGACCGGCAGCTGGAAGTCGGCGATGAGCCGCTGAGCGAACGGTTCGTCCCAGTGGGGGAAGAACAGGCGTGCTGAGCGGAACGCATGGCTCGGCTTGGCATCGTCGGGGTATTTCTGACTCTCGCGCACGAAGCACATCCGCGAAAGGACCCGCGCGTTCTCGTACGGCTTCTCGCCGAAGACGCTGACCTGGCCGGCCGTGGCGAAGTTCTGCGCGGTGAGGATCGACATGACTGTGGTCTTGCCGGCGCCGTTGCGACCGAGCAGACCGTAGATCGTGTCCTTCTCGATCGTGAACGACACGTCGTCGACCGCGACGACGTCCCGATAGCGCTTCGTGAGGTTCTTCACCTCGATCGCGACGGTCATCGTGAGGCTCCTTCCGTGTTGGTTCCGGACACTTCGGCTCGCTGACGCTCGCTCCGTGCAGGTGCCGTGGCGTGGGTGCTCGCGTGCTCCAGGATCAGGCGGCTGAGGTCATCGGGGCCGAGACCGAGCTTGCGGGCCTCGACCAGCAGCGGCTCGACGAAGCGATCGGCGAATGCGGTGCGGCGCTCGGCGAGGAGAAGCTCGCGAGCGCCGGGCGCCACGAACATGCCGATGCCGCGACGCTTGTAGAGCACACCCTTCTCGACGAGCATGTTCACTCCCTTTGCGGCGGTCGCGGGATTGATGCGGAAGAACGCCGCGAGCTCGTTCGTCGACGGCGCCTGAGCCTCTTCGGCCAGGCTGCCGTCGAGGATCGAGTCCTCGACGCCCTCGGCGATCTCCAGGAAGAGGGCTCGCCCTTCTTCGATCACATCGGCTCCCGCTTCTTTGGTTACCTACTTGACTAAGTAACCACAGAAGCCCGAGTTGGTCAAGGGGTCACCGGAAACCTTCGGGCGCGGCGTCCTCCGCTTCAGTTCGCCCGGCGGTACCGGATGTGCGTGGCCAGCGGCGAGTGCAGCACCTCGACGGGCTCCATCCCGAACGATTCGACGCCATCGAAGATGCGCTCGCCCGATCCGAGCAGTACCGGGGCGATGTCGAGCGTGAGCTCATCGACGATGCCGGCGATGAGCGCCTGGCGGACCGTGGAGGCGCCGCCCGCGATGTCGACGCCGTCGTCGCCGGCGGCCGCGCACGCCTGCGCGTAGGCGGCGTCGAAGCCCTCGGTGACGAAGAAGAAGGTCGTCCCGCCCTCCATGGCCATCGGCGCGTGGGCGTGATGGGTGAGCACGAACACCGGAGCGTGATACGGCGGCTCAGGCCCCCACCACCCGCGCCAGTCCTCGTCCCACGCGCCGCGGACCGGTCCGAACATGTTGCGGCCCATCACGTACGCGCCGCGAGGGCGCATGAGCCACCCGGCCGCGATCCCGTCCGCCGCGTGCGCGCGCTCGTCGCCGATGTGCCAGCTGTGGACTTCGATTCCGCGCTTGCCCAGCGGGTGCTCACGACTCTGGTCGGGTCCGGCAGCGAAGCCATCGAGAGAGAGTGACATGTGGCAGGTGGTGTCCGGCATCCGCGCCCCTTCGACGGTGATTGCGATCGGCACGCAATGGCCCGCAATCTACCCGAAGGCGATCGCTGCAGCGACACATCGGCATACGCTGTGGATGTTGGCGACCGGAGGATCCCTGTGCCTTTCCACGACGAGCATGCCTCTCACGCGCACGTTCCCGGGCCGGATGAGCCGAGCGTGCCCGAGCTCGAGGTCGACGAGACCATCCCGCCGCGTCCCGAGGAAGAGATCGCCGACGTGCTGCGTGCGAAACCCGACGTCGCCGACCACAGCCGGCGCGCTCATTGACCAGCGTCGGCAAGGAACGCGGTGATGGCGCGAGCCACGGTGCGCGACGCGGTGTGCTGCACGAGGTGGCGGTGCCCGGGGACCATCACCAGTGACCCGACCGGCGCCTGGTCGCGCAACCGGCGGGCCCACGCCTGGCCTGCGATCGGATCGTTGCTCCCACGGATGATCAGGAACGGACACGTCAGTGCGGTCACGCGCTCGTCGATCGGGTAGCTGATCATCTGGCGCAACTGACGCAGGTACCAGCGGGGCCCGCAGCGCAGATAGTCCGTGAAGACGATCACGTTGCCATCCAGCGGCTCGCCGATGGTGTCGACGGCGAGCGCGATCGACTGGGCTCCGACGCTCCGATGCAGATCGTCGCTCACCGGCCCGATCACCACGACCCCGGAGGCCAGATCGGGTCGGTCCACGGCCAGCTCCACGACCCATTGCGCACCCATCGAGTGGCCGACCAGGACGGCGTCGACGAGTCCGAGCCGGTCCAGCACGACCCCCAGCGCTTCAGCCATCATCGGCACCGAGACCTGCCCTCCCGGCTTGGGCAAGCCTCCGAAGCCCGGCATGTCGATCGAGTGCACGGCACTCGTTCCCTCGAGTTCGCGGTGCAGCCGCGAGAGATAGCGATGCGACACCCCGATCCCGTGGACGAGCACGAAAGCCGGCGTCGGTGATGCTTCGGTTCCGCGCGATGAGAGAACGCGGAAGCTGAGTTCGCCGACATCCTCCCGGCGCGGGATGGGCGTGGGATTCAGCGCTCGCTGGTCCGTACTCGGCTCACTCATGCTTCACGGTAGGCGGCGACAGGGCGCCGCGCTGCGGGGTTGACATCGCACGGCGCCCCTGCGCTGAAGCGACGGGTGCGTTCGGGCGCCTACGCCGCGATCATCTCCTCTCGACGCACACCAGGCGCGGGTGCCGATTCCTCCCAGTGGAGGACGAGCCCCTTGCTCGAATTCGCGGCGCGCGCGAGGGACTGGATGTACTCGCCGTCGAGGTCGCCGATGTCGGCGACCTCGAAGACGAATCGCAGCGGAATCGAGGGCTGCAGCCAGATGGAAGTCGCGCCGTCGTCGGCGGGATGCTTCCAGGTCATCATGAAGCTCTCCCCGCGGCGCAGCTTCGTCGCGACGACGACCTTCACGTGAGCAAGCATCCGATCGGGCATCACCACCGGGCAGTTCTCGGTTCCGTAGTACAGGTATGCCATCGAACTTCCCCTCTCTCGCCTGAACTCGGATGACTGACTCTCGCTCTCAAATCTCATAACTTGTGTATCACACTTTATGTGAAAATCAAGACCTGTCACAAAGTGTGAGAGAGGCTAGACTGCAACGATCACCGAGTGAAGCGGAGAGGGAACACATGCCCGAGACCGTCGTACGTCACGAGGGCGAGCACCTCTATGCGGAGCAACCACGCACCGATGCCGGACAGCGACTGAGTGAGGCCATCCTGCGACTTCGCTCCGCGGAGCGTGCGCAGGCGGAGCGGGCCCAACGCGCTTCCGGGCTCTCCGCTGTGGACCTGACAGCTCTCCGCTACCTTGTGCAGGGCTATCGCGACGGGCGCGACCTCAGTCCGAAGGATCTGATCGTCATGCTCGACTCGTCGAGCGCCACCGTCACGAATGTGATCGAACGCCTCGTCGCTCGAGACCTCGTCACCAGGGTCCAGCACCCCACTGACCGTCGGGCTCACCACCTCCTTCCCACTCCCGATGCCGTTGCCCGGGTGGACCGGGCCTTCTCAGCGCATCACTCCGCGGTGGTCGCTGTCATCGACGACGTTCAGGAGACCGACGCGCGAACGGCGGCGGACGTGATCTCACGCGTCGCCGATGCGATCGACGAGCTCAGAAAATAGCGGAAGACCGGAAGAGACCGACATGTCCGACCCGACCAAGCGTGAGGGGGAGCGGTGACTGATCTGCCGAGCACTCAGAATGTGGGCTCAACCGCGATCGGCGCGATCGAGTTGCGGCCGCAGGATTCGGGCTACGTCGTGACGGGGATCGCGGGTGACGGCACGGTGGTGAGCAGCGGGCCGGTCGTCTCGGATCTGCCCATGGCGATCGCCGTGGCGAGAGGGATCGTGCGCCTGGCCGAGTTCCAGCGAGATGGCGACGTGTTCCGAGCGACAGCGCTCTAGCCTGCGCCCCGAGGCGCAGGCGTCGTTCAGATCCCCCCGGCGTCCGGCATCCGGATCACCGTCAGCCCGTGACCGGTCGCCGGAGCGCTCATCGCGGCGAGAGCGACACCGGCGCCTTCCAGACCGATGACGTCGCTGATGAGGCGGTCGGGTCGAAGCGCGCCGGATGCAACCAGCTCCAGCATCCGCGGGTAATCGCGCGCAGCCATGCCGTGCGAGCCGTAGATCTCGAGTTCTTTGGCGATGACCTGCCCCATCGGCAGGGCCGGAGCGGCGTCGTCGCCCAGCAGGAGTCCGACCTGGATGTGGCGCCCGCGCGGGCGCAGGGAGGCGATCGAGGAAACCGCCGTTGCCGTAGAGCCCACCGCGTCGAGGGAGACACTGACGCCGCCGCCGGTGATCTCGAGGATGCGGGGCGGGTCGTCGTCGACTGCCTCCAGGCCGACCTCGGCACCGAGATCCCGCGCCATCTTCACAGCTGCGGCCGATCGATCGACCGCAATGACGCGGGCGCCGAGAGCGGACGCGATCATCACCGCGGACAGCCCGACCCCGCCGCACCCGTAGACAGCGACCCACTCGCCCGGCTGAACGCGCCCGTGGATGGTGAGGGCGCGATAGGCCGTGGCGAAACGACAGCCGAGTGAGGCGGCAGCGATGAAATCGAGGCTGCCTGGCAGACGCACGACATTGAAATCAGCGGCGGGTATCGCCACCAGTTCCGCGAAGGAGCCGGGCATCGTGAACCCGGGCTGCGACTGATGGGGGCAGATCTGCGCGTCGCCCGAGACGCACCACGAGCACTGTCCGCAGCCGCAGACGAACGGCGCCGTGACTCGGTCACCGACCGAGTACGTCGCGACCTTCGGGCCGACCGCGGCGACGACGCCCGCGAACTCGTGGCCCGGGATCTGCGGGAGAGCGACCGGATCATGCCCCTGCCAGGCGTGCCAGTCGGATCGGCAGACGCCGGTCGCTCGCACCTCGATCAGCACGCCGTCGTCGGGGCACGCCGGGTCTTCGACATCGACCAGGGAGGGCGACACCCCGTACGCGTCGTATCTGATTGCCCGCACACTGCGATCGTAGAGGCGGGGCGGGCCGTCTACTCCGGGTCGTCGAGGCGGAACCCCACTTTGAGGGTGACCTGAAAGTGATGGATCACCCCGTCCTCGACGTGTCCGCGGGTCGAGACGACCTCGAACCAGTCGATGTGACGCAGAGTCTTGGAGGCGCGGTCGAGAGCACTTCTGATGGCGGCGTCAGTGCCGTCGGAAGACGTTCCGACGATCTCCGTCACTCGGTAGGTGTGGTCAGTCATCTTCGGTCCCTTCACCCCGGCGTCATTGCGGTCGGGGTTTTCCCCGACCATAACCCCGCTGATCATGACGTTCCAAGATCCCCGTGAAATCGACTGCCGCAACAGGTGAGGGCCGTCCTTGTGGGATGACCTGTCCACGGGTTTACTGGCGACATGTCTGCGCCGAACGGCCGTGCGGTTGGTCCGATATGAGATCCGCGCGCCGGTGGAGCGCCGTCATCGTGCTTTTCGCACTCGGTGTCCTGCCCGCGTGCACCGGCGGTCTCCCCGTCGACTCGCCGTCACCTGCCGCTGCGCCCACCAGTGAGTCGCGAGCCCCGGTGGACTGGAGGGAGCAGGCCGACGTGATGAGTCCGCTCGTGATCGGCGCCGTCGCACCTGCCCCGATACCCGTGTGGGGATCCGACCGGAGTTTTCACGTCGCCTACGAGCTGACGGTGCTCAACTTCTCTCCGCGGCCAGCCCTCATCACATCTGTCCAGACGCTCGGACCAGACGGCAGCGTATTGGCGACCTTGACGCAGGAGGAGGTGGCTGCGCGAACGATGATCGTCGCCGACTACAGCGCTCCGGAGCCGGCCGATGATGGCGGAGCGGCCGCGGTCGGCATCCCCTCGGGCAAGACCGCGCTGCTGGTGCTCGACTACGTCTCCCCGAGCCCTGATACCATCCCGGCATCGGTCACCCATGAGATCACGGCGATATTCGGCCCCGCAGGGTCGGGCGCGGGCGGCATCGCTGTGCTGTGGCCCGACGAGATCTCGCAGACCGGCGGAACCGTGACCGTTTCCGAGGAGGAACCGGTATCGATCGGCGCTCCTCTTCATGGTGCGGGATGGCTCATCGCGAACGCGTGCTGCACGCTCAACGGGCATCGCAACGTGCTCCTCCCGTTGAGCGGTCGGATCAACGGCGGCGAGCGGTTCGCGATCGATGCCAGCCAGATCGATGTGGCCTCGACGCGCGAGAACGGCTACGACGCCAGCGTGGAGGTCGACGGCGACCCATCCGACAACGCGAGCTATCTCGCGTACGGGGCCCCCGTCCTGGCGGTGGCGGACGCCACCGTGGTCTTCGTGCACAGCACCGATCCCGACACCGCACCCGGCACATTGCCCCTCGGCCCCGGCTTCACGCTCGCGAACCTCGGCGGCAACGTCATCGTGCTCGAACTCGCCCCCGACCTCTTCGCTGTCTACTACCACCTGGCGCCAAGGTCACCGACGGTGCGCGTGGGAGACACCGTGACCAAGGGTCAACAGATCGCCCAACTCGGTAACTCCGGCAACTCCTCAGGCGCTCATCTGCACTTCCAGCTGAGCCGCACACCCCTCATCTTCTCGTCGGAGAGCGTGCCCTATGTGTTCGATGAATTCACTGTGGTGGGATCGATCGACGCAGAGTCGGGCGAGCTGATCGACGTGCCGACCCCAGGGACCCGGGAGGACGCCCTGCCTCTTGCCCTGACGATCATCGACTTTCCCTGACGAGGTGCGATGCCGATCGACCACTTCGGGCTGGGCGTCCCCGACATCGACGTAGCCAGGTCGTACTATGACGAGCTCATGCCCATGCTGGGCTCCCAATCCTGCTTCGGCAACGGATACTGCCCTGTCAACGGGAGCGGAGCCCAGCTGTTCCTCTACGAGGTGACGGACCACGAAGGGTACTCCCGGACTGGTCCCGGGCTGCAGCACATCGCCTTCGAGGTGTCGACACGGGTGATGGTGGACGTCATCCATGGCTGGGTGCGGGCTCGCGGCGACGAGATCCTGCAAAGCGGGGCGCGACCGCGACACGAGCAGCGGCGATGCGCTCTCATGGCTCGCCCGGCGTCGCGCCTGCGTCGACCGCAGGCGGAGCGGCCGCGATCTGCGAAATCGATCGCCAGACCAGCAGCAGCGTGATGGCCGATCCTGCGAAGGCGAACCACCAAGGGGCCGTGAGACCCCAGGCCTCAGCGATGAGCCCGCCGAGCAGCTGCCCGATCACGAGGCCGCCGAACACGCCGACCATGTTGACCGAGGCGATGCGCCCCTGCAGGCGAAGCGGCACCAGACGCTGCCGGACGGTCGTGGAGATGGTGCCCCAGATGAACGCGTACGCGCCGAAGCCGAACATGAGGGCGAAGGCGACGACGCTCGAGGTGGTGAGGGCGAACGCGAGGTGCATGAGCACCTCGAGGGAAAGGCACACACGCATGAGCGTCGCAAACGACACGTGGCGCTCGAGCCAGCCGAAGGATGCGGTTCCCAGGAGCCCGCCGAGGGCCGAGGCCGTCATCAGCGCGCCGAAGCCGACGGCGCCCATCTTCAGATGCTCGGTGGCATAGAGGACGAGGATGCTCCAGGGCGCCGCCCATGTCACGTTGAAGACGAAGATGATGATGACGAGCGTTCGCACGGGCGCGTTGCTGCGGAGCCAATGCAGACCCTCGCGGATCGGATGCGCCTTCGCGCCCGCGGGGATGGCTTCCTTGGGCGGCACGGGCGTACGCGCGATCCTCGAGATCAGCACGACGGCGAGGCTCACGCAGAGGATCTGGACGAGGAACGGCCAGAACGACCCGAGCGCGAAGAGGAAAGCGCCCAGCGGGGGACCCGCGAGCTGATTGCCGACGAGAAAGCCGGTCTGCAGTCGCGCATTTCCCAGCCCGAGGTTCGCGGGCCGCACCAGCATGGGCAGGAGCGTGCTGCCCGCCGTGTCGGCGAAGACCTCTGCCGTGCCGTACAGGAAGGCCGTCGCGAGCACGATCCACACCGTCACCTGACCGGTCGCGAGGAACACCACCAGCCCCAGCACGATCACGGCGCGGGAGCCGTCGGCGAGCATGACGAGTCGGCGTCGGTCGTGATGGTCGGCGACCGATCCGGCGAACAGGCCGAACAGCAGCCATGGGAGGAATTGCATCATCGCCCCCGCAGCCACCAGAAGCGGCGATGAGGTGAGGGAGGCGATGAGCAGCGGTGCCGCCGACAGAGCGATGCCGTCGCCGAGATTGCTGGTCCAGGACGATGCCAGCAGCCAGCGGAAGTCGGTGCCGAGTCGGCGGGGCGCTATCCATTCGCCGAGCGAGGTCATTGCGCCATTCCTAGAGGTACTCGAACGCCGGCGTGGTCAGCGTGTGCATGCGAGGACGATGCCCGATCGCGCAGGCGGAGAAAGACACGATACCGCCGATGACGCGGGGCGCTCCGTCGTGCCCCTACTTGTCCGTGATCCGCTGTCGCTGCCAGTCGTGGACGTCGACCAGCCAAGGCAACGGGGCGGAAGGACCGACCCGCTGGTCGTGCGGATCACCGCCGTCTCGCAGGGCCTGCACGTACACACGATCCTGTTCGATTCTCGCGCGAAGGCTCCCCGCCCCACCGACGGACCCGTGACCGGGGATGACGACAGGGACCTCGTCTGCCACGTCTTCGAACAGCCGCAGCGCGGCGAGGTAATCCTCGATCGGATTCGCAGCTTCCACGTCGAGGAACGGCATCAGGATGTCGGAGAGCATGTCGCCGGCGACGAGAACGCCGCGCTCCTTGATCAACAGAGCCGCATGCCCAGGCGCATGGGCTCGATGCTCGATGATCCGGACCTGAGGTCCATCCCAGGGGACCTGCGCAGCTCCGATCGGCAGACCGGTGATGAGGCCGAGCCGATCCATCGGGATCTCGTCGGCGTACTCCGGCGGAAGCCCCTCGGCAATCAGATCCTCCCAGTCCGCATTCGAGAGCACATCTCGGATCGAAGCCGCGCAGCGGGCGGTGCCGTAGCGCGGTCCGTCGCCGAAGTTCTCGTGCCAGAGCACGTGGTCCCAGTCCGGGTGCGTCGAGAAGCCTGCCACGACGGGCCGGCCGAGTTTGCGGATGTCTTCCGCCAGGTCCGCCATTTCGGCGCTCGTGATACCCGGGTCGATGAGCAGCACGCCGTCCCGGCCCTGCACGACCACGGAGTTGCTCCGGATGAACTCGCTCTCGTGAACGAGAACGCCCTCAGCGACCTGCGTGAGCATCGAGCTCCTCCGGCCCTCTCCTAGGCGGGCTGACTCGGACCGTACAGGCGCGCGACGTCTTTCGCGTCGTGCCAGCCTTCGTACGCCGGATGCTGCGGCCAGCCCTCCGGCGAATCCTGCCATTCCTCCTGCCGCCCGTACGGCAGCAGATCGATCAGGGGGAAGGTGTGCGTGAGCTGCTCGGTGCCGCGCCCGTTCGTGTGCCATGTGCGGTAGACGGTGTCTCCGTCGCGCAGGAACACGTTCACGGCGAACCCGCCCCCGGGAGGGGCGTCGACGTCCGCGCCGAACGGGCTGTCGGCCGTGGAGTACCACGTCATCCGGTTGCCGACCTTGTCGCGGTAGGCGAGGGCCTCGCCGATTTCACCCTGCGTCACGATGACGAACCGGGCGTCGTACGCGTCGAGGAATTCGAGCCGCGTGAACTGGGCGGTGAATCCGGTGCATCCGGGGCACTGCCAGTCCTTCCCCGGCCACCACATGTGGTGGTACGTGATCAGCTGCGTCTTCCCCTCGAACAGATCCACCAGGCGGACCGGGCCGTCCTCGCCCTGCAGCACGTAGTGGGGCATCTCCACCATCGGCAGTCGTCGTCGCTCAGCCGCGATCGCGTCGAGTTCGCGCGTGGCGGCCTTCTCGCGAACGCGCAGTTCGTCGAGCTGGCGCCGCCACTGGTCAGCGCCGGCGACGCGAGGCAGCGCTGTGGTCGTGTGAGAATCCATGTTCACAGCGTACACATTCGCAACGACGAGTCAAGACCCGCGCACCTCGACCACCACGTCGCGGATCGAGTCGACCACGAGCTGCGGGTTGTCGAGGTGGATGTAGTGGTCGCTGCCGGAGTCGGTGACGTGCCGAGCGCGGATGAACTTCGCGGGCAGCAGGTCTTGCGCGGCCGTCTGTGCGGCCCACAGAGCGTCTGCGAACGCCTGGTCGACTCCCGGCGGGAGCTGACCGGATGCCAGGACATCCGATGTCAGCTGCGGAGTGCCGGCCGTCAGCACGATGACCGGAACGTCGGGCACAGGCGAGGACTCGCGCAGCTCCGTCACGAGGGTGGTGAAATCGAAGGACTCCGCGCCGGACTCCGGCGGCGGCGTGTTGAGCTGCTCGAAGAGCGACATCTGCACAGGCGTCAGGCCCGCTCCGAGGTCTTCCGAGAGGCCATCGACCAGCACGAGTCCGGCGATGTCGTTCGGGTGGTCGCTCGCGAAGAGTCGGACGATGGGACCGCCGTAGGAGTGACCTGCGAGGACGAAGGGTGCCGCTTCGCCGGATGCGATGAGCAACGCGTGGAGGTCATCGGCTGAGGTCTGCGCGCTGGTGGGCTGTGCGACCTCTGTCGATCGGCTGCCGCCGGTGCCCGGCCGGTCGTAGGCGCACACGCGCGTGAAGCCCGCGACTTCGCCGTACACCGTCGGCGAGTCCTGATCCGCCTCCTCGGGCTGCCTGCTCCACACGTCTGCGCCGTCGCCCAGCCCCGAAACGAGCACCACCGTCGGTGATCCGCTGCCATGGCACTCGAGGTGGATCTCCCGTCCGTCGCCGACATCGACGCCACCGGCACGATCGGCTGCGGCATCCGTCGGCGTCGTCGCCGGAGTCCCGACGGCGGGGGCGCACGCCGTGAGGAGAACCGCCGTGAACAGGATCGCGAGGAGGGTATGCCGCGCTCGCCGCGGGCCCCTGCGTCGTCGCACCCCGTCGTGGCCCACGTCCGCATTCTGTCAGTCCCGAGCGCTTCACGGGCGCTCTCGACGGGGTGGGCCGTGCGACGGCACACCACCGCCTGCGCAAGGTCGGTGGACGCGATTACCCTCGAGGCATGGATGATGGCACTCTCTGGCGGGCAGCTGAGGTCGGTTCAGCGGACTGGATCGGCTCAGCGCAGCTCGGCCAGCGACGTTCTGCCGACATGGCAGAGCTGGCCGGCCTGGACGGCGAGAAGTGGCTGATCATCGGCTTCGAGATCAGCGGCGGCGATCACGGGCACGACCTGCGGGTGATCGCCGTCCACCGTGACCTGATTCCGGAAGCCGCGGACGTCCTGCCGAAGATCGCTGCGGAGCACGGCGAGGAGATCCCCGCAACGGAATTCCTGGTCCGCGACGTCGCACCGTATGACGTGCTCCAGGCGATCAGCCACCGGTTCGAACTGCGGATGCGCGCGCGGGGTGCGCGCGACCTGCCGATCCGCATCACGTCGCGGATGGACGGTCCGGAACAGCCCTTGGTCTAGGGCAGGCGACGGTACTTGCGGCTCAGCCGACCGCGGCGCTACCGTTCCCACACGAGGCGCGCCCGGCTCGGGTCGCCACGCGCGCGGGTGGGAGCGTGATGGTCGTCTCTGAAGCTCTCGAGCGCGCCCGTTCCGCCACGGCAGCGCGGCGCTGGGGCGAGGCATGCGAGCTGTTCGCGGAGGCGCGATCGCACCTTGCCGACGGTCTCGCGCCACCGGACCTCGAACTGCTGGCCACGGCGTCGTACCTTCGCGGTCAGAAGGAGTCCGCCTTCGAAGCGCTGACGACCGCGCACGAGTCGTACGCGGCCGGCGACGATACGGCCGGCGCTGCGCGCACAGCGGGGTGGATGGCTCTCCTACTGCTCGAAGTCGACGATCTGCAGCAGAGCATGAACTGGAGCGCCCGGGGGCTGCGGCTCATCGAGCGGCTCGGCGACGGGAACAGGGCGGGTGGGCAGATGGCTCAGGTGGCCGCCGCCATCGGCGCGATGATCGTCGGTGATATCGAGGATGCGACGCGGCGATTCGACGCGATCGCCGATGTCGCCGCGCGGTCCGGCGACCGCGAACTGACTGCGCTCACGGCGCTCGGGCGGGGAAGATGCCTGACGTCGATCGGCAGGACCGTCGAGGGCCTGGCCCGCCTCGATCAGGCGATGGCGGCCGCCGAAGCGGGCGAGGTGTCGCCGATCGCAGCGTGCTGGTTCTACCGCGTGTCGCTCAACGACTGCCACGAAGCATTCGACCTCGAGCGCGCGCAGAGGTGGACGGCGGCCTTCGAGAAACGGTGCCGTGAGCAGCCCGACCTCGTCGCATACAGCGGTCAGTGCCATGCCTACCGCGCCCGGCTCTTCCTGCTGCGCGCCGAGTGGGCCGAGGCATCCGCGGCCGCCAACCTCGCCGAGGAGCGGTTGCGGGCGGGTGATTTCACGGCCCGGTACCTGGCGAAATACGAGCTCGCCGACCTCCATCGACTGCGCGGGGAGCTCCGCGCAGCGGACGAGCACTATCGACGTGCCGCGGAGACGGGGTGGGATCCTCAGCCGGGCCTCGCCCTGCTCCGTCTCGCCGAGGGCGAGTACGGGCTCGCACAGCTCGCGATCCGGCGTGCTGTCGGAGCGGCGTCGCTCGGCGGCCGCGGTCGCCTGCTGCCGGCGGTCGTGGAGATCGAGCTCGCGGCAGGCGATGTCGCCGCCGCCCGGCGGGCCGCCGACGGACTGATCGCGCTGAACGGTTCGGCCCCGACGCCGATGCTCGCCGCGACGTCGTCCGCGGCCGACGCCCACGTTCTGTCGGCGGAAGGGGATGCCGCTGCCGCCCTCGATGCTGTCGGCAGGGCGATATCGGCCTGGTCGGCGCTCGATGTGCCGTACGAGATCGCGCGGTGCCGTGTGCTCAGAGGACGCATCCTCGGGGAGCTCGCCGAGGCGGACGACGCCGCCGCGGAGTTCGAGGCGGCGAGGGAGGTGCTGGTCGCGCTCGGCGCGCGATCCGCCCTCGCCGAGCTCACCGCTGTGACGGGCGCAGCCCGCACCGGCATTCTCACCTCGCGTGAAGCAGAAGTGCTGCGCCTGGTCTCGACGGGGCTCACGAATCGCGCGATCGCGGGCAGGCTGTCGTTGAGCGAGAAGACGGTCGCACGTCACCTGAGCAACATCTTCGGCAAGCTGGGACTCTCCTCGCGTTCAGCGGCGACCGCGTACGCGTACCAGCACGGACTGATCTGAGCGCGACCGCCAGACTGCCGGCTCTGCGTGCGCAGAAATACCCATGTGCGGCGGTCCCGATTGGTTCATCCGACCGATTCGCCGACGGCCGTGCGTTCCTAGCATCAAGCCATGGGCCCCAGAGAGGATGCGGAACCATGGACACTGAATCGTTCGCCTCGTCGTCGCCGTCGGTCGACATCGTCATCGTCGGCGGTGGACAGGCAGGACTGGCGCTCGGCTACCACCTCGCCCGCGCACAGCGGACCTTCGTGATCCTCGACGCCGGAAGCCGGGTCGGGGATGGCTGGCGCAGACGGTGGGACTCGCTGCGACTCTTCACTCCCGCCAAGTACGACGGGCTTCCGGGGATGCCGTTCCCGGGCGACCGGCTGGCGTTTCCCACCAAGGACGAGCAGGCCGACTATCTGGAGGCGTACGCCGCGCGGTTCGCGCTTCCGGTCCACACCGCAATCCGCGTCGATCGAGTGCGCCGCGACGGTGACGGGTTCGTCGTCGAGGCGGGCGACCGACGGTGGCACGCGCACAGCGTGGTGCTCGCCACCGGTGGCGAGCAGATGCCGTTCGTGCCGGCGTTCGCGGATCGGCTCGCCGCGTCGACCTTCCAGGTTCACTCGAGCGACTACCGGAATCCTTCCCAGTTGAGCCCCGGGCCGGTTCTCGTGGTGGGGGTCGGCAACTCCGGCGCCGAGATCGCGCGCGAACTCAGTGCCGACCGGCCGGTTCTGCTCGCGGGCGAACCGGTCGGTGAGCTGCCGTTCCGCCACGGACGCAACGCCGCCCGGTTCGCGTTGCCGATGATCCGGTTCGCCGGCATGCGGGTGCTCACCCTCGCGACGCCGATCGGCCGGAAGGCCGCCGCCCGACTCAGCGGGCCGCCTCTGATTCGCACCCGACTGCGCGATCTCGACGCGGCCGGCGTGACGCGGGTGCCGCGGATCACGGACGTGGTCGAGGGCCGCCCGGTCACGGCGGACCAGGAGGCCTTCGATGTGGCGAACGTGGTCTGGTGCACCGGATACCGGGACGACTTCGGCATCCTCGACCTGCCCGGCGCGCCCGATGGGCGACCCGACCACGTGCGCGGAGTCGTGTCGGCCGAGCCCGGCCTCTATCTTCTGGGGCAGGAGTTCCTGTTCTCGATCGTCTCCGCCACCCTTCCCGGCGTCGGCCGCGACGCGAAGCATCTGGCGTCGCGGATCGCCGCTCACGATCGACGCCGATCACATCAGCCGATGCTGGTAGGCGTAGGCGGTCGCGGCCGCCCGTGAGGTCAGTTCGAGCTTGGCGAAGATGTTGCTGAGGTGCCGCGCGACCGTCTTGTCGCTGAGATACAACCGGGCGGCGATCGCCTTGTTGGTCAAGCCCGCCGCGACCAGACGCAGCACCTCGACTTCCCGCGCGGTCAGCGGGGAGCCCGCGGGCTGTCGATGAGCCCGGTCGAGCTCCTCGACGCTCGGATGGGCGCCGAGCTCAACGAAGATGGACCGTGCGGCCTGGAACTCGACCTCGGCCGACACGTCATCCTCGAGCGCCTGGTGCGCGCGGGCGATCAGCTCGCGGCACTGCGCCGTGTGGAACGGGACGTCGAGCTCCCGCCAGAGTGCGTTCGCACGACGCGCCTCGCCGAGCGCTCCGTGAGCGTCACCCTCTTCGAGCAGAACCGCCGCGATCGCCTGGCTCGCCGAGGCCATCAGCATCGGCATCCGGCTGTCTGCACCGACCGCGCGCAGCTCGTCCGCTGCGGACCGGGCCTCCACCAGGTTTCCGGCCGCCAGCTCGATCGCGACCGATGCCGGAAGGAGCTGCCGCCGGGTCGCCGGGTCGGCTCCGTCGACGGCACCACGGATGAGCGCCAGCGCGACCTCTCGATGACCGCGCGCGAGCGCGAGCAGGGAGAGACCCGGCTGCGGCTCGAAGCCCGTCTCACCGGCGCGCCGGTAGGAGGCGTCCGCCTTGTCGAACTCGCCCTGAAGCCTCTCGATCTCGCCCTTCTGGTAGAACGCACCGTACGCCGCATCCCGATCGCCGCGCGCATACCGCTCCTCAGCGATCAGCGCGGCACCGTATGCGTCCGGCCAGGCTCCGTGCAGGCGATACAGCGCGGCGCGGTGGGCCTGGCACTGCGCACTGAACGCGATCATGTCAGGCTGCGCACGGCACCACTGATCGAGTGCCGCCGTCCATTCGTGCGCGCGCCGCAGGTCGTACGCCAGATGACAGGTTCCGATCACCGCGCAGTAGACGATGCCCGCAGGAAGGGGGGATATCTCGCCCGCCGTGACCGCGACCATGGCTTCATCCAGCAGGCTCATCCCCTCCTCGGTCCGGCCGGCCATGATCCGCGCCTGGCCTTGCCCGAGACGGGCAAGGCACAGGATGTCGCGGTCGCCGAAGTGTCGCGCGAAGTCGGCCAGCTGCTCGAACGCACGCTGCGCGCCGTCGACGTCTCCCGAGTACAGGGCGCCCAAAGCCATCGGGATCAACAGGAATCCCTCGGGCTGCGCGGGCTCGCCCTCCCCTTGTGCGAGGCGCTGAGCGCGTGCGAGCCAGCCGCCTCCGCGCGCTCTGCTGCCGGCATTCGAGAGTTGGATGCCGAGCCATGCGGCGCATCGGGCGGCTCCCGTGCTGTCAGCCTCCTCCAGGTAGGCCTCGTGCGCCCGAGTGAGCGTGTCGACCCCATCGGATTCCAGCCCGAGGAGGAACGCCGTGGTCGACGCCCGTTCCAGGTCGCGGGCCGGAACAGGCCCCGCGTGCTGGGCGTCGCTGTACGCACCCCAAGCCGCGGTCCACCGGTGCTCCTCGTAGGCGATTCGTGCGAGTGCGAGAGCGGCAGGCATATCGATCCGGCTTTCATCAGCTGCAGATCGCCGCGGGCATGGCGCCTGAGCGGATGCGGATCACGCTACGCCCACGGGGCAGACCCGGCAACCGGCTGCGAGTGCGCCTCAGTGAGCTCGGGCAGCCCGCACGCGGAGCGCTCGCAGGTATCTGCGACGCGCGACACCCTGCGCGACCAGGAAGGCGGGGTAGAGCAGCCGCCCGCCAGGACCGCGCGCCGGTCGGGTCAGCGAACGAATGGTCAGCACGACCGTCTCGCCGTCGCGGTGAACGATGAACGCCTCTTCGCCGGAGATGGGATGGCCGGGCAGTGTCCGATAGGCGAATCCGACCCGATCCGGGGTCTCGACGAGATCGACCACCTCGACCGGCTCCCGCACCGAGAGGCCGAACGGATGCGCCAGGATGACGGGTGTGCTGCCGGCAGTGACAGGTCCCTCCGTGGTGACGGAGAACCCGCTGCGGGTCTTGACACCCCACCGCAGCACCTCCCCGGTCGCCCATTCCCAGACCGCCGGGCCGGTTCCCAGGACGGTGGACCTCTCCCATCGGCCGTAGCCGGGCACCTCTTCTTCCCATGAGGGGTCGGAGGGGTGGGTCATGCTGGACCACTCGGCGCTCGACACGATTCGATCCTGCCACCGCAGCCTCAGCGGGAGGGCGCGAAGAGGGTGTCGCGCAGCTGCTCGAAGTAGGTGGTGTCGATCGACACCTCGCCCGTGTAGACGTGGTCGAAACTCGCGATCGCGAAGATCACCATGCCGACGTATGCTGCGACCAATCCCGCCATGATGAGGTGGATGCTCAGGCGGCTGACCCCGACGAGCCCGATGAGCACGGCGTTGATGAACGCCCCGCTGTACAGCACGACCCACAGGATCGGCGAGAGCTCGCGTCCCGTGACGCCCACGCGGGCGCCCCGGTCGGCGATGAACTGATTGAACGCGGCGATCGTCGCGCCGTGCAGATTCGCCTCGGAATCGTCGGCAGGCTCGAACGCGAACAGGACCTCCTGAAGCTCCGTGACCTGCTTCACCGTGTGCGAAGGCAGCTCACCCGCGGCTTGCAGCGCCCAGTCGACGTCGATCACATGGTCGGTGTATGCGACCAGGAGCGACTGCAGCTCACTGCTCGTCGGCTCGGGAAGGCCCGACGCATCGCGGTACAGCACGGCGACAGAAGTGGTCTCCGCCAGGACGATCTCTTCGACACCCCGGAAGTTCTCGTAGGATGCCGCCGCGATGAGCGCAAGGGTGACGCCGTACAGGACGCCGTATGCCGCCATCACGTATCTCAGGACGCGGTCCCAATCGTCCAGCGGGTCGCCGGTGCGGGGCACCCAACGGCGCAGCAGGATGACGATCAGAAGCGACACCGCGACGAACACCCCGATGAAGAGCGGCAGGGCGATCGCCACAGGGATCGTGTACAGCCACATGAGTGAATCTTGGCCCGCGGGCGGCGCCTGCGAAAGGGACCTTCGGTGCCGGTCGCCTGGCAGAGCCCTCCGAACTTCCGCGATCGCACCGCCGACGAGGCATCGCGCGATAGACTGAAGGAGATAGGCGGACTCTCATCCGTCTCGCCCCGGCCGCGTGGTAACGGTCGGGGCTTCTTTCATTGTGCGGATGTCTCGCCGATCACGTCGGCCTGTGGGCAGCTCGGCGGTGGGGTCCTCTCTTGCGGCGGAGAACCCGGCGCCCCGTTGATCCGGCCCGACGGAGCGCCCGTGCGGCGAGGTCTTTCAGACGGCCTCGTGGCCAATCACGGTGCAACGCGACCGTGCCGTCATGTGTCACTTCCAGTTCACACCGCCGTCCGGCGGGGAGGGGTGGACGGCCGACGCCCGCCAAGAGTGCTCGGTCGGCTCGGAGGGGCGCGTCGAAGATCCAGCCGGCGTGCCGCACCTGCACGGAAAGCTGCCCCCCCGGAGATCGATCTCGCCGGCTGAAGGTCTTGAGGGGGTCGATCGTGACGATCGCCGCTCGCAGGTTCGGCATGGGGCTCACCGCGATGCGGCGCTCGGTGTTCTGCTCGTCGCGCAGCAGCACCTCGATTCGATCCAGCGCCAGATCTTCGCTCGCATCCCACATCTCCCGAGGGATGAGATCGGGCGCGAGGCGTTCGGCAGGAGGCCGCCACACAGCGGGCCGTCGAACGGCCCCCGAGACCGGGTCGATGCGGGAGCCGGGCGACGGCTCCGGGATGTGGAAGGCCAGTCCGTCATCGCCCTCGTCGTCGACGATCCGGACGTCCACCATCAGCGTGAGTCTGCCTGCTCGCGTCCACCGGGCACTCGTCATCTCGGCGAGGCACTCGAGTTTCGCTTCGAACTCGAGGAAGCGCATGAGCTCGTCGCGGCGTCCCGCGCGAAGCAGCGCCGAACGTATCCGGAGCGGGAACGGGAGCCCCCGCTCCACAGAGGGACCGAACCTGGACTGCGCCAGCGGAGTCACCACGTCGAGGAACCGCGCGCGATAGTCGGCGGGATAGCGCACCATGCGATCTCCGTCCAGACGTTTCAGAACCTTGCCGCGATACCAATGGCGAAAGAGCGTGTCCCGAAGCTCGCCGGGCTCGGTGTTGGCCTCGACGAGGTCGAGCACGCGCTCCACGTGGGGGAAGTAGGTCACCGGGTCGATGCGCCGCGAGCTTGCGCTGCCCTGATTTCTCAGCCAGGCGTAGCAGGGTTCGCTGGCCAGGATCGAGATCGTCGCTGCAGCGAAATACGCCTTCATGACGAAGAGGTGGTCCTCCAGCCGCACGCGGCCATCCGGGAACCTGATGTCGTGTTCTCGCAGGAACGAGGTGCGGAACAGCTTGTGCGGAGTCAGCAGCTCGAGGAGGGGATCCTGTCCGAGCACCGCCTGAGGGATGTCACGGCGGAAGATCCGGCGCGGAATCCGTCGTCCGACGCCCACCACCTTCCCTATCACCACGTCGGATGAGTGTCTGTCCGCGTAGTCGCACAGATGCTTCAGCGCTCCATCGAACAGCCGGTCGTCTTGATCAGCGAAGAACACGTACTCGCCGCGAGCAGCACCGATGCCGTGGTTGCGAGGCGTACCCGGCCAGCCCGTGTGAGCCAGTGTCAGAACGCGGACATTCGGTCTCGCGCGCGCCACGCCGTCGAGTCGATGGCGCGTCGATTCGTCCGACCCGTCGTCACAGAGGAGCACTTCGTAGAACTCCGCGTTCAGCGTCTGACGGTCGAGGGACCGGATGAGCTCATCGAAGGCCGCTCCGGGATTGAACACCGGAACCACGACGCTGACCCGCACCGGAGCGGCCCCCGCCGCTGCCGAACGATCGCTTGTCATCCCCACACTCAACATCGAACTGTCCGCTCCCCACGGGGGGTTGCGTTCACGGGCTCGACGTGTTCGTCCCCACTCGCTCGTAGGATCGAAGCTCGACTCCCGAGGAGGTCGTGATGCCCCTGGACCCGTTCTTCGCCGAACGTCTGCGCGTGCACCGGCGCTACCTGATCCGTCAGCGCGTCGATGCATTCCGCGCCCTCCTCACCGCATGGCGGATGCAGCTCTGGGAAGGGCGGACCGCGGAGGCCACGGTTGCCATCGGAGGCTCACGGCCTCCGGAGAGTCGATCCGACGCGCGCACCGCGCGGGCGCGTCACCGTCGCGCCGCGCTGGCATGGGACCGCAAAGAGCTGGAGACCGTCGGAACACCCGGCCCGGATGTTCCGACTGCGGAGCACGAGATCGCGGTCCCGGGACGGCCGTCCGTGCGCGTGCGGATCTACTATCCGCATGCGGCGGGGGCCCGACCCGTTCCGGCGTGGCTCACGTTCTTCGGCGGCGCATTCCGGATCGGGGGAATCGACTATCCGACAACGGATGCCGCCAACCGGCGTCGAGCGGCGGATGCCGGCGTCGCCATGGTCGCGGTCGACTACGCTCTGGCCCCCGAGCACAGGTTTCCGACTCAGATCGAGCAGGCGCGTGCGGCACTGGTGTGGCTCCACGCGAACGCCGATGACCTCGGGATCGATGCCGACCGGATCGGTGTGGCGGGAACCTCCGCGGGGGCATCGATCGCGGCGGCGCTGACATTGGCCAACCGCGACGGCTCGCGTCTGCCCATCCGGCTTCAGCTTCTGGAGGTGCCCGTCACCGACCTCACAGGGCGGCATCTCGACCTCCGCGCCACTCGGGCGCTCGGCATCCCGAGCATCATCGCGCTGCGCGAGCTCCGTTCGGTCGCCCGCACGTATCTCAGGGATCGGTCGGATGCCCGCAACCCCCTCGCGTCCCCGTTGCGCGCGACCTCCCACGCGGATCTTCCGGAAGCGGTGATCTTCACCGCCGAGTACGACCCCCTCCGGGGCGACGGCATCGCGTACGCCGCCCGCCTGCGCGCCGCCGGTGTCGAGGCGAGCGCCGTGCAGTACCTCGGTGTCACTCACGACACCGCGATCTTCACGGGAGCGCTGCCCGCGGCGCGCAGGTGGCACAGGGACGTCGTGGGCGCCCTGGGGCGTCTACACGACGACCGGGGTGCCGACCGCTAGCGACCTGAGTCCGTCTTTCGCGACCGCTGAGAACTGCGACCGGGTGTGCCGTACCCCAGTCGGCCGCGGGTGACGACGATGAGAACGATCGCTGCGCCGGCGAACCCGATGAGCACGGGCAGCAGGCCGTAGTCGTCGAAGATCGGTGCCGGAAACAGGGGTGCCGCGACTTTGTTGGCGAACGTGTTGAACGATGCATGCATCAGGATGGCGATCAGCA
>DASQLG010000113.1:0-24882 GCA_035630115.1 Microbacterium sp. | reverse complement strand
ACGAAGCGGTGCAGACCCTCGCCCGTGTTCGTGTACAGGCAGTCCGCCTCGACGATCAGCTCGTTCTCGCGCTCGAGGCCCGCCAGGGCGATGCGGGAGTCGGCGAACTCGCTGACGGGGATCTCGCGGCCGTTGAGGGTGATCGAGAGCACGTCGCGGGCGATCAGGTCGATGAACGTGTCAGCGCCCTCCGTGGCGGAGAAGCGCACGACGCTGCGCGATCCGAAGACTTCGGCGCCCCTCGTCAGATCGAGCGCGACCTCGTACGAGTGCGTGTCGACGATCGCGCGGCGCTCCTGCGCCTCGATGCGGGTGAGGTTCTCTCCAGGCACTGCAGCTCCCGAGGTGTAGGGGGGTCGGATGTCACGAGACCGGCGGATCGCCGACGCTGGCAACCTCCCCAGCCTACGACAGCGCTCTGCCAGGGCGTCCGCGGCGTCCTTAGGATTGAGGCATGCGCATCCACATCGCCACCGACCACGCGGGCCTCGAGTTCTCGACCCAGCTGCAGCACCACCTGGCCGGTCAAGGCCACGATGTGATCGACCACGGCCCGCGGGACTACGAGCCGCTCGACGACTACCCGGCATTCTGCATCCAAGCGGCCCAAGCAGTGGTCGCCGACCGGGACGCGGGCGTCGAGGCGCTCGGCGTGGTGTTCGGCGGCTCCGGCAACGGCGAGCAGATCGCGGCCAACAAGGTGCGCGGCATCCGCGCCGCCCTCGTGTGGAGCATCGCGACCGCGGAGCTCGCGCGCGAGCACAACGATGCGAACATCATCTCGATCGGGGCGCGCCAGCACACCTTCGACGAGGTCACCACCTTCATCGACCGCTTCATCTCCACGCCCTTCTCCCACGAGGAGCGTCACTCGCGTCGGATCGCCCAGATCGCTGCGTTCGAAGCGGAGGGATCGCTCGAGCCCGATCAGCCGGCCGCGACCGGACAGCCTGATGTCCTGGCCTCGGATGACAGCTCGTTCGATCCCGAAGCCGGCTGATGCCCGAGGGCCATTCCGTCCACAGGATCGCCCGGCAGTTCGACCGCAACTTCGTCGGTCGCGTTGTCGCGGCATCCAGCCCGCAGGGTCGTTTCGTCGAGGGTGCGGAGATCATCAGCGGCCGCACCGCCACCGCGGTGCGCGCGGTCGGCAAGCAGATGTTCCTGGAGTTCGACGACGCCCTGTGGCTGCGCATTCACCTGGGCATGTACGGAGCGTGGGATTTCGCCGGAGACGTCCTGGTCGATCCGACGATCGCCTCCGCCAACGGTCGACGGGCCCCCGCGCCCCGAGGCTCCGCCCGACGCGACAGCGGCGAGCGGAGTGGGCGCGGGGAGGGGCGGACCAATCAGCGCGGCACGCAGCTCGAGGTGCCGATCATGGATGCCGCGGGCGAGAACTCGCTGACCTCGATCGGCGCCCCCCGCCGTGCGCGCGTGCATGTGCGCATGTCAGAGCAGACCACCGGACTCGCGGATGAGGGCGACGATTGGCCGCCGCCGGTGGTCGGCCAGGTGAGGCTGCGCCTGCTCACCGTCGTCACGTGCGCCGACCTGCGCGGACCGACGGCCTGCGAGCTGCAGACGCCCGACGAGGTCGCCGCGACGATCGCCAAGCTCGGGCCCGATCCGCTCGTGGACGACGTCTCGGCGGGTGAGGAGCAGTTCGCCGCCGTCGTCGGGCGCAAGCCGACGCCGATCGGTCAGCTGCTGATGGATCAGAGCGTGGTCAGCGGGATCGGCAATGTCTACCGGGCCGAGTTGCTGTTCCGCGCGCGCCAGAACCCGCACACCCCGGGCAGGGAGGTCCGCGAAGAGGTGGTCCGCGGCTTATGGCGCGACTGGGTGGACCTGCTCGCGATCGGCGTCGAGACCGGCCAGATGATGACCAGGGACGACCTCGGCCCGGATGAGTATCGCGCGGCGATGGCGCATCGCGACGACCGCCACTGGGTGTATCACCGCGCTGGCCTGCCGTGCCGGGTGTGCGGCACCGCCATCGTGGTGAAGGAGATGGCGGCGCGCAAGCTGTATTGGTGCCCGAGATGCCAGGGGTGAGCCCCTCGTAGGCTGTCCTCATGCGCCAGAATCCCAGCTTCGCCATGACCGATGTGGCGGAGCTGCGTCGTCTCGTCGAGCAGAACCCGTGGATGACGCTCGTCAGCGACACACCGGACGGACTGGTGGCGTCGCACTACGCGGTGCTGTTGGACGAGGAACGCGATGACTTGACGGTTGTCGGCCACGTCGGCAAGCCCGACGACATGATCCACGGGCTGGGGGAGCGCGAGCTCCTGGTCGTCGTGCAGGGTCCGCACGGGTACATCTCACCCGGCTGGTACGGCGAGGTGCAGAGCGTGCCCACGTGGAATTTCGTCTCCGCCCATCTGACCGGCGTGCCCGAAGTGCTCTCGCCGGAGGAGAACCTGATCGTGCTCGACCGTCTGGTCGCGCGGTTCGAGGGGCGAATGCCCGACCCGCGAATGATGTGGGAGCGTCCCAACGACCCGGGGTACGTCGAACGGCTCGCCCGCGGCACCGTCGGGTTCCGGCTGACGCCCACGCGTGTCGTCGCCAAGCGCAAGCTGAGCCAGAACAAGTCCGCCGACGTCGTCGATACGGTGATCGCCGAGCTGAGCGGCGACGGGCCGTATGGGAATCCGGCGCTTGCGGCGGAGATGCGCCGCGCGCACGACGCGATGGGCCGTCCGTGATCGGTTCCAGCCTCGGGACGATCACGAATGCCCAGGTCGGTGGAGGCGGTCGGATGCTGCTGCCGACGGACGGCCCGGTCGATGTCTACCTCAGCGATGGTGTCATCGCCGACATCGCTCCCGCCGGAGCCATGCGCCCGCGCGGCGACGTTCTGGACGCCGGGGGCGCCTGGCTCATCCCCGGGCTGTGGGATCACCACGTGCACGTCCTCCAATGGGCGCTGGTCGCGCAGCGCGAGGCGCTCGGACACGCGGAGTCCGCGGCGCACGCCGCACGGATCATGGGCCGGGCAGCGGTCGCCGCCGACGGGCGCCGTATCGGCACCGGCTTCCGCGACGCGCTGTGGCCGGATTCGCCGACCCTGGAGGTGCTGGATGCGGCGACGGGTGATGTGCCGACATACCTGATCAACGCCGACGTGCACAGCGTGTGGCTGAACACCGCGGCCCTGCTCCGCGAGGGGCATGAGCCCGACGGGGTCGGCATCCTGCGTGAGCACCCTGCGTTCGAGATCTCGCGGCGCCTCAACGACATCGACCCCGTCGTCGGCGACGAACTGGTCGCGAAGATGGCAAGGGATGCCGCATCCCGCGGCGTCGTCGGACTCGTCGACCTGGACATGGCGTGGAACGAGGCCGCGTGGGTGCGGCGGCTGAACAGCGGGTTCGACGCGCTCCGGATCGAGTTCGGGGTCTATCCCGAGTTCCTTCCGCGCGCCGTTGCCGAGGGGCTCCGCACCGGCGACAGCGCCCGGGGGGCGGCATCCGACCTCGCACGCGTGGGCGCGCTCAAGGTGATCACCGACGGGTCGCTCGGCACCCGCACGGCGGCCTGCTCGCACGGCTACCCCGGCGACCCGCACAACCACGGGGTGCTGGCGGTGTCACCGGCGGAGCTGTTCGAGCTGATGACCGCAGCGACCGGTGCCGGTCTGGCGTGTGCGATCCACGCGATCGGCGACATCGCCAACTCCCACGCGCTCGATGCCTTCGCGATCACCGGTGCTGTCGGCACGATCGAGCACGCCCAACTGGTCGCGCACGCCGATGTACCGCGGTTCGCGCGGCTGGGAGTTCGCGCCAGCGTCCAGCCCGAGCACGCCGTGGACGACCGCGACCTGACGGACTCGATCTGGGCGGAACAGACGGCGTTGCCCTACCCCCTGCGTGCCTTGGCCGACACCGGGGCGAATCTGCTCTTCGGCTCTGATGCGCCGGTTTCGCCGCTGGATCCCTGGGCGGCGATGGCTTCCGCGGTCTTCCGCACCCGTGACGGCCGACCGGCCTGGCAGCCCGAGCAGGGTGTGGATGCTGCGACCGCGCTCGCGGCATCCACACACGGCGGGTCGACGGAGCCGGCGCTGATCGAGCCGGGTGCGCGCGCCGATCTGGTGCTCTGCGAACGCGATCCCCTGACCGCGGCGGAACCCGAACTGCGGGCGATGACCGTCACAGCGACCCTTCTCGCGGGTCGGGTCACCCACCGCGGCTGACTGCGCGTCAAAGACGAAACCCCCGGATCTCGCGATCCGGGGGCTTCGTGACGGTGCGTCAGCCGGCAAGGTGCGCGAACAGGAACCAGCGGTCCTTGTCCAGTGCCTCGCGGATCGTGATCGCGATGTCCTGGCTGGCCAGGTCCACCTCGTCGAGGCCGTCGATCGCGGCCTTCACGTCCACCAGAACGGTGTCCATGTCGGCGATCACGCCGCGGATCATGTCTTCCCACTGGGTGAAGCCGGCCGGAACCTGCGTCGGCGCGGCCTTCGCGGCGACCGTGGACAGGCGCGCATCGATCGGCAGGCCGAGCGCGACGATCCGCTCGGCGGCGAGGTCGGCGCCGTCCTGGGCGTGCGTGACGATCGTGTCGAGAAGCTCGTGGATCGCGATGAAGTTCGCGCCGCGCACGTTCCAGTGGGCCTGCTTCCCGTTCACGGCGAGCGCCTGGAGCCCGATCGCGACCGGGGTGAGGAACTGGGCGGTACCGGCGGCGACCGTCGGATCGGCCGCTGTTGCGGGTGTGGTCTGCGTCTTGGTCATCGTTTCGCCTCCATCTGAGCGGTTCGTGCGCCTGCGTGTGCACCATCCGACTGCGTGATCCAACGCTACTCAGCCGTACGCATTCCGCAAGGAAGCACAGGCTGGGCTTACCCGTGCGTCGGATCCGGACGGTCTGTCGCCGGGTCGGCTTCGGATGCCGCGGGCCACCGACTAGCGTCGAGGGGTGCCATCCGCCGACCACGACCTCGCACCGCAGCACCTGAACGACCCTTCGCGCCTGGTGCGGCGGGAACCGCTCGATCGGTCGCCGGAGCATGCGGAGCCGTCACGGTTCATTCCTCACGTGCAGGGACTCCGTGCGATCGCGGTGCTGGCCGTGGTGCTGTACCACTTCTGGCCCGCGCGGTTCTCGGGGGGCTACGTCGGCGTCGACATCTTCTTCGTCATCTCCGGGTTCCTGATCACCGCGCATCTGATGCGCGAGCTGACGGCGACCGGAACCGTCCGGCTCGGTCAGTTCTGGGCCCGCCGTGCACGACGGCTGCTGCCGGCGTCCCTCCTGGTTCTGCTGTTCTGCGCGATCGTGGCGATGTCGCCCTATCTGACACCCACCTCCGCGCTGCCGAACGAAGTGCGCGAAATTCTGGCATCGACGTTCTACGTCGAGAACTGGTATCTCGCCCTGAACTCCGCGGACTATCTGAACCACTCCGGCGACCCGACGACCGTCCAGCATTACTGGTCGCTGTCGCTCGAAGAGCAGTTCTACGTCATGTGGCCGCTCATCATGCTGCTCGCCGCCTGGATCGCGGTGAAGTGGTTCCGCGGCGCGCGCCGCCGGGCCGTCATCACCGCGCTCGGACTGGTGACCGCGGCATCCTTCGTCTTCTGTGTGATCTTCACGATCACGAACCCGGCGCCGGCGTATTTCGTCACGTTCGGCCGCATGTGGCAGTTCGGCGTCGGCGCCATGGTGGCGCTCATCCCCGCGCTGCGGATCCGGAACGCGCTCGGCAGCTTCGTGCTCGGGTGGGCGGGCATCGCGGTGCTGGTGTTCGTGATCTTCCGCTTCGACGGGCAGACGCCGTTCCCGGGCTACATGGCCGCGGTTCCTACTCTCGCTGCTGCGGCGGTGATCGCGGCATCCAACACCGAGCGCTGGTGGTATCCGACGCGCCTCCTCGCGCTGCGGCCCGCGCAGTTCGTCGGCGACATCTCGTACTCGCTGTACCTGTGGCACTGGCCGCTCATCATCATCGCGCCGTCCGTGCCCTTCTGGGGCCTGACGATCTACCATCGCGTCGCGCTGCTCGCCCTCTGCTTCGTGCTGGCCTGGCTCACCAAGCGGTTCGTGGAGGATCCGGCGCGAGGATGGAAGGTGCTGACCTCCCGGCCGGCACGCGTGACGCTGTGGTCGTCACTGGTGGCCATGATCCTGGTCGGTGGCACCGCAGGCATCGCATGGGCGGTCAATGCGCCCGCGTACACCGACGGTGTCCGGGCGATCCAGGAGCTGCGTGAGAATCCACCCGAGTGCTTCGGTGCGGCATCCGTCCTCGACGCGTCGTGCGCCGAAACGGACTTCGGCGACACGATCCTTCCTGCACCCGGCTTCGCCGGAGTGGACCGGCCGACGGACTCGCAGTGCTTCGTGCAGCTCAACGACGCTCGTCCGGTCTCGTGCGAGTTCGGGTCAGAGGCCGCGGACGCCCCGCGGGTGGCGCTCATCGGCGACAGCCACGCCTACCAGCTGCTGTCGACGTTCCAGCGGATGGCGGACGAGAACGGCTGGCACCTCACGACCTACTTCAAGGGCGCATGCCCGTGGAACACCACCCCGCTGTCGACTGCCGGGGCGTTCGGCGCAGCCTGCACCGAGTGGCGCGACGGCGTGAGGGCGGCGCTGGCGGATGCCGAGCTGGATGCCGTGTTCACCGCCGCGATCGCGACCACCCCGTACTCGTCGGCCGGTTACGACTCGGAGCACGACGCCGCCGTCGCGGGATACCGGGAGGCTTGGGGCGAAGTGCTCGATCGCGGCATCCCGGTGATCACGGTCGTCGACAACCCGGTCTGGGAGACCGATCCGAACAAGTGTCTGCGCACCCGTGCGATGAGCGAGTGCGACGGCCCGCGCTCGGAGCTGATCGTCGCGGACGACCCGCTGCGGGATGCCGCGTCCGGGCTGTCCGCGGTGACGCTGCTCGACTTCACGGATGTCTTCTGCGGCACGGAGGTGTGCTCCCCGGTGGTCGGCGGCGCGAACGTCTATCGCGACCAGGACCACATCACAGTGACCTTCGCCGACTCACTCGCACCCTGGTACACCGAGGCGATCAGCGCCGCGCTCGCGAGTAGGGTCGCTCCATGACCGTCGCATCCGCCGCATCCGTCCTCTCCGCTGCAGGTCGCACGCCCACGCTCGACCCCACCGCATTCGTCGCCGCCGGCGCCCGAGTGGTCGGCGGCGTGACCCTCCTCGAGGGCGCGAGCGTCTGGTACAACGCGGTCCTGCGTGCCGACGGCGACACGATCACGGTCGGCGCCGGCAGCAACCTCCAGGACAACGTGTCGGTGCACGTGGACCCAGGGCGCCCCGTGGTCATCGGACAGAACGTGTCCGTCGGTCACAACGCCGTCGTGCACGGCTGCACGATCGGCGACGGATCCCTCATCGGCATGGGTGCCGTCGTGCTCTCCGGAGCCGTCATCGGCGACGGGTGCCTCGTCGCCGGCGGCGCGGTCGTCCTCGAGGGCGCCGTCATCCCGCCCGGCTCGCTCGTCGCCGGCGTACCGGCCAAGGTCAGACGAGAGCTCACCGACGGGGAGCGCGCCGGCATCCTCCGCAACGCGCAGGTGTACCGCGGGCACGTCGCCGAGCACGAGGACGCGCGTCCCGCTTAGGCCGACGTGCCCTCCTGCGTGGTCGCGACGGGGTGATAGGCACCTCGGTGGATCTCGAAGACCTTTGCGTTCGCCGACCCGGGCAGACCGACGATCGGCCGGTCGTCCATGAACAGCCGGATGATATGGGCGAGCTCCTTCGGGTGGCTGTAGTTGATGGCGTGCGCTGCGCCCTCGAGTATGACGAGCAGGACGTGATTGCGCTCTTGTGCGACGACCTCCTTGATGCGCGCAGGACCCGGCATCAGCGGGTCCCGCGTGCCCAGCACGACGAGAGTGGGGATCTTCAGCTCGAGCAGCCTCTGCAGAGAGGGATACTGCGTCAGCGCCTTGAACATCTTGAACGTGCTCGGAACCCCGAAGCGCAGGTAGTCGGGGGTGGCTACGGTGATCATCTTCCGAGGCTCGCGCCCGCCGTCCTTCGCGAGCTGTCCGATGGCGCGTCGCAGAGGCTGATTGTGGATGCCGCCGGCGGGGGAGACCAGCACCGCGCGCTCGATGCGCTCCGGATAGTGGTGCGCGAGCTCCACGATGACGGGGCACCCCATGGAGTTGCCGACCAGGCTGGTCGACCGGATGCCGCGATCGTCGAGGAAGCGCGCGGCCGCGTGGGCGAGATCGGGGATGTCGAGGGCGGCGCCCACCTTCGCGCTCCGGCCGAATCCGGGAAGGTCGGGCACGAGCGTGTGGAACTCGTCGGCCAGCAGTTCGGCCGTGGGCAGAAGGTATCGCCCGGAGAGGCCGAATCCGTGCAGGTGGGTCATCACCCGCGCCGCGGGCGGATTGGCGGACTCGCGGTAGAACACGTCGGCGCCGTCGATCACCGTCCAGCGCTCCGCCAGGCCCGAGGCCGGGCGCCGCGGTGTCATTCTGGCCCGGTGACGGTACGACGCCTTCTCGGTGTTCTTGACCATCGCAGGCTCCTTCCCCAAGGACGACGAGGGTCCACCTGGAACGTCCCAGACGGGGCCGTCCATGTCAAGAGTCGGGGGCGCGGGCGACAGTCGGCATCGCCCGTCGGCGGTCAACTGCCGGCGGTGGCGCGTTCGATATCGAGTCAGCCTGACATCATGCGAGCAGTCGACGGGCGTCCTGCGCGTGGATTGACGAGGCGTCGCCCGCTGCGGGTGAGCGCGCCACCTCGCGCAGATCCGAGCGGATGCCACATCGCCGACGGTTCGGGGCGAAACGGGGTCGACCCTAGACTCGTCGGGTGTCGAGGCGCGCGGGGTTGTGGACAGCCTTTCTCATTGTGCACGCGGCGCTGATCGGCTTGGGCCTGGTCAACCGGGGCGCATCCGGAGATGTCTGGCAGATGTACCGGAGCTGGGCCGACTCGGCCCTCAGCGGAGCGGGCGTGCCCGGTGTGACCGAAGCCTGGGTGTACCCCGCGGTAGCTCTGGTACCGATGCTGATTGCGGGACTCATGCACGCGTTCGCCGGCTACACCGTGTCGTGGGGGGTGCTCGTAGCCGCACTCGACGCGCTGACGTTCGCGTTGCTCATCGGACGTGCCCATTCGCGTGGTCGCACGGAGGCGGCCTGGTTCTGGCTGGGGGCATCCCTCGCGCTAGGCGGTGTCGGGATGTATCGCCTCGATGGCGTCACCGTCCCGATCGCCATCGCGGGTGGACTCTGGCTGGTCGGCCGACCTTGGCTGGGCTCTGCGCTTCTCATTCTCGCGACGTGGATCAAGGTGTGGCCCGCTGCGATGGTGGCAGCGGCTGTGATCGCCGTCCGCCGTCGCGGTGCGGTACTCGGGGCCGCCGCGGTCGTCTCAGCGGCGGTCGTGCTGATCGTGGCCGCGCTGGGCGGAGCGCCGCACATGCTGGGCTTCGTCACGGAGCAGACGACACGGAGCCTGCAGCTCGAGGCGCCGGTCAGCACGCCTTATCTCTGGCTGGCGACATTCGGCGTCGGGGGAGCGTCGGTATACCTCAATCACGACATCATCACGATGGAAGTCACCGGCCCCTTCATCGACGCCGTCGTCTCGGCGATGACGCCTGTCATGGCCGTGGCGATGCTCGCGATTGTCGTGATCGGCGCGTTCAAGGCCTGGCGCGGTGCAAGCTTCGCGGCGCTGTTCCCCGCACTTTCACTCGCTCTCGTGCTCGCCTTCGTCGTGTTCAACAAAGTCGGCTCTCCCCAGTACATGATCTGGCTCGTCCCACCCGTCGTCATCGGCTTGGCCATCGATCGCCGACGATGGCGAACCCCGGCGATCGCAGTGATCGGCATCCTTGCGATAACGCAGGCGATCTTCCCGTGGTTCTATCCGGCATTGCTCGCGCTGCACCCGGTGATCGTGCTCGCGCTCACGCTGCGCAACGTGTCACTCGTCGTCCTCCTGGCGTGGATGGTGATTCGAGTCGTCCACGTTCGCTCGCGTTCAGCGCGGCGCACGTCGGCGGCAGAGCCGACACTCGGTGCCGGATGATCTTGAGCGTGCCACCCGAAGCGGATCCGTTCCTATGGCATCACCACGAATGCCCAGCCGGGCCGACTACGTCGGCACGTCTGGGCATTGGAGGGGCTGACGGGAATCGAACCCGCATCATTAGTTTGGAAGACTAAGGCTTTACCACTAAGCTACAGCCCCGATATCGACGGTTTCCCGCCGCTTCGTCAATTCTATGGCATGTCCGCCGCGTGACTGTGCGAGCGGGCCGTCGGCTAGACTTCTTGGGGCCGATCAGCACGTATCCGCGTGCGCACCCGCCCGGGGCGTAGCTCAGCTTGGTAGAGCGCCCGCTTTGGGAGCGGGAGGCCGCAGGTTCAAATCCTGTCGCCCCGACATCATGGCCCCAAGAACCCACATCTTCAGTTGCCGCGCGGGCGCGCGGTCGATCACAAGGAGAACGAACAGGCATGGTCAACAGCACCGTCGAGAAGCTCACCCCGACGCGGGTCAAGCTGCACATCACGGTCTCGCCCGATGAGCTCAAGCCGAGCATCGCTCACGCGTACGAGCACATCGCGCAGGACGTGCAGATCCCCGGATTCCGCAAGGGCAAGGTGCCCGCGCCCATCATCGATCAGCGCGTCGGCCGGACGGCCGTCATCGAGCACGCTGTGAGCGAGGGACTCGACACGTTCTACCGTCAGGCCGTCGAGGCGAACGAGCTCCGGGTTCTCGGCAAGCCGAGCGCCGACGTCAAGGAGTGGCCCAATGAGAAGGACTTCTCCGGCGACCTGCTCGTCGAGATCGAGGTCGACGTGCGGCCCGAGTTCGAGCTACCCGCCTTCGAGGGCACCACGGTCGAGGTCGACGCGATCGAGGTCGACGAGGCCGCGATCGACGAGGAGCTCGACCGTCTGCGCGCCCGCTTCGGCACGCTCGTGACCGTCGACCGCCCGGCAGCGACCGGCGACTTCGTCGAGCTCGATCTGGTCGCCACGATCGACGGCGCAGAGATCGACCGCGCCGAGGGCGTGTCGTACGAGGTCGGCTCGGGCGAACTGCTCGAGGGCATCGACGAGGCGATCGACTCGCTCACCGCCGGTGAGGAGACCACCTTCCGCTCCACGCTCATCGGCGGCGACCACGCGGGTGAAGAGGCCGAGGTGGTCGTCGTCGTCACGGCGGTCAAGGAGCGGGAGCTTCCTGAGGCGGACGACGACTTCGCGCAGATCGCGAGCGAGTTCGACACGATCGCCGAGCTGCGCGACAGCCTCAGCGAACGCGTCGCGCAGCAGTCCAGCTTCACCCAGGGCTCCGCCGCACGCGACAAGCTCCTCGAGCAGCTGCTCGCGCAGGTCGAGATCCCGGTGCCGCCGGCGCTCATCGAAGACGAGGTGCACACCCACCTCGAGGGTGAGGGCCGTCTCGAGGACGACGTCCACCGTGCCGAGGTCACCGAGGCCAGCGAGAAGCAGTTCCGCACGCAGATGCTCCTGGACGCCGTCGCCGAGAAGCTCAACGTCCAGGTGTCGCAGGAGGAGCTCACCCAGTACCTCGTGCAGTCAGCCGCGCAGTACGGCATGGCCCCCCAGGACTTCGTCGAGGCGCTTCAGCAGAACAACCAGCTGCCGTCGCTGGTCGGCGAGGTCGCCCGCAGCAAGGCGATCGCCGTCGCGCTCGGGCAGGTCGTCGTCGTCGACACGAACGGCAAGGTCGTCGACCTGACCGGCTTCGTCTCGACCGATGACGAAGAGGCCGCTGAAGAGGACATCGTGGAAGAGGCGGAGGAGATCGCGGATGCCGCAGCCGAGGCCGACGCGATCATCGAGGCCGAGGAGGCCGAGCCCGCGCCCGCCAAGAAGCGCAAGAGCACCAAGAAGACCACCGCCGCCGAATAGGCGCGAGCGTTCGACGACGAGGGGACGGATGCTGCGGCATCCGTCCCCTCGTCGTCGAGCGGAGCGACACCGGGGGCGTGTTCTCTGCCCAGGGCGAACACGGCCGGGTCGGCGTGGACACGCCGGTAGATTCGAAGCCACGACCACCGAAACAGGAGTGAACATGGCCGAACCACTTGTCGCGACGAGCGTCTTCGACAGGCTGCTGAAAGACCGCATCATCTGGCTGGGCTCGGAGGTGCGCGATGACAACGCGAACGAGATCTGCGCGAAGATCCTCCTCCTGGCCGCTGAAGACCCCGAGAAGGACATCTTCCTCTACGTGAACTCGCCGGGTGGCTCGATCACGGCAGGCATGGCCATCTACGACACCATGCAGTTCGTGCCGAACGACATCGTCACCGTGGGCATCGGCATGGCCGCCTCGATGGGACAGCTGCTGCTGACGAGCGGAACGAAGGGCAAGCGGTACATCACGCCGAACGCCCGTGTGCTGCTCCACCAGCCGCACGGTGGCTTCGGCGGCACGTCGAGCGACATCCAGACCCAGGCCCAGCTCATCGTGTCGATGAAGAACCGCCTCGCCGAGATCACGGCGGCTCAGACCGGCAAATCGGTCGAGCAGATCAACGAGGACGGTGACCGTGACCGCTGGTTCACCGCGCAGGAAGCACTCGAATACGGGTTCGTCGACCACATCCGCGCCCACCTGGGCGATGTCGTCGGCGGCGGCGGAACCGACCAGGACTGACCGAAGGCGAATGAGAAGGAACAACAGCGAAATGAGCATCCCCACCTTCGGCGGCACGGCAGGCAACGGCCTGGCGATGCCCTCCAGCAGGTACATCCTGCCCCAGTTCGAGGAGCGCACGGCGTACGGCTATAAGCGCCAGGACCCCTACAACAAGCTGTTCGAGGATCGCGTGATCTTCCTCGGGGTTCAGGTCGACGATGCGTCGGCCGACGACGTCATGGCCCAGCTGCTGGTCCTCGAGAGCCAGGATCCCGACCGCGACATCATCATGTACATCAACTCACCCGGTGGATCCTTCACCGCGATGACGGCGATCTACGACACCATGCAGTACATCTCGCCCCAGATCCAGACGGTCGTCCTCGGACAGGCCGCCTCCGCCGCCGCCGTGCTCCTCGCGGCGGGTGCGCCCGGAAAGCGCCTTGCGCTGCCGAATGCGCGCGTGCTGATCCACCAGCCCGCGATGGGCGAGGCGGGCCACGGCCAGGCGTCCGACATCGAGATCCAGGCCGCGGAGATCCTCCGCATGCGCACCTGGCTCGAGGAGACGCTTGCCAAGCACACGAACCGCACCGTCGACGAGGTCAACCGTGACATCGACCGCGACAAGATCCTCGACGGCAGGCAGGCGGTCGATTACGGTCTGGTCGACCAGGTGCTGACCACCCGCAAGCGCGTGCCGGCCGCTCTCACCAAGTAGCCCGCGTCCCTCGACGCCCCGTCGCCTTCTTCCCGAAGGTGGCGGGGCGTCGTCGTGCGGTACGTTCCGCCGTCAGCAGAACGCTCGCGGCGGCATCCACAATGCGCGTCGCAATCCCGGCGCATGTCGGCCTCAGCGGTTAGGCTCGGAGAACAGCCGGGCCACGTCCCGTCGCATTGGGGCCTCGTCCCCGCACGCAAGGAGGAGAGCCTGATGGCGCGCATCGGTGAGAGTGCCGACCTGTTCAAGTGCTCCTTCTGCGGGAAGAGCCAGAAGCAGGTCCAGCAGCTGATCGCCGGTCCCGGCGTGTACATCTGCGACGAGTGCGTCGAGCTGTGCAACGAGATCATCGAAGAGCGGATGGCCGAGTCCTCGACCGGTGTCGTCTCGGACTTCGACCTCCCCAAGCCTCGTGAGATCTTCGCTTTCCTCGAGGAGTACGTGGTGGGGCAGGAGGCCGCCAAACGTGCCCTGTCCGTCGCGGTATACAACCACTACAAGCGCATTCGCGCGCACGGCACCATCCAGAGCGCCGAACAGCGCGCCGACGAGGTCGAGATCGCCAAGAGCAACATCCTGCTCATCGGCCCGACCGGCTGCGGCAAGACCTATCTCGCCCAGACGCTCGCCAAGCGGCTCAACGTTCCGTTCGCCGTCGCGGACGCAACCGCACTGACCGAGGCCGGCTACGTCGGTGAGGACGTCGAGAACATCCTCCTCAAGCTCATCCAGGCCGCCGACTTCGACACCAAGCGCGCTGAGACGGGAATCATCTACATCGACGAGGTCGACAAGATCGCCCGCAAGGCCGAGAACCCGTCGATCACGCGCGACGTGTCGGGCGAAGGGGTGCAGCAGGCACTCCTGAAGATCCTCGAGGGCACCGTAGCCTCTGTTCCGCCGCAGGGCGGCCGCAAGCACCCGCACCAGGAGTTCATCCAGATCGACACGACGAACGTGCTGTTCATCGTGGCGGGCGCCTTCGCGGGACTGGAGGACATCATCTCGAGCCGGGTCGGCAAGCATGGAATCGGCTTCGGTGCCCCGCTGCACACCAAGGGCGACGACCTCAGCCTGTTCAGCGAGGTTCGCCCCGAAGACCTGCACAAGTTCGGCCTGATCCCCGAGTTCATCGGGCGGCTTCCGGTCGTGGCCTCCGTCACGCCGCTCGACCAGGTCGCGCTGATGGAGATCCTCACCGAGCCGAAGAACGCGCTGGTCAAGCAGTACCAGCGCATGTTCGAACTCGACGGCGTCGGCCTGGAGTTCGACGCGGAGGCGCTGGAGGCCATCGCCGACCTCGCTGTCGACCGCAAGACGGGCGCTCGCGGCCTGCGGGCGATCCTCGAAGACGTCCTCGGTCCGATCATGTTCGACATCCCGTCCAACGACGACGTCGAGAAGGTCATCGTCACGCGCGACGCGGTCGAGACCGGCGCGGCGCCTACATTCATCAAACGGCAGGCTCGCAAGAGCGCCTGACCGGCGCTGTCCGACCCGCGGCGTAGCCTCGGGCGATGCGCCCTTTCCGCATCGATGTGCCGGATGCCGTGATCGAAGACCTCCGAGCCCGCCTGGCGGCGGCACGTCTGCTCGAAGACTCCCCGAACCGACCGCCGTCCGGGATGTCGTCCGGCTATCTGCGTGAACTCGTCGCGTCGTGGGCCGTGTTCGACTGGCGCCGGCGCGAGGCCTGGCTGAATCGGCATCCGCAGTTCCTCGCAGACGTCGGCGACACGACGATCCACTTCGTCCACCAGCGTGCTGACAGCGACGATGCGCCCGCCCTGCTGGTGATGCACGGCTGGCCGCATCTGTTCAGCCTCCAGCTGGACTACGCCGATCTGCTTCCGGACTTCAACGTCGTCGTGGCAAGCCTGCCGGGATTCGCCTTCTCGACGCCGTATTTCGCCGGTCCGATCACCGAGACGCGGCTGGCGGCCACGATGCACCGGCTCATGACGGAGGTGCTCGGCTACGACCGCTACCTGACCTATGGCGAGGATGTCTCGGCGAACGTGAACGACCTGATCGCAGCGACTCATCGGGACGCGGTGGCCGGCATCCTCGTGACGCACGCGCACTTCCCGACCGGTGAGCAGCGCCGCGATGTGCGTCTTCCCGACGAACGGGCATTCTTCGATCGACTGGCGGCGAAGCACCAGACGGATGGCGCGTACGGCCATGTGCAGGCGACTCGGCCCGACACTCTGGCCGTCGGACTCAATGACTCGCCCGCGGGTCTGCTGGCATGGCTCGTCGAAAAGCTGGTCGAATGGAGCGACACCCCCGCCGGCGATCCCTCGTCCATCGAGCGGCGGATCTCCCGCGACCGGCTCCTCACCGAAGCGATGATCTACTGGGTCACCCAGAGCATCGGCTCGTCCTTCCGCCCGTATTACGAGGGCGCCGACACGCCGGGACCGATTCCACCGGTGCCGCTGCCGGCGGCCGTGTTCATCCAGCGCCATGAGGGGGACTACCCGGTGTCCCTCGCGCATGACTTCTACCGCGACCTGCGCGTTTTCGAGCGGCTCGATACGGGCGGTCACTTCACGGTCGGCGAGGTCCCCGCGGAGATGGCGGCGCGCACGAGGGCGTTCGCCGAAGACCTCGGCCTCCTCTGACAGCCGCGGATCAGGCGGCGAGGCCGCGACGCTCCAGGAGTGGCTGGATATCGGCATCCCGCCCGCGGAAGTCCCTATACGCCTCGAGCGGATCCTTTGAGCCGCCGACCCCCAGCAGACGTTCGCGGAACCGGTCTCCGTTCTCCCGCGTCAGCCCGCCGTTGTCGCGGAACCACTCGACCGTGTCTGCGTCGAGGACTTCGCTCCAGATGTAGGAGTAGTAACCCGCGCTGTAGCCACCCGAGAACACGTGCGCGAAATACGTCGAAGAATAGCGGGTGGGCACAGCCGGGTTGTCGAGCCCGATGTCGGCGAGGGCCGCCGCTTCGAACTCGGCCACATCGATCTCGGATGCCGCGGCCTCGGCGCTCAGTGAGTGCCAGGCCTGGTCGAGCCACGAGGCTGCGAGATACTCGCTTGTGGCGAAGCCCTGGTTGAACGCCTCGGATGCGCGCAGCTTCTCGACCACATCGCGGGGGAGCGGCTCGCCCGTCTCGACGTGGCGGGCGTAGGTGTCCAGGACCTCCGGCCAGTAGATCCACATCTCGTTGACCTGGCTGGGGAACTCGACGAAATCGCGGAAGACGTTGGTCCCGGCGAAGTGCGGGTAGGTGACGGTGGCGAACATCCCGTGCAGCGCATGTCCGAACTCGTGGAACAGGGTGGTGACCTCATCGAGCGTGAGCAGCGTGGGCTTGCCCGCGGCCGGCTTGGGCACATTGAGGTTGTTGACCACGATCGGCTGGGTGCCCCGCAGGCGCGACTGCGAAACGATCGAGTTCATCCACGCCCCGCCGCGCTTCGTGTCGCGCGTGTACAGGTCGAGAACGAAGAGTCCGACCGGCGACCCGTCGGCGTTGTGCACCTCGAACACCCGTGCATCGGGATGGTACGCGCCGAGGTCGCCGCGTTCCGCGAACGTCACGCCATAGAGCTCGGTCGCGGCGTGGAAGACGCCGTCATGCAGGACGCGCTCGGCTTCGAACCACGGACGCAGGGCGGAGCGGTCGAGGTCGTATTCGGCCGCGCGCACCTTCTCGGTGTAGAACGCCCAGTCGTGCGCCTCGAGTGCGAACGGCTCCGGCTCGTCGTCGATGATCGCCTGTAACGCCGACTGCTCTCTTGCGGCGTTCCGCGCGGCGGGGACCGCGAGCCGTCGCAGGAGGTCGTGCACCGCCTCGGGGGAGCCCGCTGTCTCGTCCGACGTGATGTAGGCGGCATGCGAGTCGTACCCGAGCAGAGCAGCCCGTTCCGCGCGCAACTGCACGATCTCCCGCAGGACGGCGCGATTGTCGTTCTCGCCGCCGCGCGAGCCACGAGCCCGCGACGCGTCGAGGATGCGCTTGCGGCTGTCGCGGTTCGTCAGAGACGCAAGGTAGGGGTGTCCGGTGAAGAGGGTGAGCGTGATGACCCACTTGCCGTCCAGGCCACGGTTGGCGGCAGCCTGCGCCGCCGCCGACAGCTCACCCTCGGCGAGTCCGTCGAGTTCGGCGATGTCGTCGAAAACGACGGCGAGGTCGTTCGTGTCGCGCAGGAGGTTCTTCTCGAACGTGGTCGTGAGGGTGGACAGCCGTTGATTGAGGGCGGTCAACTGCTCTTTGGCCGCGTCGTCGAGACCTGCACCCGCGTGAGACATCTCGCGAAACCGCCGCTGCACCAGATACCGCTGCTCCGAAGAGAGGTCGAGATCGTCGAGCTGCTCGTGGAGAGTCTTGATGCGCCAGTACAGGGCGGAGTCGAGCTCGATCGAGTCCTGATGTGCCGACATCAGCGGTGCCAGCCGTTCTTCGATCTCCTGGATCTCGGGTGTGGCATCCGCGGAGGAGACCGTGTAAAAGGTGCGGGAGACATCACCCAGCACTTTCCCACTGCTCTCCAGTGGCACGAGCGTGTTCTCGAACGTGGGCATCGAGCGCACACGCGTGATCGCGCCGATCTCCTGCATCTGCTCGGCGAACGCCTGCTCGAACGCGGGCAGATAGTGTTCCGGGCGGATTGCCGCATAGTTCGGAAGACCGTATGCGAGGGTGCTGGGGGATAGGAGCGGGTTCTCGGAGAGCATGTCGTCAGCCTACCCAGTGCCGCTATGGATGCCGCGAATCGTTTGCAAACAGGGGGTTGCAAATAAGTCCTTGCAAAGAACGCTTTGCATTGTTACTCTGTCATACATGGACGAGCAGACGCAGGAGATGCCGGATGTCGCGACCCGCGTCGAGCAGCGACACTCCGAAGACCGTGTGCTCGACACCGGTGCGCTCCGAGCACTGGCGCACCCGCTGCGCGTTCGGATCTACGACATCCTGAGCCAGTACGGTCCGCAGACCGCAAGCTCGCTGGCAGAGAAGCTCGGCGAGTCCAGCGGCTCGACGAGCTACCACCTGCGCGCTCTGGCGAAGCACGACCTCATCCGCGAGTGCACCGATCGCGGCACGGCCAGGGAGCGATGGTGGGAGCGCCCGATCGGCGGCATCTCGTTCGCCAACGCCGATGCGATGAAGACTCCGGCCGGACGCGCCGCCACGCAGATCGTCATGAACGAGTTCTTCCGCAACCGTCACGAGCAGCTGATGGACTTCGTCAACGACGGCCTCTCGAGCGCGGGAGAGACGTGGCACAGCGGAACGCTGATCTCCACGGCGACCGCTCGGCTCACCCCTGCGCAGAGCAAGGAGCTCTCCACCCGCATCATGGCGTTGATCGACGACGCCGTGGACGCCTACCGCGATCAGACCGGCGAGGATGTGCGGCCCGTGACCATCCGGGCCGACGTGTTCCCGCTCCCCGAACTGGGAGGACGGTCATGACCACCGTTTCCGCAGCCCGCGCCGCCGTGACGCCGTTCGAGAGCTTGCTGCTGCACGCGGCGTCCGCACTCGACCTCTTCGTGGCGGCTCGCCTCGAGAGACGCGGCGGCCCCGCCTACCGTCGTGCTGCCGAGACGCGGACGACCGGGCTCGGCGCTCGCGGTGCCGCCGAGGCACGCGGTGCCATCGGCATCCTTCCACGATGACCGAGGCGATCGACGCGGACGTCTCGCCCGACTCCGGAGAAGCGACCGCGTCGTCGAAGACGACGGCCGGGCGGCCTCGCGAGGACCCGCTCGGCCGCGACTTCGGCAAGCTCTGGACAGCCGCGGCCTTCAGCAACCTCGCCGACGGCGTCGGCCGCACCGCCGTTCCCCTGATCGCCACCACCCTCACCCGGGACCCGCTCATGATCTCGGTGATCGGCGCCCTCTCCTTCCTCCCGTGGCTCGTCTTCGGGTTACCGGCCGGCATGCTGGTCGACAAGTTCGACCGCCGGGTGATCATGGCGGCGGCGAACGGCATCCGCTGCTCTGTCGCACTCTGGCTTGCGATCCTCACCGCGACCGGTCAGATCAGTCTCTGGACCCTGTTCGTCGGCACGCTCGTCTTCGGCCTCGGTGAAACACTCTTCGACAATGCGACGAACGCGGTGATCCCGGGCGTCGTCACACGGCGTCAGCTCGATCGCGCGAACGGCAGGATGCAGGCTGCTCAGGTCACGATCGACAGCTTCATCGCGACCCCGATCGCGGGGGTGCTCTTCGCGGTGTCGCTCGCGCTGCCCCTCTGGGTCGGTTCGGTGGGCTACCTGGTTCCGGTCGTCCTCGCCCTCCTGCTTCCGCTGTCCGCCGCGCGACCGCTGCGCGACCGTGACGTGGTGCCCGATCGGGATGCTCCCGACATCGAGGTCTCCGGTCCCGCACCCGAGCCGGTCGCGACGCCGCTCGCGCAGACCAAGGTGCCGGCACGCGAGGCGGTCGCGTACCTCTGGGGCAACCACTACCTCCGGGCGATGGTGCTGTTCACCTCGCTGGTGGGGTCGGCGTTCTCGTTCGCGCAGGCGGGGACGGTTCTGTACTTCCTGGACGAGCAGCACGTCGCACCGGCCGCGATCGGCTTCGTGACCGCGGGGATCGGCGCGGGTGCGCTGATCGGCTCGCTCGTCGCGCCCGCGATCGTCGCGCGCGTCGGCCGGGGGTGGGTGATGTTCTCGGCGAACTTCGTGGCCGCAGTGGCGATGCTGCTCATCGGCTTGGCGCCGAACCTCGTGACCGCGGTGCTCGCCTACGCCCTGTTCGCGTTCGCCGTCTCCACCTGGAACGTTCCGTGGGGCGCACTGCGCCAGCAGATCGTGCCGGCCCCGCTGTTCGGTCGGGTGCTCGGCATCATCCGCATGCTGACGTGGGGTCTGTTCCCGATCGCGACGCTGCTCGGCGGCTGGGTCGCCCGGATCGACCTGAGGCTCCCGTTCCTGCTGGCGGCGGGCGTGGTGGTCGTTGCGGCACTCGTCGCCAGCCGGCTCCTGATCGTCGGGACTCGACGCGCCGGAGCCGAAGCGGATGCGGCGGCGGATTAGGCCTCGGCGAACCCGCCGCTGTCGTGGTGCACGACAGCCTCGCCGTCGTCGTCGAGGCTCACGATCACCCCCGTGTCCAGCTCGGCGATCGGCTTGCCCTCGAGCCAGGTCAGGGTCCACCGCGGTGCCGGCTGACCGAGTTGGTCTGACGGGATCACCGCTTCCACGGCGGCGATCTGCAGGCGCAGCGCCTCCGGGAGTGATGCGGGCGGATCGCCGCCGGCGGTCCAACGTGTGCCGAGTTGCATGTCAGGCCTCCTGCGGGGCGAGTTCGATTTCCGTGACGGCGAAGGTGCCGGCATCCGCATAGTGGATCTCGGCGATGCGCCCGACCGCTCTCAGGTCTTCCTCGGCGACCTCGAGGAGGGCGACGGATGCCGCGGGTGCGGCGATCGTCATACGCGTGACGGGTGTCTTCTGCGAGGCCTTCGCCTCGGTCTTGGCGCGGCGGATTCCGATCAGCGCCTCGCCGACCGCGGTGAGCACAGCGGGATCGCCGTCGATGCCGAGCGGCCGAGGCCAATCGGCGGTGTGGACCGAGCCCTCGTTGAACCACGACCAGGCCTCTTCCGAGGCGAACGACAGCACCGGGGCGAAGAGGCGCAGCAGCGTCGCGATCGCGATCCGCAGTGCGAGCGCTGCCGAGGGCTGCCCGATATCGGAACGGTCGTAGGCGCGCTCCTTCACGAGCTCGAGGTAGTCATCGCAGAACGTCCAGAAGAACGACTCGGTCAGCTCGAGCGCGCGTGCGTGGTCGTAGGCCTCCAGCGCCTTCGTCGCTTCGCGCACCACGCCGTCGAGCGTGGCGAGCATGGACGCATCGAGTGCGTGCGTCACCTCCGCACCTTCAGGGACGGGGAACGACAGCACGAACTTCGCGGCGTTGAGGATCTTGATCGCGAGGCGTCGCCCGATCTTGATCTGGGTCGGATTCTGCGGATCGAACGCGGCGTCCGTGCCCAGTCGAGACGACGCCGCCCAGTAGCGCACGGCGTCCGAGCCGTGCTGGGAGAGGATGTCGGCGGGCGTGACGACGTTGCCCTTCGACTTGGACATCTTCTTGCGGTCGGGATCGACGATGAAGCCCGAGATCGCGGCATCCGTCCACGGTGCGCGGTGGTCCTCGACGGCGCTGCGCAGCAGTGTGGAGAACAGCCAGGTGCGGATGATGTCCTGGCCCTGCGGGCGCACGTCGAATGGCGCGACCAGGTTCCACAGCTCGGCGTCACGCTCCCAGCCACCGGCGAGCTGCGGGGTCAGAGACGAGGTAGCCCACGTGTCGAAGATGTCCTGCTCGCCTTCGAAGCCGCCGGCGATTCCCCGCTGCGCCTCGGTGTACCCGGGGGGCACGTCGCTGGTCGGATCGACCGGAAGCTGAGCGGCATCCGCGGTGAGCACGCGCGAGTAATCCCGATCGCCGTTCGCGTCGAGTCCGTACCAGACCGGAATCGGAACGCCGAAGAACCGCTGGCGTGAGACGAGCCAGTCGCCGGTCAGGCCGTTCGTCCAGTTCTCGTAGCGCACCCGCATGAAATCGGGATGCCACGACACCTCGCGGCCGAGCGCGATGAGCTTCTCGCGGAGCTGCTCGTCGCGTGCGCCGTTGCGGATGTACCACTGTCGCGTCGAGACGATCTCGAGCGGGCGATCGCCCTTCTCATAGAACTTCACGACGTGGGTGAAGGGCTTGGACACCTCGAGGATGTCGCCGGTCTCCTGGAGCTTCTCCACGATGGCCTTGCGACCGCTGAAGACCGTCTTGCCCGCCATTTCGGCCTCGTACCAGGTGACCGCCTCCTGGTTGGAGATGCCCTCGGGCGCCTCGGGGAGGAATCGGCCGTCGAGGCCGAGGGTCGTGAGGTTGGGGAGGTCCGAGCCGTCGCTGTTGCGCAGCTCGCGCCACCACACGATGTCCGTGACGTCGCCGAATGTGCAGACCATCGCCACGCCGGTGCCCTTGTCAGCCTGCGCGAGATGGTGCCCGTGCACCTCGATCGGCGCTGTGAAGTACGGCGTCCAGACCTTGGTGCCGATGAGGTGCTTGAGCGGACCATCGGGGTGTGTGACGAGAGCCACGCACGACGGCAGGAGCTCGGGCCGCGTCGTCTCGATGTCGATCGTGCCGCTGCCGTCCTGCAGGGGAAACGCGACGCGATGGTACGCCGCCGGCTGCTCGCGGTCCTCGAGCTCGGCCTGCGCGATCGCCGAGCGGAAGTCGATGTCCCACAGGGTCGGGGCCATGGCCTGGTATGCCTCACCGCGCTCCAGGTTGCGCAGGAACGCCCGCTGACTGGTGCGCATGGTGTCATCGGAGATCGTGCGGTAGGTCTGCGTCCAGTCGACGCTGAGCCCGAGCTGGCGGAAGAGCGCCTCGAAGGTGACCTCGTCCTGCACGGTCAGCGTCTCGCACAGCTCGATGAAGTTACGGCGGCTGATCGGCACCTGATCGGCGGCGCGCGAGCTCTTGTTGTCGCCGCCCTCGTAGGGAGGCGTGAAGCCGGGGTCGTAGGGAAGGGACGGGTCGCACCGCACGCCGTAGTAGTTCTGGACGCGGCGCTCGGTGGGCAAGCCGTTGTCGTCCCAGCCCATCGGGTAGAACACGGACTTGCCGCGCATCCGCTCGTACCGCACCTTGATGTCGGTGTGCGTGAAGGAGAACACGTGCCCGATGTGCAGACTCCCGCTGGCGGTGGGCGGGGGGGTGTCGACGGAGTAGATCCCCGCGCGGCCGACCTCGACTGCGCGCAGGCGATCGAAGAGGTACGTGCCCTCGGCATCCCACCGCCCCGACCACTTCGCTTCGAGACCCTCGAGGGCGGGCTTGTCCGGAATTGCGTCCTGAACCGGTCGAAGGGCAGCCATGAGGTCTCCTGTGCGATATGTGCGGCACTGTGTGAGCGTGCCTGAATGTGGGATGTCCGTCGATTCTACCCGGGTGCCGCTGAGTCGCAGCGGTCCGGCTCAGACCAGGACGCGGATGCCGAGGGCATCGGCCATCGCCGGCGCGAGGTACTCCACCTGGCGCGGCGACAGGATCGCACCGCGCAGCGAGGCGGCATCGAGGTACGACACCGCTTCGAGACCGCGCAGGTCGAGGTCTGTCGCGCGCAGGCCGCGGGTGTCGACATCGTCCGCGCGGGAGTTCGCGAATCCGACCCGCGTCACGGTCGCCTGCGGCACGTCGAGCGTTCCGATCGTGCAGTCGGCGATCAGAAGGTCGGTGATGCGCCCCGCGGCCAGCGACAGGTAGTCGATCCGGACGCCGCGCAGCTCCACCTCGTCCAGCTCCGCCTCTGCCAGGTCGAGCGTGCCGATTCTTCCGCCGGTGATCCGTACGCGGCGCAGACGCGCTGCCCGGCCCGTGATCGTGGTGGCGCGGAGGTCGCGCACGTCGACGTCCACAAGCGTCGCCCCGGTCAGTTCGAGGCGCTCGACGGATGCCTCGAGGACTGCGCACTCGGTGATCGTGGCGTGCGCGGCATCCGTCAGGGGATCGAGCGCCGACCAGCGCACGCAGAAGTAGTCGCCGCCGCGGCTGGGCGACGGCCCGCTCTCGAGGTGCGGAGGGAGATCAGGTGCCGACAGGCGCGGTGCGGGTGGCTCGGAGTTGCGGACCATCCCTCCACGCTACGCGGACGATACGCTCCGAGCACACGAGCGGAAGGGGATCGCGATGGAGGACGCGGGCCGCACGGCCACGGTCTTCACGAAGCCGGCGCTGTGGTGGCGAACCGCCATCGTCCTGGCCTGCGTCTTCGGGATCATGAGCCAGGAGTGGCGACTGGCGTTCTTCACGACGCTCAGCGTGCTGGCCGTACTCGGCTACTTCTCCATCGTCGTGTACGTGATGATCCACCGGGGAACCGCCGATCCCGTGGCGCCGAGGCTGCGCGGCGGCATCACGCTGTGGATCGTCACGACCGCGCTCATTTCGCACGTGATCGTGGAGGGTGGCGCGAGCCCTCTTCCGGGGATGACGGATTCCGATCCCGCCGTCGCGGTCGAGTACCGGTCGCGGTTCGTCATGCACTATGTGATCCCGGCGATGGTGCTCATCGACTGGATCGTCTTCGGCCCGCACGGGATCGTGCGATTGCGCGACGCGCTGTGGTGGCTGCTGTTCCCCCTCGCCTACGGCGTGATCTCGATCCTGCGCGGACAGTGGTTCCCGCACGTCTCCGATCGCTTCCCGTACCCGTTCTTCGATCCGACGATCTCGGGGTGGGGCGGAGTGGCACTCGGCTTGCTCGAGGTGGTGCTCGCCAACGCGGTGATCGCCGTGGGCGTGATCGGACTCGATCGGCTGTCGGCCCTGATCGCCCGGCGCCGGCATCAGCGCGTAGAATCGACGGACCAGCGTCGATCCGGCATCACCGGGGAGCTTCCGGAAGAACAGGGCCCACGCCCTCAGTAGAACCGGACGGGGCAGGCCCGTCACAGCCGCAGTGAGAGGGGCGCCGGTTGCAGAACCGGGGCAACGCGGGGTGGTACCGCGGTTCT